>JAFTGN010000075.1 GCA_017457865.1 Lachnospiraceae bacterium | reverse complement strand
TGATGGCAGCACTGCCGGTTTTTGTATTATATGGCGGATTTGGAACAGGCTGGACAGAGCGTATCTTGTCTGGAAGAGGATTTGCACTGTCGCCTGATGGGGCAGGCGGATATGTACACGTCTTGTTTTTCTTATGTCTGGCAGGTGCGTGGGTACACCAGAAATTTTTGACTGACACAAAAGAGATGTATTATGCGGTCATACTGATGCGGATGGATGGACGGCGGTATGAGTTAGTGGAATATGTGACATTTCTGGTGTCTACCGCAGCAGGCTACCTGACGGCAGGTATCTTGTTTGGCTTGGTATTTGGCATGAAAATCCGGATGGGACTGCTGCTGACTGCATCCGTCATCGGGGTGAAGTTGGCAGTTTCTGCCCTGCGGCTGTACCGGTATCAGAACACAAAAGACTATGCCCATCTATTTCCAAAAAACAGTGTGGGACTGCTGGTGACGGGGCTTGTGGCAGCGGCTTATCTTCCGGTGCTGTTTCATCATCCCCTTCCCCTCAACATACTGGTGATCGGGATGCTGGCTGGGGCAGTGGCAGGTATCTGCTGTATTCCATACATCCGAACCTTTCCTTACTACAGGGAAATCTGCCAGCAGCTGTCCTGGAAGGTGCTGCATCCCGATACCGATGAGGTGCAGCTGGAGACATTAAACAGCCGGAACCTGATTTCTGACAACACAACGGTGTCCAGCAATCGGCATGGATTTGAGTATCTGCATGAGTTGTTTGTCAAGCGGCATAAAAAACTGTTGTGGAGACGCTCTGTCATTACCAGTGTCATCTGTGGTCTGTTGTTTGTAGCACTGGTGGCATGGCTGTATGTGCAGCCGGAATTTCGTCCGGATTTCAAGGAATTGTTTCAAAATCATTTTGCCAAACTGCTGTTTTTTATGTATGCACTGAACACGGGAACCGGGTATACACAGGCATTGTTCGTCAACTGCGATCACAGTTTGCTGACCTACTCCTTTTATAAGCAGCCAAAGGCGATTTTGGAACTGTATTGGATCCGGCTTCGGGAAATCATCAAAGTCAATCTGCTGCCGGCAGTGGTGATCGGGGCAGGTATGGTGATGGGACTGCTGGTCAGTGGCGGTGCAGATACGCCATTGTATTATGTGGTGTTGTTTGTGGGCACCGTGGCCATGAGTTTGCTTTTTTCTGTCCACTATCTGACCTGGTATTATCTGTTACAGCCCTATACGGCAGGGACGGAAGTGAAAAGCATCCCGTATCGGCTGCTGATGGGCGTCACGTATGTGGTGTGTTATACCATGATCAATCTCCATGTGGATACGCTGTTGTTTGGCGGTCTGATGATTTTGCTATGCGTGGTGTATGGACTGATTTCCTGTGTGGCAGTGTATTGCATTGCACCGAAGACCTTTCGGATTCGGAGTTGATGGGTGTGGCAGGGATGGTATATTGAAAATGATATAGCCAATATAAAACAGGATGAAGTGATCTCTGGTTGCTTCGTCTTGTTTTTATGTAACGGGAACTTCCGATTACATAAAAATTGGCAGCCCAAGAAGCACCAGACTGTTTTATGATTAGGGATGCCATCAAATTTTCAGAGAAATAGGTGCTTATCAGGTGGATTTGTGGTATCATAGAATTGATTGCGATTTAAATAAACTAATTTAAACAAAAAATGCAAGATGCATGCGTGAGATTGGATGATGTGATGAATAGAACAAAAAGGAACAGTTTCTGGCTGTTGCTGTTTTGCATGGTATGGTTCGCCGGCTGCAGGGGACAGACAGATTCAGAGGAGACCACACAGGAAGAAACGGACGTGCAGGTACAGGCAGATGAAATCCTGCACATCGGGTATGATGGGGGCATTGGTTCTTTCCATCCGTTGTTTGCGGTTTCGGATCCGGAGCAGGAACTGGTGCGTCTGACACAGGCCATGCTGCTGACGGTAGACCGTAGTGGAGAAATCGTGTATGATGCCATTTACCAGAAGGAACTGGAACACAATGGTTTTGCCTACACTTATGAAGGCATTGCCAAGATTGATGTCTCCTATAATGCAAAGGATGACATCACCACCTATCATATTACTTTGCGGGAGGATGCCTGCACCCCTGAAGGGGAATCCCTGACGGCAGATGATCTGCTGTTTACGCTGTATGTGCTGTCTGATCCTGCTTACACCGGCCCTTATTCTCTGGCCCATGTGCCCATCATCGGGATGCAGAACTATCGGCTGGAAGCACCGGCTGATGTGACAGTGGAGGAGGAGGAAATCACACAGGCATTGCAGGAACTGCCAGAGGAACTGGCAGAGGAGCTGAATCGTACCCTTGTGGTTCCTGTGCTGGAAGAAGAGCTGGACTGGTGCAGGTCATTATATGAGTCCACCGATTATTCCTTATTGACAGACCAGTATGCATCACCGGAGGAATTGTTTCTGCATTTTTATGGACAGGAGGAGTCTTATCCCCCTGAGGCAGTAAGTGCAGATGTAGTCAGTGTGGTGGCAGCAGAATACGGTGGGGATTATGGCGCACTGGGACGTGTCTGTGGGGCGGATGAAACCACCTATGAGGAGGATGCCAGGCAGCTGGCAGAGGAATATTTGATTGCGGAAAAGATCGCATCGGGACAGCGGGGCAAAGCCCCGAATATTTCGGGAATTCGCAGAATCAGCGCTTTTCGGGTGGATATTGACACCAATGGATATGATGAGGAAACGCTGTATAGTCTGGACATTCCGGTGCTTTCTTTGAAAAAATATGGAGAGGAAAGTCTGTATGCAGTTTCGGAAAATCAGTTTGGATTTGACAGAGAGGCTTTGGAGGCTATTTTAGACAGAGTACAGCTGCCTGTGGGTGCCGGACCCTATTATATGACGGAAGAAAAAGGGGGACAGTTGACCTTTGCGGCAAATCCTTATTATTACAAAGGAGAACCGGAGATTGGAAATATCAGCTGGCAGCCAGTGACAGAGGAAGAGAAATTGACCTTACTGTCAGAAGGGCAGCTGGATGTGGTGCAGGTACAGGACAGCCAGCGTGTGTTAAATGCCATCCGACAGGAAAATGGCAATGATGCCATCAGCGGAGAGCGGATTTACACCTGCCTGGCAGATTCCGCAAGTTACAGTTATATTGGCATGAATGTAGATACCGTCAATGTAGGGGGAAAGGGAGATTCAGATCCATCCATTGCCCTGCGAAAGGCATTGGCCACTCTGTTTGCATATGAACGAAAGGAAGCAGTGAATGCCTATGCAGGCAGTACCTATGGGGTGTTGGATTATCCGGCTTCCCGTATTTTTGATATTGCCCCCGGTTCTTCTGAGGAAGCCTATCAGCAGGCCTATACCAGGGATCGTCAGGGACATGAGATTTATGAGGAAGACATGACCGGGGAAGAAGCAGAAGAAGCCATGAAACAGGCAGTGCTGGACTATTTCAAGCAGGCAGGCTACACGGTGCGGGGGCAGAAAGTGATAAAAGCCCCTTCCGGGGGGTCCCTCACATTTGAGTTGTGTCTGGCATCAGACATGGCAGACATGGAAGTGTGTGAACTGCTGGCAGAACAGGCGCAGGCCCATCTGGAAGAGCTGGGGATTCATCTGGAACTGACAGATGTGGAGACAAAAGCGGCATTACAGGAACGGCTGTCAGAAGGCACTTATGAATTGTGGTGCGGCATTCGGGAAGATACGCTGTATCCGGATTTGTACCATACCTATGGCAGCAGCAGTCTGTTGAAAGAAGAAACCATGCAAAACTGGTATCATCTGGAAGACCAGACCTTGGACAGTCTGCTGACGGAATTAAAAAAAGAGAGAGACCCGGAGCTTCGGGACAAAGCCTATTACAAATGTCTGGAAGAGATTCTGGAACAGGCAGTGGAAGTACCAGTGTGCCAGTGCAGAACCTGCATTTGCTTTTCTGCCCAGACAGTAGACGTAGAGACCATTCCGGATGATATGACCGCATTTTATCCGTGGTTGACAGAAATAGAAAAATTGAGGTTACAATAGGCAATTGCGAAAAGTTTTGATAAAATCACAAAACAGTTCGCACAACAAAATTTTTCATAAAAAAAACTTTGTGGAACGCCGGTACTTTATTTTTGAGCAGTAAGCGAAAAAATATTAGTACCGCTGCTGTGGACATCATTCTTACGAATGATTCAAAGCGGGAGCGTGTTTTTTATAAAATTTTGTTGAAGAACGTTCGTTGTCATCGTTTTGCGATTGCCTATGAGAAAGGAAACAATATGAAAGATCATTTTATTCGAGTGGCAGCTGCCACTCCTAAGATTCAGGTGGCAGACCCGGTATACAACAAGGAGCAGGTATTGCATGTGATCACAGAAGCAGCCGGACAGGGGGCGAAGGTGATCGTGTGCCCGGAACTGTGTCTGACAGGATATACCTGTAATGATTTGTTTTTGCAAAGTCCCATGATTGACAAGGCATCGGAGATGATGATGGAACTGGCAGAGGACATCCGGGAGTTGGGCGTTGTGGCAGTGATTGGCCTGCCTTTTGAGCGAAGCAGCAGACTGTACAATGTGGCAGCCGTATTGTCTGGTGGAAAGGTGTTGGGACTGGTGACCAAGACGTTTCTTCCAAACTATGGGGAGTTTTATGAGCAGCGATATTTTTCTAAGGGAAATGAGACACCTGTGTCAGTTACACTGACAGGGGCAGATGGAAGTTCCTATGAAGTACCAATGGGAAGCAATCTGTTATTTTCCTGTCGGCAGATACCGGAGCTGGTGATTGGCTGTGAGATCTGCGAAGACGTATGGACCCCCAATCCCCCCAGTATCCGGCACGCCATGGCAGGTGCCACGGTTATTGCCAATGCATCAGCCAGTGACGAGACCACAGGCAAGGCGGCTTATCGCCGGGATCTGATCGGAGGGCAGTCTGCCCGTCTGATCTGCGGTTATATTTACGCCAATGCAGGAGAGGGAGAATCTACCCAGGATCTGGTATTTTCCGGCCATAATATCATTGGGGAAAATGGTACCATATTGGCGGAGTCTGCCACTCTGGGCCATGAAACCATACTGGCAGATATGGACTTAGACCGTCTGCGCAGTGAGCGCAGGCGAATGGGAACATTTGATTTGTCTCAGGCAGGGGAAGGGTATGTGACGGTGCCATTTGACTTGCCTGTGGAGGAGTTGCAGTTACAGAGAAAGATTGACCCGGCACCATTTGTACCGGCAGACAGAGGAAACAGAGACAGACGATGTGAGGAGATTCTGTCCATTCAGACCATGGGATTGAAGAAACGGTTAGAGCACACTGGCTGCAAATCGGCGGTCATCGGCATTTCCGGCGGTCTGGATTCCACACTGGCACTGTTGGTAACCGTGCGGGCATTTGATGCGCTGGGACTTCCCAGAAGCGGCATTACCGCAGTGACCATGCCTTGCTTTGGTACCACAGACCGTACGTACCAGAATGCCTGCCTGATGACAAAGAGAGTAGGGGCACAGCTGCGGGAAGTGAACATCAAAGAAGCGGTCAATCTGCATTTCAGAGACATCGGACATGACCCATCCATCCATGACGTGACTTATGAAAACGGGCAGGCACGAGAGCGGACCCAGATTCTCATGGACATTGCCAACCAGACAGGAGGGATGGTCATCGGTACCGGCGACATGTCGGAACTGGCACTGGGCTGGGCCACTTACAATGGAGATCACATGTCCATGTATGGGGTCAACGCATCTGTGCCGAAGACACTGGTGCGTCATCTGGTTCGTTATTATGCAGATACAGTGGAGGACAAGGAACTCAGTGCCGTGTTGTATGATGTATTAGATACACCGGTCAGCCCGGAATTGTTACCGCCGGATGCAGATGGCAAGATTGCCCAGAAGACAGAAGATCTGGTAGGCCCTTATGAACTACACGACTTCTTCCTGTATTATGTACTGCGTTTTGGGTATCCACCAAAGAAAATATTCCGCATGGCAAAACTTGCCTTTGCCGGAAAATATGAGGAAGACATCATCAAAAAGTGGATTCGTACCTTCTATTGGCGGTTCTTCACACAGCAGTTCAAGCGTTCCTGTCTGCCGGATGGTCCAAAGGTGGGTTCTGTGGCAGTCTCCCCAAGAGGAGATCTGCGTATGCCAAGTGATGCCAGCAGTCGTCTGTGGATGAAGGAAATAGAAAACCTTTGAGTCATTGCAAAACGGTTACTTGTCACTGAAATGTGATGTCAAGGAAGGCAAACATGTCTTAAGAAGGCCATTGAAAATGCCGGTACTTACTTTTTGGAACGAAAAGTGAACAAAAAGTTTAGTATCCGCTGCATTTTCACCTGAGCGAGAGCGTGCCTTCGAAAGACATGTTGCGTACGCAGACATCACTTGGATTAAACCATACCGTTTGCAATGATAAATGAAGTTTACTCACGCTGTGCCTTGGACAGGGCAGTTTCGATGGCATCCAGTAACAGTGTGGAAGTATACCGGGTGTCTTCACTGTAAGTAACGGTATCCAGTGACTGGGTCTGGATGATCTGCAATGCCAGATTGTCGATGGCAGGCTCTACCAGTGGGTACATGGTGGTCACTGCATCTGTCAGGTCTACCAGACGGACAGAATTGATATGGTCTGCATCCACGGTGACTTCCACATCCAAAGATTGTTCTCCCAGTGTGATGGAAGTAGTATACATGCCCGGTATGTAAGTCACAGAAGATTCTTCTGCTTCTTCTCTGGGCATGGGACTGGTGTGTGGGCGGAAAAACATAAAATACAGCAGAACCACCAGCAAAACAGCCAGTGCGGCAAAGAGAATGGTGTAAAGGATTTCTTTCTTTTTTAAGATTAGGATTTTGGTTTTAGAACTCATACAAACCCTTTCCAATCAGGCTCACTACAAAATATGCCTGACCCTGTGGAGATATACCTTGTTTGTGTGAGGGTTAGAAAGAATATTTGTAACAATTTGATACTTTTACAGTGATGCATATTCAATAAGATAATGGCAAAACTGGTGGATTCATTCAAGAAACAGCCGAGATAGCAAAATTTATATTTATAGGGCTAAAAGCAAAGTCTATCTACGTACTGGCAAGGAAGGCAAATATGTCTTAAGAAGGCTCTTGTAGAAGCCGGCACTTTGTTTTTTGAGTAATATATCATATTACGATAAAAAACATTAGTGCCGTTGCATTCTACACGAAGCGGGAGCGTGCCTTCGAAAGACATATTGCGAACGCAGGCAGTACGTATAGATACCTACCTGCCCTATAAATATAAATTTTGCTGAAAGGCGTTCGGGTGGATGGTGTTTTGCCAATATTTAGAAAGGGGCATTATGGCACTACAGTTTATGTTCGGCTCTTCGATTTCCCTGAAATCAGAGGTCATCTATCGCAGGCTTTTAGAGGAAGCAGAGGCAGACCCTTCTTTACGGGTGCAGATCATCGTACCGGAGCAGTCTACGCTGGTGGCGCAGAAAAAGGTACTCCAGCTGACGGACAATCTGGGGATGATGCAAGTGGATGTGGTCAGTTTCCACCGTCTGGCTTACCGGGTGATGGAGGAACTGCACCAGACCATTCCGGGGATTTTAGATGACACCGGAAAATCCATGCTGCTGCGGAAGATTGCAGGGGAAGTGGCAGACAGTCTGGAACTGTATCGGGGAAATCTGTCCAGAAAGGGCTTTATTGAGCAGTTAAAGTCTATGCTGTCTGAATTTCTCCAGTATCGTGTCATGCCAAAACAGTTGCGGGAAATCGCAGACCAGTTGGACAGCCAGCCTCTGTTGCAGCATAAGATCCGGGATCTGGAAGTGATCTATGCAAAGTTTTTAGAGAGGAAGACAGGGGATGTCATTACATTAGAAGAACTGCTGCCGCACTTGAGTGAGTGGGTTCCCCAGTCAAAGGAAGTGCAGCGGTCGGTTTTTGTTCTGGATGGTTTTACCGGTTTTACCCCGGTGCAGTATGGACTGTTGGAACTGCTCATGCAGTATGGCAGAGATGTGGTGGTTGTATTGACTATGGACCCGGATGAAAATCCCTACAAGATCACCGGGGAGCAGGAACTGTTTTATATGAGTAAGCAGGTGGTGGCCCGCCTCACTGCCATGGCAGACCGGATCAATCGGGAGACAAAATCTCATGTGGAACTCAAACCGGAGGAACGGATTTACGAAACCAGACCGGTGGCAGAACCCCTTCGGGCACTGGAAAAGGGATTGTTTCGCCATCCGGTACAGGAATATCCGGCACCGGCAGAGGCAATTCATCTCCATCAGGCAAAAAATCCGGAGGAGGAAGTGCGGTATGTACTGACCCAGGTTCTTGCCTGTATCCGGGAGGGGTTCCGGTATCGGGAGATTGCCGTGATTTGCAGTGACATGGAGACCTATATTCCCATTCTGGAGAAATGGTTTGCCCGGGCAGATCTGCCTGTGTTCATTGACCGGAAGAAAAATCTGTCCGGTAATCCGTTGGTGGAACTGATTTCTTCTGTGTTAGAAGCAGTGGAGAAACAGTATACCTATGAGTCTATGTTTCGCCTGCTTCGCAATCCCCTGATCGGTCTGACCCGCAGACAGGTGGACTATCTGGAAAATTATGTGAAGGCACTGGGCATTTCCGGCTGGAAGTGGCAGCAGGAGTGGACATTTGTGTACCGGGGCATGCCCATCTGTGGATGGACAGATGCATCTGGTGGAGAAGTTTTATCTCAGCAGAATGGGGCAGGCAGCAGTGAAATCCAGGAAATGCCAGGAAGTCAAACACAGGGAAATAACATACAGGGAAGCGGGACACCGGAAGCAGAAAAATATCAGCATCATCTGGCTTCTCTCAATGACCTGCGGGAACAGATTATGTCCTGGCTTCTTCCCATAGACCGTGCTTTTGCAGAAAAGAGAGACGTAAGAGAAATCACCACCTTGCTGTATGGTTTTTTATGCGGTTGTATGGCAGAGGAACAATTGCAGGCACAGGCAGACCGGTTTGAGGCAGCCGGTGCATTGGCACAGGCAAGGGAATACAGCCAGTGCTTTGGCAAGGTTATGGGACTGTTGGATGAGCTGGTGGGATTGATGGGAGAGGAAGTGCTTTCCCTGTCTGCTTATGGGGATATCTTATCGTCCGGTTTTGAAAATCTACAGGCAGGTCTGATTCCACCCTCCATTGACCGACTGGTCATTGGAAATTTACAGCGAACCAGACTGGACAGTGTAGAAGTGCTGTTTCTCCTTGGATGCAATGACAGTTTGATTCCTGCCGGCAATGGAAAGCATGGATTGTTGTCCGATCTGGACAGAGAGTGGTTGAAACAGACAGAAATCGAACTGGCACCCACCAGTAAGGAGGAGGGCTTTTTTGAGCAATATTATCTGTATCTGATGCTGACAAAACCCGGGGCAAAGCTGTATCTGATCTGGTCCGGAGTCAGCAGTGACGGAAAAGCCCTGCGCCCCTGCTATCTGGTGAACCGGATCCGCAGGCAGTTTCCACAGGCAGAGGAAAGCAACCAGGACAGCCTGTCGAAAGAAGCACAGATCTGGCAGCCGGAAGAGAGTATGGGACTGTTGATGGAAGGCTTACGGGCACACAGACAGGGAGAAGAGAATGGCTGGTGGCAGGATCTGTATGGCTGGTATCACAGACAACCTCAGTACAGAACCCGTCTGGAGCATGTGTTAGATGGACTGTTTGCGGCTTACAGAGAGGAACATCTGTCTCCACAAGTGTCAGCCCGCATTTTTGGGAAATATCCATTAAACAGTGTGACCCGACTGGAAACCTTTTCCGGCTGTGCCTATGCCCATTTCCTGACCTATGGACTGGGCCTGTCAGAACGGCAGGAATATGCCTTAAACGCAGCAGATTATGGCAACATTTTCCATGAAGCCATTTCCCGGTTTTTCGGTCTGTTACAGGAAAGACAGGTCACCTGGCAGGAACTGTCAGAGGAAGACCGGCTCCAATATGTACAGGAAAGTGTGGGGCAAGTCACAGAGGCCTATGGCAATACCATTTTGAAAAGTTCTGCCCGATACCGCTATCTGGTAGGCCGCCTGGAACAGATGACAGACAAAACCATCTGGGCATTGGAGAAGCAGTTACAGGCAGGCAGTTTTTTCCCAAAGGGCAGTGAGGTGGCATTTTCCGCAGAATACAATACACCGGGCATGGCGCTGGAAGTCAGTCCGGGGGTGACCATGAAGCTGCATGGGCGCATCGACCGGGTGGATCTGGTGGAAAAAGACCAGGAAGTGTATGTGAAGATTGTGGATTACAAGTCCGGATCTACCGTACTGGATTTGACCAGGCTGTACTATGGATTGCAGTTACAGCTGATTTTATATTTATCTGCGGCAATGGAACTGACCGCATCCACCCATCCGGGCAAGGCTGTTCTACCGGCAGGTGTCTATTATTACAACATCAAAAATCCGGTGGTGGAAAAGCCGTCTCTGCCGGAGGACACAGAAGCCTTTGCAGAGGCAGTGGACAGTGCCGTATTAGAGGAACTGCGGATGAACGGTCTGACCAACAAAGACAGTGACATTGCCAGACTGGTAGACCATACCGAAGGGAAAAAATCAGCGGTGGTGAAAAATCTCACCAGAGATGCCTCCGGTGCACCTACAGGCAGTTCTATGACCGCATCTACAGAGGAAATGCAGCAACTTTGCGGATATGGCAAGCAAAAAGCCGCCGATCTGTGCAGGGAAATGCTGTCCGGGCAGATACCGGTGAATCCATATGCATACAAAGACCGGACCGCATGTGATTACTGCATGTACAAAGGCATTTGTGGCTTTGACACCGGCATACCGGGCTATCGGTACCGGAAGTTACAGACCCTGGACACAGAAGAAGTGCTGGCTTTGATCAGGGAAGAACAATGACAGATGTGTGATAGATAGGATAGATTGATGCATATCAAACAGGCCATTGTGAAACTTCAAAAAAGTATCGGAAGGATGATGCCGAAGGGAGGCAAACATGTCTTAAGAAGACTCTTGAAAATGCCGGTACTTGTAATTCTGAGGCTTTACGGCTCAGAATTACTTAGTGTCCGCTGCACTTTTCAGTCATTCGTAAGAATGACGTGAAGCGAGAGCGTGTCTTCGAAAGACATATTGTGTACGAAGGTATCATCTCGGAAAGTAGATGAAGTTTCACAATTGCCTGAGAAGAAAGGGGAATATATGGGATTTTCATGGACAAAGGAGCAGCAGCAGGTCATTTCTCTGCGAAACAGAAATATTCTGGTGTCGGCAGCTGCCGGAAGCGGCAAGACGGCGGTACTGGTAGAGCGGATCATTGGTTTGATTACGGATGATGTGCGTCCGGTGGATATTGATGAACTGCTGATCGTGACCTTCACCAATGCGGCTGCCGCAGAAATGCGGGAACGAATCCGGACTGCCATTGAAGCAAAGGTAGAGGAACAACCGGAACATGCCCATCTGCTTCGCCAGCTGACGCTGGTACATCATGCCCAGATCACCACCATTCACAGTTTCTGTCTGCACGTGATCCGCAATGATTTTCACCGGATTGATTTGGATCCCTCTTTCCGGATCGGAGATGAGGGGGAACTGAAACTGCTTCGCCAGGAAGTGGTGGCAGATCTGTTAGAACGGCACTATGCCAATCCGGAAGAAGGGTTTCTGGACTTTGTGGATACTTTTGCCACAGGCAAAGACGATGGGGGCATCGGAGAACTGATTTTGCGCTGTGATACTTTTTCCAGAAGCTATCCCTGGCCCAAAGAATGGCTGGCGTCCTGTCGGGATGCTTATGCTCTGACAGATCGGGAGGAATTGGAGCAGGCAGAGTGGATGCAGTTTCTCGCTGTCCAGATGCAGTTGGAACTGGCAGAACTCCTTGGCATGGCACAGAGGATGCAGGCCCTATGTGAAGAACCGGATGGTCCTGCTTATCTGCTGCCTGCTATCATGGGGGATGTGCAGCGGTTAGAAGAAGCATGTGAAGGGCAGGATTTCGCACAGGCGCAGGAGAAGGTATTGCAGATGACTTTTGACCGGATGCCCAGAAAGAAAAAGACAGACCTGTGCGATGAGCACAAGACCGAGCAGGTGAAAGCCATCCGGGATGGGATCAAAAAGTCCATTTCCCGGTTACAGAAACAGGATTGCAGTGCTACCCCGGAGCAGGTATTACAGCAGCTCCATGAGGCCGCACCGGCAGTGAATTGCATCACCAGATTGACAGAGGAATTTGCAGATGCCTATGCAGCAGAGAAGAAGAAGCGGAATCTGGTGGATTTCAATGATCTGGAACATTTTGCACTGGAAATTCTGACCGACAGAGTAGACGGAAAAGTGGTGCGCACAGAGGCGGCCCGCCGGTATAGCCAGCATTTTGCAGAGATTATGATTGACGAGTATCAGGATAGCAATCTGGTACAGGAGGTGGTGCTGAATGCGGTGTCCAAAGTGGAGGACGGACAGCACAATGTATTTATGGTAGGAGATGTGAAGCAGAGCATTTACCGGTTTCGCCTGGCAAGGCCGGAGCTGTTTATGGAGAAATACCATACGTACACCACAGAGGACAGTCGGTATCAGAAGATTGAACTGCATCAAAATTTCCGAAGCCGTGCTTCTGTACTGGAAGGGGTCAATTTTCTGTTTTACCGGATCATGCAGGATCAGTTAGGAGGCATTGCCTACACAGAGGAAACGGCACTGCATCCGGGACTTCCTTTTGCCCCATCAGAAGAGCAGGTGGGGGGCAGTGTAGAACTGCTGCTGCTTGATCTGTCCAGCGAAGAGGAAGAGACAGAGGAAACCGATTTGTCACCTGTAGACGAGGCAGAACAGCAGGAGGAAGCAGGCAGCAAGGAGTGGGAAGCCAGACTGGTAGGCAGCCGGATCCTGGAACTGACGGACCCGGTCCATCCCCAGTATGTGTGGGATAAGGAGGCAAAGGCATACCGTTCGGCAGAATACAGGGACATTGTGATCCTGCTTCGGTCTTTAAGCGGCTGGGCAGAGGTGTTTACGGAAATACTGCCGGATATGGGCATTCCGGCTTATGCAGAATCCAGAAGCGGTTATTTTACCACCACGGAAGTGGGGACAGTGTTACATTTCCTTCGTATCATCGACAACCCTATGCAGGACATTCCATTGGCGGCAGTGCTGCGTTCTCCGTTTTATGGTTTTACCAGCGAAGAACTGGCAGAGATTGTGGCAGTGTACCCCAGAGAAATGGGAGGCGGACTGTATGGTGCCCTGCTATTTTATCAGGAACATATGGGTGGATTCGTACAGGAAGAAGATGCTGCTATGGATCTGTCAGAACAGCCGGGGGATTTTGTTCCTCCATCTGATGCAGCATCCGGCTCATGGGAGACAGCCCATTACAAGGAAACGGTGTCATCTGCTCTGGCAGAAAAGGTGCAAACATTCCTGGCAGAACTGGAAGGGTACCGGGAACAGGCTGCTTATATGCCTCTCCATGCCTTCTTAGAGCAAGTATTAGAACAAAGCGGTTACCGGGATTATGTGAGCCTGATGCCCGGTGGAGAACGGCGCAGAGCCAATCTGGATATGCTGCTGCAAAAGGCGCTTGTCTATGAATCCACCAGTTACAAAGGGGTATTTCACTTTATCCGTTACATTGAACAGCTGCAAAAGTATTCGGTAGATTTTGGAGAAGCAGGCGTGACGGGAGAAAATGAAAATACCGTTCGTATCATGAGCATTCATAAGAGCAAAGGACTGGAATTTCCCATTGTCATACTGGCAGGCTGCGGCAAGCAGTTCAACACCCAGGACACCCGGGAAAAGGTGATCTTTCATCCGGAATACGGACTGGCTATTGATGCCATTCATCCGGTGAGACGTACCAAAACAGCAGCCTTGATGAAACGGGCCTTTGGAGAAAAGATTCGTCTGGAAAATCTGGCAGAAGAACTGCGGGTACTGTATGTGGCACTGACCCGTGCCAAGGAGAAGCTGATCATGACCGGCACGTCTAAAAAACTGACAGATTATCTGCAAAAGGTGGGCATGCAGACACAGCCAGGTCAGTCATTCCTTCGATATGGCACCTTAAGCAAAGCCACCAGCTATCTGGACTGGATGCTGGCGGCAGTGGGCAGTGTGGTGTCTTTAGAAGATGCCACATCCTATGGCAGACAAAATCGGATGGTGATTCCGGATACAGAAGGCAACCCCCTTCTGACCATTTCCTGTCTGCGCTGCGGGGAACTTCTTGGCAGACGAAGTGAGCTTGCCGCAGAGGAATCGGTATCCAGGCAGGCTTTTCTGGACTGGGATGATGAGGCTGTGCATGACCCGAAATGGGCGGCAGAGTTGGAGCGGCGTTTCTCCTATGCATATCACTATGATAAATTGTACCGGATCCATACCACACTGTCGGTATCAGAGCTGAAGCGGATGTCTGCCCCGCTGTCAGAGGAAACCTTGCCTGTGGCGCAGATGTATGAACTACCCTTTGAAAAGACTGTGCCAGAGTTTATACAAAAACAGCAGCAGTCAGAAGAGACGCAGAGGGCAGAAAAGACAGTGTCAGAAGTGGTATCATCCAAAATGGATACCGGCCGAGATCCTTCTGTCAGCGGTGCAAGACGGGGTACCCTGTATCATCTGGTCATGGAACAGCTTATATACAAAGAACAGATGACCAGTCAGGAAATTGACAGTCAACTGACAGATCTGGTGAAGCAGGGGGTGGTGACACCGGAGGAACGAACATGTATCCGTTCTGAACAGGTGGCCGGATTTTTCCAGACTGGATTGTATGGGCGGATGTATGCTGCCTTTCAAAAGGGCAGACTCCACAGGGAACAGCAGTTTCTCATTGGTCTGACCATGACAGAACTATCGGGTCTGGGGGCACACGTATTTGAAGCTGGAGGTCCAGAGGATGCAGCCTTGCCTCTCATGGATCTGAGCCGGGCCGGTGGAGATTTTGCCATGGTGCAGGGGGTGATCGATTTGTATCTGGAAGAGGAAGATGGACTGGTGCTTCTGGATTACAAGACCGACCGGGCAGACAATGTGCAGGAACTGGTAAAGCGGTATCGGGTACAGTTAGACTATTACCAGCTGGCGCTGGAAAAAATGACCGGGAAAAAAGTCAAAGAACGATATTTGTATTCCTTCCGGTTTGGCTGTCTTCTGCCTGTATAAATTAGAAACTGCTGGAGAAAAAAGAAAAGATAAGGCGGTTTCTGGTATTGAAAAGTGCGTGTGGGTATTATATAATACGAATGGTCGTTGCTGTCAGGATACCCCTGACAGGGAACTTTACAAAGGACAGTCTGTGGAGAAGCGGTACAGACTGACAGACTGGTATGCCTCCTGGCAGCCGTCTTTTTGCAGACGCTTCGGAATGGAGATTAGAATCATGGAAAAGTTGGAACAGTTATACGAAGGTAAGGCAAAGAGAGTATACACCACTGATGTAGAGGATGTATATATCGTAGACTACAAGGATGATGCAACTGCATTCAATGGTCTGAAAAAGGGAACCATCAGCGGCAAGGGTGTCATCAACAACAAGATGTCAAATCATCTGATGCAGATTCTGGAGAAAGAGGGCGTACCAACCCACTTTGTAGAAGAATTAAGCGACAGAGAAACCGCAGTCAAGAAAGTAGAAATTGTTCCGTTAGAGGTTATCGTCCGCAATGTGGCAGCTGGAAGCTTTTCTAAGAAGCTGGGCATCGAAGAGGGAACCCCGTTACAGATCCCTACATTAGAGTTCAGCTACAAGAATGATGATCTGGGCGATCCAATGATCAATGATTATTATGCCATCGCCATCGGTGTGGCCACCAGAGAAGAAATTGACCGCATCACCGAACTGGTATTTAAGGTAAATGAAGTATTAAAGGCATACTTCTTAGAGAGAGGCATCGAGCTGATTGACTTTAAGGTAGAGTTTGGCCGTTATCACGGTGAGATCATTTTAGCAGACGAGATTTCTCCGGATACCTGCCGTCTGTGGGATGTGAATACTCATGCAAAATTAGACAAAGACCGTTTCCGTCGTGATCTTGGAAATGTAGAAGATGCATATGAGGAAGTAAGCAAGCGTCTTGGCCTGTAATCATTCACTTGAATTGGTGGGGCGGTTGTGAACCATGAAAATCAAATACTTGCAGTCGCCCCTTGACATCTGTAAAGAGAGGTTGACATGAAAAACGAACAGCAGAGGAACAGACTATTCTGGAAAGACGATAAACTCAATGAAGAGTGCGGTGTATTCGGGATGTATGACATTGATGGCGGTGATGTGGCAAGAACCATTTATTACGGATTGTTTGCCTTGCAGCACAGAGGACAGGAAAGCTGCGGCATTGCAGTCAGCGATACCAATGGACCAAAAGGGGACATGCGCCTGCATAAGGGAATGGGCTTGTGCAATGAAGTATTTACTGGTGAGCAGTTGGAGCAGATGCATGGCAATATCGGTGTGGGACATGTCCGGTATTCCACAGCAGGCGGCAGTGTGAGAGAAAACGCCCAGCCGCTGGTATTGAATTATATCAAGGGCACATTGGCATTGGCACACAATGGGAACCTGATCAACACCCCTGAGCTGCGTCAGGAGCTGGCCATGACCGGAGCCATCTTCCAGACAACCATTGATACAGAGATCATGGCATATATGATCGCCAGAGCCAGAGTGGGAAGCGGCAGTGCGGAACGTGCGGTGGCAGAGGCTATGAAGAAGATCAAGGGGGCCTACTCTGTGGTCATTGCCTCCCCCAGAAAGCTGATCGGTGCAAGAGATCCTTATGGATTTAAGCCCCTTTGCATTGGAAAGAGAGACAATGCGTACATTCTGACTTCAGAAACCTGTGCACTGGATACCATCGGTGCCACATTTGTCCGGGATGTAGAGCCGGGGGAAATCGTGACCATTACAAAGGAGGGACAGATTCTTTCAGATCGTTCTCTGTGTCTGCCAAAGGAGCAGACAGCCAGGTGCATTTTTGAGTACATTTATTTTGCCAGACCGGATGCCTACATTGACGGTGTCAGTGTGTACAAGGCACGGATTATGGCAGGCCGTTTTCTGGCAAAAGATCACCCGGTGGAAGCAGATCTGGTGGTGGGTGTGCCGGAATCCGGCAATGTAGCGGCCATGGGCTTTGCCATGGAATCAGGGATTCCGTACGGTATGGCATTTGTGAAAAACAGTTATGTGGGGCGTACTTTCATCAAGCCCAAACAGTCCAGCCGGGAATCCAGTGTCCGCATCAAGCTAAATGTACTGCGGGAAGCAGTGGCAGGAAAGCGTGTGGTCATGATCGACGATTCCATCGTCAGAGGAACCACCAGTGACCGGATCGTAGGCATGTTAAAAGAAGCCGGTGCCACAGAAGTCCATGTGCGGATTTCGGCTCCGCCATTTTTACATCCCTGCTACTTTGGTACAGACATTCCGTCGGAAGACCAGCTGATTGCCTCCCACCATACAATAGAAGAAATTCGCCAGATCATCGGTGCAGATTCGTTAGGGTATCTGGAATTTGACCGTCTTACAGAGATGTCAGAAGGGCTGCCCATCTGTCACGGCTGCTTCAGCGGACAGTATCCGCTTGAACCGCCTAAGGAAGACATCCGAGGCGAATATCAGAAATAAATGGCAATTGTGAAACTCTATTTCACCGAACGCCTTTGATCAGAAATTTTATTCAAAAAACACGCTCTCGCTTCGAATCATTCGTAAGAATGATGTTCACAGCAGCGGTACTAATATTTTTTCGCTTACTGCTCAAAATGCCAAATATACCGTTGCAGGCAACTGGGTATTTGGCACTCGCGGCATTCGTCATACTGACAAGCAAGCTTGTCAGCCCGACTCATTGCTAACGAGAATAAAGTACCGGCGTTCCACAAAGTTTTTTGAATGAAAAATTTCTGATATATAGGCTGTTTTATGGTTTGATGAAAGAGTTTCGCAATTGTCTGAAATTATAAAAAGGAAATAAGGAGAAGTATTATGCCAACAGATAGATATACAAGTCCGCTTTCTGAGCGTTATGCCAGCAGAGAAATGCAGTACATTTTTTCTCAGGACAAGAAGTTCCGTACATGGAGAAAACTGTGGATTGCACTGGCAGAAAGCGAGATGGAGTTAGGACTGCCCATTACACAGGAGCAGATCGATGAGTTAAAGGCACATGCAGAGGACATCAACTATGATGTGGCAAAAGAGCGTGAGGCTCTGGTGCGTCATGATGTCATGTCTCATGTATATGCGTACGGGGTACAGTGTCCTACTGCAAAGGGCATCATTCACTTAGGCGCTACCTCCTGTTATGTAGGAGACAACACTGACCTGATCATTATGACAGAGGCACTGCAGCTGGTGAGAAAGAAGCTGCTGAACGTGATCAACGAGTTGAGCAAGTTTGCCATCAAATATAAGGATCTGCCCACACTGGCATTTACCCATTTCCAGCCGGCACAGCCCACTACGGTAGGCAAGCGTGCCACTTTGTGGTTACAGGAGCTGGTGCTGGATCTGGCAGATCTGGACTATGTGATCGACAGCATGCGTCTGCTGGGATCTAAGGGAACCACCGGTACACAGGCATCCTTCCTGGAATTGTTTGACGGGGATCATGAGAGGATCAAGAAGCTGGATCAGATGATCGCAGAGAAGATGGGTTTTTCCGGTGTGTATGCGGTATCCGGTCAGACCTATTCCAGAAAAGTGGACAGCCGTGTGTTAAATGTCCTTTCCGGCATTGCCCTGAGTGCCCACAAGTTTTCCAATGATGTGCGTCTGTTGCAGCATCTGAAGGAAGTAGAGGAGCCATTTGAGAAGAATCAGATCGGTTCTTCTGCGATGGCATACAAGAGAAATCCAATGAGAAGTGAGCGTATCGCATCTCTGTCTAACTATGTGATTGCGGATGTGATCAATCCCATGTTAGTCAGCGCCACCCAGTGGTTTGAACGTACATTGGATGATTCTGCCAACAAGCGTCTGTCCATTCCGGAAGGATTCCTTGCCATCGATGGTATTTTGGATCTGTACCTGAATGTAGTAGACGGTATGGTAGTATATGAAAAGGTGATCTACAAGCATCTGATGGCAGAGCTGCCATTTATGGCAACAGAGAACATCATGATGGATGCAGTGAAGGCCGGCGGCGACAGACAGGAACTGCATGAGAAGATTCGTACTCTGTCTATGGAGGCAGGCAAGACAGTAAAGGTAGAAGGAAAGGACAATAACCTGTTAGAGCTGATCGCAGCAGATCCGTCCTTCAATTTGACATTAGAGGAGCTGCAGAAGTGTATGGAGCCGTCCAGATATGTGGGACGTGCACCGCAGCAGACAGAGGAGTTCGTGCAGGAAGTGATTGCACCGATCTTAGAGGCCAATCAGGATGTGCTGGGCATGACCGCTGATATCAATGTGTAATTAATTGCAATGCATATATGTATCATTGTGCAGAAAGATGGAATTTCTGGGTCTCATAAGCCCACCGGTGCCTTTCACAGAAAGGTGGATTAAAAAATATGAAATTTAAAAAAATTGCAGCATTGTGTTTAACAGTAGCGATGATAGTTTTTATGGTTGGGTGCAGAAACTCTGATGGGGATAAAAAGGATATCAGGGAAGCAGAAACTACAACTGTTGATGCTGACATAAAGGAAACAGAAAATAATGAGAATGCCAAGTCTGCTTTAGCAGGAAGTCTGGTAATCTGGACACTGGAAAAGGATTTAGAGACTATGGCAGAGAAGTTTATGGAAGAGAATCCGGACGTAACCATCCAGACAACTGTTATTGTACCAGAAGAGTATGTTTCTAAGATCGAGACAGCTATTTTAGGAGGTGATCACGTTATTGATGTGATTGTTGGTGAGCCACAGATGTTACAGCCAATGTTCGAAGCCGGTATATTTGAAGACTTGAATGCTCTGGGATGTGATGCGTTCGCAGGCGACATGGTTGATTACGTGCGAAAAGTCGGTCAGGATGCAGACGGCATTCAGAGAGCACTCTCTTATCAAATCTGCCCATCCGGTTTTTATTACAGGAGAGATATTGCCCAGGAGGTATTCGGATATGATGATCCAGAGTCGGTTGGTAAATTATTTTCCAGCTATGATAAGATTCTTGATACAGCTGAAACCTTAAAAAATGCTGGTTATGCAATCTTTGCTTCTGACGGGGAGTTAGGCTATATGAAAGGAGATTCTGCCTGGGTGATTGATGGTACCTTAAATATTGATCAGGCCAGATATGACTACATGGATCTGCGTATAATTCTGTATCAGGATGGTTATACCACATACGCTTCTTCTGGATCAGCTCCCTGGTATGCGGCGATGGCCGGTAAGGTTGCCTGTTTGACACCAGATATCAACGTTTGGGATGAGAACTTTAACTATGATGATTATGCAGCAGAAGCTTCTGTTACAACGGAAGTATTTGCATATGGTTTTCCTTCCTGGGGCATATTGACCATGAGGGATCATGTTGGTGATGATCCAGATACGGATATACTTGAAGGAACTGCAGGTAAATGGGGAATCTGTGCCGGACCGGTTTACGGATTTAGTGGTGGTACATGGTTAGGCATTTCTACAGCGTCCAAAAACAAGGATCTGGCATGGGAATTCATCAAATGGGCTGTAGCGGATATGGATACAATCAACTGGTGGATTGAAACTTCTCAGGGTAATATTCCATCTTATATTCCTGCCTTAGAAGCACATGCAGATGACGAGAATGCGTTTTGCGGTGGTCAGAAATTATTTCAGTTCTGGTTAAAGCAGGCCCAGAGGATTGACTACTCTAAGGTTACACAGTACGATACCGCAATTGGTGATGCATGGGATGTTGCAATTGACACCATCGAGACTGGTGCTGGTACACAGAAAGATGCGATGGCTGCTTTTTATGACACGGTGGCTTCTATATATCCGGAAATTACAATTAACAAGTGATTCTGCAAAGATTTGCACTGAGTCAATTTAACTCAGACTCAAAATATTTGCATAGTTTGCATAAAAACTGGTATTGAAGGCATGCTTTCAATACCAGTTTTTGCAAATTCTAACGTAATTCAGGATCACTCTGCAATGCTTTTCGCAGTGCATACCAGATGATATATGCCAGTACAGAACCGATCAATGCTGTAATCAGCTGGGTCACAGAGTACACGGTTCTTGCTGCTGCAATCTGTGGTTCTTTTAAATTGGTACCAAATACCGGGATGACCACTGCCAGAATGGTCAGAGCCATGACTGCGGCTTTTGCCACAGAACCGATTGCCAGACTGATGGGCAGTGCCACCGGACTTTTCTGTCCTCGTACCACCCAGGCGAAAAATACAATCACTGCATTACCAAGCATAATGCAGGGCATGATGAGCGGGCAGGCAGCAATGATGGGTGCGCCGGTGATCAAAAACGCGGTGATCGGTGTGATGATTGCCAGGATCAGCCCGTAACCAAGCCCACAGGACAGGGCAGTGATAATCAATGCAGCATTGACGATGGAACCTGTAAAGTAAACAGATGTGTTTTTGAAAAACTGGGATACAATACAAATTGCCAGCATCATAGCGGCGATGGTCAGTTGTTTGGTTTTTGTGTTCATAATCAAGTTGTCTCCTTTGATGTAAAATATAATTTCCAAAAGTTGTTGCTTTCAGAATATTATTTGTCCTCTTCCGTGATCAGTTCCAGATAATCCAGAAATTCTGTCTCGGTAGGTTCGTGCAGAGTAGAACGTGCTTTGTCCTTTTCCAGATTAGTGGCGGCTTTCTTCACATCAGATAATACACCAGCACCACCGATACAGCCACCGGGACATGCCATACCCTCTAACAGATATCCATTATACTTACCGGAACGGGCAATTGCAAGCATCTTTTTACATTCCTCTAATCCTTCTGCTTTGACAGTCAGTACTTCTTTGTCCGGGTAGCGTTGTTTGATGACGCTGACCACAGCATCTGCCACACCACCGCTGGCCGCAAAACCTTTGCCCAGCGCACTGGAGGTTTGCAGTGGCTCTTCTGTTTCAAGTGACTGGAAGTCAATGTCTTTGGCATCAAAAATTCCCATCATTTCTTCAAATGTCAATACGAAATCCACATCACTGCGGACACTGCGGCGGCTGGCTTCCAGTTTCTTTGCCGCACAGGGACCGATGAAGACCACTTTGCACTCCGGATGCTGTTGCTTGATCATACGGGCAGTCAGTACCATAGGAGTCAGTGACATAGAGATGTAACTGGCAAACTGAGGGAATGTCTTTTTTGCCATCACAGACCAGGCAGGACAGCAGGAGGTACCCATCCATGGCTGGTGCTCCGGTACTTCCTTCATAAAATCTTCTGCTTCCTGAATGGCACACAAATCGGCACCGATGGCGACTTCTACCATATCAGCAAATCCGATTTTCTTCAAAGCCGCCCGTACCATTTCAGGGGAAACCTGATCACCGAACTGGCGGATGAAAGAAGGTGCAATGGCAGCGTAAATAGGGGTGTCACTTTTGAGGGCAAGGACAGTCTGGAAAATCTGACTTTTGTCCACAATGGCACTGAAGGGACAACTGACCAGACACATACCGCAGGATACACATTGGTCATAATCAATATCTGCTCTGCCGTATTCATCCGATTTGATGGCTTTCATGCCACATGCGGTTGCACAGGGACGTTCCTGCTTGATGATGGCATGATAGGGACAGGCATTTAAGCACTTGCCGCACTTGATACATTTCTCCTGGTCAATCACAGAATGTCCCTGTACCATATGTATGGCATCCTTGGGACAGACTTCCACACAGGGATGTTCCAGACAACCTTGGCAGCCATTGGTGACGAACACACGCTTTTCCGGACAGGCATGACAGGCGAACTTGATGATGTTGATCAATGGTGGATCGTAATATTTCTCATCAATGGCACTGGCATCAATCCCATCAGACAGAGGTGCATGCTCGGATACCTTACGGATCGGCAGACCGATGGTGGCTCTGAGCCGCTCCCCTACAATGGCCCGTTCCAGGAAGATATTGTCGTAATATTTTCCGATTTCACCGGGTACAATTTTGTAGGGCAGATCTTCAATGCGGTTGAAATCTCCCCCCTCAAACGCCATACGGGCGATTTCTGTGAATACTTTATGTCGGATTTCTGTTTTGTTTGAATAAATACCTCTCATAGCGTTCTCTCCTTTTCACGGGATATTATAACATAGTCCGTTATCCCAGCGCAAGAGAGCGATTACGAAATGTCATCAACTGGTCAGAAAAATGAAAAATATATTGATTTTCCTTCCTGATTCATATATACTAAGGGATGGATGTGAGGCAGGGAAATGCCTCCATAGGAGTTTGCTGACTTTTACAAGTCATGATTTACAGGAGGATATAACAATATGGTAAGAGCAATCGTCGGAGCCAACTGGGGTGACGAAGGTAAAGGTAAGATCACAGATGTACTGGCACAGGATTCAGACATTATTGTTCGCTTCCAGGGAGGAGCCAATGCAGGACATACGATCATCAATGAATATGGCCGTTTCGCATTGCATCTGCTTCCCTCCGGAATCTTTTATGATCATACAACTTGCATTATCGGCAATGGTGTAGCATTTAATATTCCTTATTTTATTAAGGAACTGAATTCTATTGTAGAGGCAGGTGTGCCTAAGCCAAAGATTCTGGTTTCCAACCGTGCACAGATTCTCATGCCGTATCATATTTTATTTGATGCATACGAGGAGGAACGTCTGGGAGGAAAGTCCTTTGGTTCTACCAAGTCCGGTATTGCACCGTTTTATTCTGATAAATATGCCAAGATTGGATTCCAGATCGGAGAGTTATATGATGAGGAAGCCTTAAAGGAAAAGGTGTATCGTGTCATGGAGACAAAGAACTGCTTGTTAGAGCATTTATATCATAAGCCAACCATCGATCCGGAAGAAATGTTCCAGACACTGTTAGAGTATAAGAAATTGATCATGCCATATGTGTGTGATACTTCTAAGTATCTTCATGATGCTATTGCAGAAGGAAAGACTGTCCTGTTAGAAGGACAGCTTGGCTCCATGAAGGATCCGGATCACGGCATTTATCCAATGGTGACTTCTTCCTCTACGCTGGCAGCGTATGGTGCCATCGGTGCAGGGGTACCGCCATATGAGATCAAGCAGATTACCACTGTGGTAAAGGCATATTCTTCCGCAGTAGGTGCAGGTGCATTTGTCAGTGAGATCTTCGGTGACGAGGCAGAGGAATTGAGAAAGCGGGGCGGTGATAAGGGTGAGTATGGTGCCACCACAGGCCGTCCAAGACGTGTAGGCTGGATCGATCTGGTTGCCACCAGATATGGCTGCCGTGTACAGGGTGCTACAGAGGTTGCTTTGACTGTGCTGGATGCACTGGGATATCTGGACGAGATTCCGGTATGTGTAGGCTATGAAATTGATGGGGAAGTGACCACGGATTTCCCTGTGACCACCATCTTGGAAAAGGCAAAGCCGGTATGGAAGAAACTGCCAGGCTGGAAGTGTGACATCCGTGGCATCAAGAATTACGACGAGCTGCCACAGGCATGCCGTGATTACGTAGAGTTTATTGAGAAAGAAATCGGCGTACCGATCAAGTATGTCAGCAACGGACCGGGACGTGACGAGATCATTACAAGAGCGTAGTATAAAGGATTATAAAAAATCACAGAACTATCATTCGCTTATTTGAATATGATGACAAGTAAGGCAAACATGTCTTAAGAAGGCTCTTGAAAATGTCGGTACTTGTAATTCTGAGACTTTATGTCGCAGAATTACTTAGTATCCGCTACATTTTCACCGAAGCGAGAGCGTGCCTTCGATAGACATGTTGCGCACGTAGTCATCATTTCAAACACTGCATCGTAGTTCTGTGATTTTTTTATTCCTCTTCCCCTTCTTCGCCTAGTGCGGTCTCAGTGTTTTTGATGCCCACACTGATGAAATGGATGATGATGGGAAGCAGGATGGTCAGCATAATGGTGAGGAGCAGCAGCTTCTGGGTCAGTTCACTTCCGATGCAGGCAAATACAATGCATAGAATATATAACAGGGCAATGACAGCCAGACCGGCGATGGCAAGAATTTTTCTCAAATTTTTCATAGAATCTCCTTTTCTAATTTTAATTCAATGTTTTATATGCCTTTACAAATAATGAGAAGGCTGTTTTTGGAATTATACCTATCTTATTTGATTTTTCTGAAATAATCCAAGCGCAAAAGGAAGTAGATTACAGCAAATGTAGCTTTGCAGGTAGCAATTGGCTGTGGCAGCCCTGCTTTGCTTCAAAAATTCAGGCAAAAGGTTGACTTGTGTGCCCCTTCTGCCTGTGATATATTTGATACTATTTTTAATTATAAATAAAGAAACTTAACGTGCCTGTCCCATATAGAACAATGCCACACATCCGGTACCGGTGTGAGAACCGATGGTCGGGCAGATGTCTGTGATGATGATATTGTCCAGACCATACAATGCAGTGATCCGGTCAGCCAGATATTTGGCATCCTCATAACAGTTGGAGTGGGAGATATAGATGACATCCTGCTCATAGCCTTCCATATTGTCCTTCATCTTTTCTGCCATGGTATTTAACACCTTCTGACGGTTGCGCACTTTGCCGATGTTGATCAGATGGCCTTCCTCATCTACATGTAGCAAAGGTTTGATTTTTAAAGCAGAGCCTAAGATGGCAGTCGTTTTGGAAAGTCTGCCGCCCCGATATAGATGGAACAGGTCATCTACGGTAAAGGAGTGAATGAAATGAAGACGATTTTCCAATAAATAATCTGCAATTTCGTCCATAGATTTGCCTGCTTCCTTCATGGTAACGGCTTTGTGTACCACCAATCCCTGACCAGCAGATGCTGCAAGGGAATCAATCACGGTGATTTTGGCATCCGGATATTCCGCAAGGACATCCTCCACTGCGATCAGTGTGTTCTGGTAACTGCTGCTCAAACCGGAGGAGAAGGCGATGTGCAGAATGTCATAGCCTGCCTTCACAGCCTCTGTCATCTGTTCCCGGATGGCTTCTGGATTGGAAGCGCTGGTGGTGGGCATACTGCCGTTTTTCAGCCTCTGATAAAAGTCTGCAGGATCTAAGAATGGCTCATCCTGCCCGTAGGTAATGCCATTCATGATATAATACAAAGGGTGTATGATAATCTGATGCGCAGTGGTAAAAGACTCTGGCAGATCAGCGGTAGATTCTGTAGAAAGCAAAAAAGGTTTTGACATAGTAATGATCCTCCTTGTGTATGAAAAATAAATATGCGTTCAATATGATATAGACAAAGTCCACCTGATTATTATACTATAAATTCTTTTAAAATGCAACTAAAAACAATGTGACAAGTATGATAAGTGGTTTTTAAAACCGTGTAAGAATGTTGTATGTCGATTCAGAAAAAGATTGCAAATATCGGTAGGATTGCTATAATAAAAATAGTAGAAAAGAGTAACTGTGAATGTACAGAGTGGTTATATAAAAAGATGATTTTTCACACATTAATAGAGTAGTTTTGGAGGTACGGATGAAAGCAGGAAAACAGACAAATGCCATCGTTGTTGTAAGAGAAAGTATTGCGCTGCCTCTTTTGATTGTGTTATATGGTGTGCCGGCAGTGCTGGCGATTCTATTGCTTATTCTGGTAGGCTTGGGCATCCAGTTTGGCATTCGTATGTACCGGGAGAAAGGGAGAAACACAGAGCAATTGGAGTCTATTGAGATAGAGGAAGAGTCAGCCGAATTCTTTTCGGAGAAATGAAAAATTAACACACATAAAATCCCCATAAAGCAGATGCTTTGACTGCCTATCTGCTTTATGGGGATTTTTGTCCGTAACTTTGAGGAAACTAAACGGTTACGGTAAATAAAAGTTTTGCACGCTATCCAGTCGGCTGGTCATATTCATCAGCAGTGCATCGGCAATGGTCACAGCTGCCATTGCTTCTACAACCACGACAGCACGTGGTACAATAATGGGGTCGTGGCGGCCTTTGATGTGGATGTCAATTTCTTCACCAAAGCGATTCACTGTTTGCTGGGTAGAGGCAATGGATGGAGTAGGTTTGATCGCTGCCCGCAATATGATTGGACTGCCATCACTGATACCGCCTAAAATTCCCCCTGCATGGTTGGTTTTTTTGACAATTTGTCCGTCCTTCATACAAAAGGCATCATTGTTGGTGCTGCCACAGGCCTTTGCGACAGCAAACCCATCTCCAATTTCAAATCCCTTCACGGCTCCGATGGAAAACATGGCCTTTGCCAGGTTGGCATCCAGCTTTTCAAATACAGGATCACCAAGTCCGGATGGCATGCCGGTCACCACACATTCAATAATACCGCCTACTGAATCCTGTTCCGCGATTTTCTGCTGCAAGTAAGCTTCTACTTTTGTTGCAGCGGCTGCATCCGGCATCCGAAATGGATTTTGTTCAATCTGTGTCTTGTCAAAATTTTCTGCTATAATACCACCGATTTCTTTGGCATAACCGGTAATTTCAATTCCTAAGGAAGAAAGCAATTTCATGGCAATGGCACCAGCGGCCACTCGGCCAATGGTTTCCCGGGCAGAGGAACGTCCGCCTCCGGTGTAGTCACGGAATCCATACTTGGCATCAAAGGTATAATCTGCATGTCCGGGACGGTAATAGGAAGCAATCTCGGAATAGTCTTTGGAACGCTGATTGGTATTATGTACTTCCATTGAAATAGGGGTACCTGTAGTCTTGCCTTCAAATACACCGGAAAGAATCTCCACTTCATCTCCCTCCTGACGGGCAGTGGTGAAACGGTTTTGACCTGGTCTTCTGCGGTTTAACTGTTGCTGAATGTCTTCTTTTGTCAAAGGGAGTCCGGCAGGACAGCCGTCTACCACTACACCGATTCCTGGTCCATGAGATTCTCCCCAGGTGGTCATACGAAAAATAGTGCCAAAAGATGAACCTGACATAGTAATCCTCCATTCTGTTTTACTAATACACATTATAAAGGACAGTGACAGAAAATACAAATAGTTTCTTGTGTGATAAGAAAACCTTATTATATGAAAAAATTCCGTTACAGAATTCGATTCCGGTTTGTCAAATACTGTACATTACTGTACATAAAAATTAGAAAATTTATGTTTTTTTTACAATTTTTATAAATGGGTTGAATATTGCGAAATTTGATAGTATAATCTAAGGGAGATTTAATGCAGGGGTAAATCTACGTTTTTTTGCGTATACCGCTGTTTTTGATTCTTGTTCAAGAGATGGAGGTCCGCAATGGTACAGAGAAAAGAAAAATATGTCAATCTTGTGGTGTGCCTGGCAGATATTGTAAGTTTATTTATTAGTTACTTAATGGGATCCTATCTGGGGTTGCGGTTTGTAGGGAAACTATGGAGCTATACCCATAGAAATCTGATCATCAACCTGGGATTTCTGCTGGTGACATTCATGCTGATTTTCTTTATTTTCAGCTTAAACGCATATTTTTTGCAGCGCTCTGCAATAGAAGAACTGCTAAATGTGATTAAGTATAATATTGTCTTGGCAGTGTTACTGACATTTGTATTGTATTTAACGAAGACATCTGCACAGTTTTCCAGAAGTGTATTTGCAGTTACACTGATTTTGAATGTGCTGATTGGATATGGCATTCGTATGTGGGTGAAACAATATTTACGTAAATATTATGCCAAACACAGCAATTGTGTGATGCTGATTACCACCCATGACCGCGCAGAGAAGGTGGTGTCTCATTTCAATAACAGTGGAAACTGGGAGAATAAGATTACATATATTGCACTGGTAGATGACAACAAGCAGGGAGAAAAAATTTGTGGTGTACCTGTAGTGGCAAGTTATGAGGACATGTTTGATTATGCCAAGCAGGCACATGTGGATGAAGTATTTTTCCATATTTCCTACCGCACCGGACACTCTTTACATCCTTACATCGAGCAGTTTGAGAAGATGGGCGTGACAGTACATGTCATTGCAAATCTGATTGATGGGTTTGAGGAGTTTAACCAGAAGGTAGAGATGGTAGGTGGTTATCCGGTTATTTCCTTTACCACTGCATCTTTTGACAGTGAGAAGATGATTGTGAAGCGTCTGATTGACATCATAGGCGGTCTTGTGGGATGTGTGGTCGCTGCCATTCTGTTGTTGATTTTTGGACCGCTGATCAAGTTGGAATCCCCAGGACCAATTTTGTTCAAGCAGCAGCGTGTGGGACGGAATGGCAAGATTTTCAGCATTTATAAAATGCGCTCTATGTACATGGATGCAGAGGAGCGAAAGAAAGAATTGATGGCGCAGAATGAGATGAAGGGATTGATGTTCAAGATGACAGATGATCCTCGCATTACAAAGATTGGCAAATTCATTCGTTCCACCAGCATTGATGAGTTTCCACAGTTTTTCAATGTATTAAAAGGTGATATGAGTTTGGTAGGAACCAGACCACCTACAGTAGACGAGTTCAACCAGTATGAGATCTACCATAAGCGCCGTCTGATGATGAAACCGGGTATCACAGGGATGTGGCAGGTCAGCGGACGAAGTGACATCGAGGATTTTGAGGAAGTGGTACGTTTGGATTTGTCTTATATTGACAACTGGTCGCTGGCATTAGATTTTAAGATTTTGTTTAAAACTGTGGCAGTTGTCTTTGGGAAAGTTGGTTCCAGATAAGGCGATTGTCAGGAGAGTATGACTACATAAAAGAAGTAATAACTGTGAAAATATTAAACAGTTACGAAAAGTATATAATCAGATTAGAAAGAGAACCCTCTGTACAGAAGACATGCAAGTGGCAGTGTAGCAGTGGGTTCTCTTTTCATGAATAGAGCGGCATAAAGAGAGGGGGAAGCATATGGACAGGAGAAAAAGAGAAGTGACAAAAGACCGTTACAGGGAAGTGGATGTGGATTTGTTGCCAAAGGATTTTGGCAGGCCGGTTACATCGGGGCAGCGGGCAGTTTTATCAGAACAGAACCGAAGAACGCAAAACGGACAGAGTTTGTATTCCAAGCCGCCTTATTCTGCGGTGCCTTACAGTGAAAAAGTACCGGGGAAACCGGCTTCTATGCCAAAGAAAAAACATATAGTGCGTAGAATTTTGTGTACCGTGTTGGTGATTTTATTGGTCATATTCGGTATTGCCTATGCGGGGGTACGGTATTATGTGGCAAAGATGAATTACCAGCCGTATGAGACGGATTATGTACGTGGCAGTGATGTGTATTATGAACGGGGCGTGACCAATCTGCTTTTGATCGGGACAGATGAACGGCATTCTGGAGATACAGAGCGTTCTGATACGATGATTGTATTGTCTATCAATCCCAAGAAACACAAGATTGTGATGACATCTATTTTGCGTGATAGCTATGTGGAGATTCCCGGCTATGGGGCACACAGGCTGAATGCGGCTTATCAATATGGTGGTGCAGCTTTGCTGATTCAGACCATAGAGCAGAATTTTAAACTGGCCATTGATTCTTATGCAAAGGTGGATTTTTACAGTTTTGTAGATATTGTAGATGCAGTGGGCGGTGTAGTGATCGATGTAGATGAGGGAGAGCGGAATTATGTCAATGGATATTTGAATGAAATCAATGCTCTGCTTGGTGCGGCGGAAGGCGATGGATATCTGACAGAGACCGGCCCCCAGTTGTTAAATGGAAAACAGGCACTCAGCTATGCCCGTATCCGGTATATCGGAACGGATTTTCAGCGGACAGAAAGGCAGCGAGAGATCTTACAGGGTGTCATGGCAAATGCCAAAAATATTCGTCCAAAATCTTTGCTTATATTATTGGATCAGGTTTTACCGCAGATTACCACAAATGTGAAAGAGCATCGCATGACCATGATGATATTAACGAGCATTTTTTATATGGGATATGAGGTGGAGCAGAATCGTGTTCCTATGGATGGTACCTGGTGGGATGAGATGGTCAATGGACAGGAAGTGCTGGGGATTGACTTTGAAGCCAATATACACGGCATTCGGGAACGGATTTATGGAACAGAGTGATAAATAAGGAGAAGAGTAATATGATGTATGTATTTATCTGTACGGACTGTGGACAGGTGAGAATGGTCAGCGGCAGCAGACAGGCAAGGTGCCCCAAGTGCCAGACTATGATGGCGGCCTGTGAGAAAGATTTTGTGGAATGGACCAATTTGTCTCAGGATATGCGGCAGGAATATATCAAAGAATACCAGAACAGAGCCAAAACAGAGGAACTGGTGCGGTATCGTCCTATGCCAAAGTATGATAGGGTGGAAAGAGGTTATTGATTTCTTGAAGACGAAGCATTTAAGCGATTTTCAGAAAAAATGCAATAAATTCTCAGATTTGGAAAAAAAGAATTGAAAAGATAGAATAAATCCGCTATAATGGTCAAGAGAAAGAGGTGAGGGATAATTGCGCCCAAATGCAAATGGGTGTAACTATAAACAAATTAGAAAACAGCGCAGGACGGACAAAAAAGAAAATTCACAGATGTGATCATAAGGAGGATGTATGAAAAATACAACATTGGTAATTATGGCAGCTGGTTTAGGCAGTCGCTTTGGTGGTGGGATCAAACAGCTGGCACCGGTAGGACCAAACGGAGAGATCATCATGGATTATTCCATTCATGATGCACTGGAAGCAGGCTTTAATAAAGTGGTATTCATTATCCGCAAGGATTTGGAAGAGACTTTTAAGGAAGTCATCGGCAATCGCATTGAGAAGGTAGTAGATGTGGCATATGCTTATCAGGAACTGGATGATCTTCCGGAAGGATTTGAGAAACCGGCAGACCGTACCAAACCATGGGGAACCGGTCAGGCAGTCCTTTCCTGTAAGGACATTGTAAAGGAACCATTCATTGTCATCAATGCAGATGATTATTATGGAAAGGAAGCATTTGTAAAAGTACATGATTATCTGGTACAGGCAGATGAATCCAGTGAGAAGTTTGATTTCTGTATGGCAGGTTTCATTTTGGAGAACACATTAAGTGACAATGGTACTGTGTCCAGAGGTATCTGTGTGGTGGGAGAAGATGGCACATTGACAGATGTCATTGAAACACATGAAATTGGCCGTCAGGCAGATGGTACGGTAACTTGTGTACGGGATGAACAAACGGTTACATTGGATCCAAAGAGTCATGTATCTATGAATATGTGGGGATTGACACCTGGTTTTTTCCGGGTATTGGAGGATAAATTTGTAGAGTTCCTGAAGGAGATTCCAGAGGGAAATATCAAGAAAGAATATTTGCTGCCGGATATCATTGACCAGATGTTAAAGAGTGGCCAGGCAGATGTGGCGGTGTTAGAGAGTACCGATAAGTGGTTTGGTGTAACGTATGCAGAAGATAAGGCAACTGTAGTGGATGCGTTTGCACGTCTCATTGCAGATGGTGTATATACCAGTCCATTGTTTTGATGAGGATAGTAAGGAAGTAAGAATACGAGAGAGGGGACTGCATGGATCCTAAGGTAAAAATTGCAATTGCAACACATAAAAAATACTGGATGCCATCAGACTCCTGTTATCTTCCGTTGCATGTTGGCAGAAAAAAGGGACAGGACATCGGGTATATTGGGGATGATACAGGGGATCATATTTCATGGAAAAACCCGTATTATTGTGAACTGACAGGATTGTACTGGTGTTGGAAAAATCAGCCTGCCGCATACCTGGGACTGGCACATTACAGAAGACAGTATTCGGTCAAATCATGGCTGTATCGTAAGACACACAAAAAAGAAGAGTGCGTGATGACAGACGAAGAACTTCAGGAACTTTTGTATCAGTATAATGTCATTTTGCCAAAGAAGCGGAATTATGTCATTGAGAATATTCGGGATCACTATCTTCATACCCATTACAGAGAGCCTCTTGAGGCGTTGGAGCAGTTGTTGAAGGAGGAATATCCAGAGTATATTCCTTATTATGAAACGGTCATGAAACGGAGAAGTGCCCATATGTTTAACATGTATATCATGCGCCGGGATTTGTCGGATGCATACTGTGAATGGGTTTTTGGGGTGTTGGAGAAATTAGAACCCCGAATTGATGCGGAAGTACGCAGTTACTCTCGTTTTCAGGCAAGGGTGTACGGTCGTCTCAGTGAACTGTTGTTTAATGTGTGGCTGGAAAAAAATATCAAAAATCGTTTCCGCATGAAGTCTATTCCGGTGATTTACATGGAAGATGAAAACTGGTTGCGAAAGGGGTATCGTTTTCTAAAAAGTAAATTTATGAATCAGATTTATGAACAGAGTTAAATAAACGACTCTGACATACAAGAGGAACTGTCGTAGTGAAACAATGTACTGCGGCAGTTTTTTTGATAACAGAAAATTACTGTTATCAAAAAACTGCGATCAGCAGAATGAGACCTTGCGGGTGGAGAAAAAGCTGCATACACAATCCCGCACAAATCTTTTTTCTATTAAAATTCAGTGAACTGGTTGAAATGAAGGGAAAACTAGTATATAATACCTAGCGTTGACTATGAAGGATCAGGCATGGGAAGTTGGGAAATTCCTGTGAATGAAGAAGAGGCCATCGGTGTATGGGTGAGAGACGAACTGTCAATATGGGAGACAAAGATGAAAAGGATAATAAATGATTTAAAAAAGTATGGGAAATATGTGATTTATGCCGGACGATCAGAGTTAAAGGCAGAAGTGGCAAATTCTTATTTAAACTGGTTGTGGTGGGTCATTGAGCCATTTTGCTTTATGCTGGTATATGCATTTGTGTTTGGCGTGATCTTTGATTCTCAGCTGCAGTATTTTCCGATTTTTATTTTCATTGGCATTACGGTATGGGACTTTTTTAATAGAATGTTAAAAGCCAGTGTGTCTAGTGTAAAGAATAGCAAGGCGATCGTGTCAAAGGTGTATATTCCAAAATACATGCTGATTTTGGTAAAGGGATACGTGAATGGCTTTAAGATGCTGGTTTCCTTTGCCATTGTATTTGGCATGATTCTTGTGTGGGGTGTGCCGATTACATGGAAGTTTTTGTTTATCATTCCTATTTTGTTGACGCTCTTTGTGATTACATTTGGTGTATGTACATTTTTATTGCACTTTGGCGTATATGTGGATGACCTTGCCAATGTGTTGAATATTTTTTTGCGGATGATGTTTTATCTGACGGGTATTTTCTATGACCTGCATGCAAAGGTTGGAGCGCATTTTGGAACAAAGGTAGCAGATTGGATTACAGAACTGAATCCTGTGGCGGTGATGCTGGCTTCTTTGCGCAGGGTTTTGCTGTATGGGGAATTGCCTCATTATAAATGGATGATTGGTTGGTTTCTCATCGGTCTGGTCATTTCCTGGTTTGGTATCCGTTTGATTTACAAAAATGAAAACAGTTATGTAAAGGTGATATAGTATAATGGGTGAATATGCAATAGAAGTAAAGAATTTATGTGTGGATTACAAGAGCTTAAAATCATATTCCATCAAAAAAATGTTACTGCGTGGAAAGCGCAATGAAAAAGAACTGTTTCATGCAGTAAAAAATGTGAGTTTTTCTGTAGAAAAAGGTGAAATCTGGGGGATCATTGGGAAGAATGGCAGTGGTAAGTCCACTATGCTGAAGGCCATTGCAGGAATCTTTTCTGCAGACGGAGGAAGCATCGACCTGAAGGGACATTCCGTGTCTCTTTTATCCATTGGCGTGGGATTTCAGAAGAATCTTTCCGGCAGAGAGAATATTATTTTGGCTGGTATGCTGCTGGGATTTTCCGAAGCCCATGTGCGGGAAAAGATGGATGAGATCATCCAGTTTTCTGAACTGGGAGATTTTATCGAGAAGCCGGTGCGTACCTATTCCAGCGGTATGTATTCCAAGCTGGCATTCTCCATTACCGCAATCCTGGAGACAGAGATCATGTTGATTGATGAAGTACTCAGTGTAGGAGATGAGCATTTCAAAAAGAAGAGTCTGAATAAAATGAAGAGTCTGATCAATGATGAAAACCGTACTGTATTGATCGTGTCGCACAGTATTCCCATGTTAAAGGAATTGTGTACCAAAGTGATGTGGATGCATGACGGGGAAATTGTGAAAATTGGAGAACCCAATCAGGTGTTGAAGGAATATTCAGAGTTCATGAAGTAATCATTGGAAAGGACGTAGGAGCAGATGAGCAGGTTCGACGGCTTGGTCATCTGTTTTTGGTTATAGAAATCAGAGGAAAATGATTGAAATCATTCAAAATCTGTATTATAATGTAACTATTGAGCGAAGCTATGCGAGATGGCTTTGATTTATTGTAACATTTTTCGGACAGTCGGAATTTGGCACAAGGGTATGTCGAGAAAGCAAGTTCCGGCAGGAAGGGCGATTATGGATATCAAAATCCTCACCAATGAGGAGAAGAAAAAGACGACGAAACGCCGGATACAGATTGCAGTTTTATCAGTCTGTATTGTTTTGTGTTGTTTGTTCAGCGGATCCATTGCAGTGTATCTGTATATTTTTTCTTCATTGGATAAGATGAATTATGTGGAAGACCCTGTAGATGTGGTCATCAATCCACATGTAGAGATAGAAGAGCAAAAGAATCCAGATGAATTGGAAGGCAGCAGTATCGATAGTATTGAGCAGCAGAAAATTGATCAGGCCTTACAGGAAAATCTCAGCAAAGGGTTGGTGTATAATTCCCATGTGACCAATATTTTGCTGGTGGGGACAGATTGGCGTGTGGATTATGATTGGGCGGGAAATTCCGATTCCATGATTCTGGTTTCCATCAACAATAATACACATGAGATTGTGCTGACTTCTATTATGCGCGACACGTATGTGACCATCCCGGATTATGGAAATTATAAGATCAATTTGGCCCATGCGCTGGGAGGTGCGCCCAAGCTGGTAGAGACCATTGAGGCAAATTTTGGAATTGACATCAGCTATTATGCATCTGTGAATTTCAATAGTTTTATTTCCATCATTGATATTATGGGTGGTATTCCCATGTATGTTTCACCGGAGGAAGTGCGGGTTGCCAATCAGTACATAGATGATATGTACGATGAGGGAGATATTACAGAACACGGAGACTATCTGCCGGAAGAGGGAGGTAACCTGTACCTGACTGGCACGCAGGCACTTGCCTTTTCGAGAATTCGTTACGTGGGCAATTCTGACTATGAGCGAACGGAGCGGCAGCGTCGGGTATTAGAGGAAGTGGTTGCAAAAGCAAAAAAGTTGTCGTTTGGTCAGCTCCATCGGATCATCAATGAGGTGACTCCTTATATCACACACAACATTCCTTCCCAGGAATTGATGAATCTGGTGTTGATGGCTCCTACGTTACTTGGATATGAGTTGATTTCCGATCGTCTGCCTTATGATGACATGTATCAGATTGTCATCATCAATGGACAGGATATGCTGATTCCAGACTGGCCAAGTACCATTGAGCGTTTTTATGGTACTATTTATCGCAATGTATCAGAAGAAGAAAAAGTAGAGGATGCATTGAAGCGGGAGTCAGAAACAGAAACGCAAATACAACCGCAAGATCCTATGGCACCGACTGTGGAAGGGCAAACAATACAGGTTTTGTCAGAAGAGCAGATGGAAGCACCTGTACCAGAAGGACCATATCAATAAGTGTCGATCAAAACTGATCCGGAGGATACAGCCGGGTCAGTTTTTTGTGTCATTTTCCAATCGTTTTCCTTTTCACATGGATTTTAATATGATATAATGAAACAGATTTCAGTCCAACTCTTGTGATTGGCGCAAAGGGAGGTAACTATGGGTAAGTATTTTGGAACGGATGGATTTCGTGGTGAGGCAAATGTAGATCTAACTGCAGACCAGGCATTTCAGGTGGGGCGGTTTTTAGGCTGGTATTATGGACAGGAACACAAGTGTAAAGTAGTCATTGGAAAGGATACCAGACGGAGCAGTTATATGTTTGAGTATGCTCTGGCAGCAGGTTTGACTGCCTCAGGGGCAGACGCCTATTTGCTGCATGTGACCACTACACCCAGTGTGTCCTATGTGGCAAGAACGGAAGGCTTTGACTGCGGCATCATGATCTCCGCCAGCCACAACCCTTATTATGACAATGGAATCAAGCTGCTCAATGGAAAAGGTGAAAAGATGGAAGAAACGGTCATTGAGGCGGTGGAAGCTTATTTGGATGGGGCGGTGGCAGCCGTTCCGCTGGCACAGGGAGCTGACATCGGGCGGACCGTAGATTATATAGAGGGCAGATCCAGATATATCAAATATTTAGAGAGCATTGTGGAAGGTAGTTTTGCCGGCAAGCGGATTGGCTTAGACTGTGCCAATGGCAGTGCGTCTGCCATTGCAGGCAGTATTTTTGAAGCACTGGGGGCAGAGGTGACAGTCATTCACAATGCGCCCAATGGGTTGAATATCAATACAGACTGCGGCTCTACCCATATTGAGGGGTTGCAGAAACTGGTAAAGGAACAGAAGTTAGATGTGGGGTTTGCTTATGACGGAGATGCAGACAGATGTCTGTGTGTGGATGAACATGGCAATGTAGTGGACGGAGACCAGATTCTGTACATCTACGGGGCGTATTTAAAGGAGAAAGGCCGCCTGACCAATAATACAGTGGTGACTACCGTCATGTCCAATCTGGGTTTATACAAGGCTTTTGATGCATTGGACATCGGTTATGAGAAGACAGCAGTGGGTGACAAGTACGTGTATGAAAATATGGTGCAGAACGGTCACAGCATTGGCGGAGAGCAGTCCGGTCACATCATTTTCAGCGAGTATGCCAACACAGGAGACGGCATTCTGACTTCTCTTCAGATGATGAATGTGATGCTGGAATGCGGCAAGTCACTGGCACAACTGGCAGAGCCGCTGACCATTTACCCGCAGGTGTTAAAGAATGTCCGGGTGACAGATAAAAAGGCAGCCCAGGCAGATCCGGATGTGCAGGCAGCCGTACAGGCAGCAGAAGAAGCGCTGGGAGAGGACGGACGGATTCTGGTGCGGGAGAGCGGGACAGAACCGCTGGTACGGGTGATGGCAGAAGCAAAGACCATCGCCTTGTGTGAACAGTATGTAGACGGGATCATCGAAGTGATCGCGTCAAAAGGATATCAGATCGAACAATAGGAGGGGCTTATGTGTGGCATTGTAGGATATGTAGGAGAGAAACAGGCAGCACCGATTTTGCTGGATGGACTGGCAAAGTTAGAGTACAGAGGGTATGACTCGGCAGGACTGTCTGTATACAATGGAAAAGAGTTACAGATCGTCAAGGCAAAGGGACGGTTACAGGTATTAAGAGAACTGACCGCAGACGGTTCCCAGATCAATGGAACCATCGGCATCGGCCACACCAGATGGGCGACCCATGGAGAGCCATCCATTGCCAACTCCCATCCTCATTTCAATGAAAATAAGAGCATTGCGGTGGTGCATAATGGTATCATAGAGAATTATCAGATTTTAAGAAAGCGTCTGGAACGGAGAGGGTATACTTTTATCTCCCAGACCGATACAGAGGTATTGGTACACCTGCTCACCGATTATTACAAGGGCGATCCGTTGGAAGCCATTGCCAAAATGCTCACCAGAGTAGAGGGCTCCTATGCGCTGGGAATTATGTTCAAAGAGCATCCGGATGTGTTGTACGCAGTCCGCAAGGACAGTCCGCTGATTGTGGGCATTTCTCCGGAAGGCAACTACATTGCTTCTGATGTGCCTGCTATTTTGAAACATACCAGAACGGTGTATTACATTGACAATCAGGAGATTGTAGCGTTAAAGAAGGATTGTGCATCCTTTTATAATATCGACTTAGAGGAGCAGACTAAGGAACTGGTGACCGTAGACTGGGATATGGAAGCAGCAGAAAAAGGCGGCTATGAGCACTTTATGCTGAAAGAGATTTATGAGCAGCCAAAGGCAGTACGGGATACCATCAGTCCCAGAATCCGTGACGGGAAGATTGTGCTGGATGAACTGGAGATGACCGATGAGGAGACCCGTGCTCTCCGGAAGATTTACATCATTGCCTGTGGTTCTGCTTACCATGTGGGCTTTACCGGCAAATACGTCATCGAGCAGCTGGCAAGAATTCCAGTAGAAGTGGATCTGGCAAGTGAATTCCGCTACCGCAATCCCATCATTGAGCCGGATTCGCTGGCCATCATCGTCAGTCAGTCCGGAGAGACGGCAGACTCTCTGGCGGCGCTCCGTGAATTAAAGGAACAGGGTGTGCCTGTGTTAGGGATTGTCAACGTAGTGGGCAGCTCCATTGCCAGAGAAGCAGATAAGGTACTGTATACCTGGGCAGGACCGGAGATTGCAGTGGCTACTACAAAGGCGTACAGCACCCAGCTGGCCGCATTGTATCTTCTTGCCATCCACTTCGGTCAGGTAAGAGGTCAGATCGATGAGCAGACTTACGGGGAGATGCTCACAGAGCTTCAGAGTCTGCCGGATAAGATCATGACACTTTTGGGAGACAAGGAGCGGATCCAGTGGTTTGCCAGCAAGTTTGCAGGCAGTCATGATATCTTCTTCATCGGCAGAGGGGTAGACTATGCCACCTCACTGGAAGGCTCCCTGAAATTAAAGGAGATTTCTTATATTCACTCTGAGGCGTATGCGGCGGGGGAATTGAAGCATGGCACCATCTCCCTGATCGAAAAGGGGATTCTGGTGGTCGGCATTGCCACCCAGCCGGATCTGTATGAGAAGATGGTCAGCAATATGGTAGAGGTGAAGTCCAGAGGAGCATATGTGATGGGGCTGACCACAGCAGGCAACTATGCCATGGAGGATACGGCAAACTTTACGGTCTATGTGCCAAAAACCTTGCCATGCTTTACCACTTCTCTGGCAGTGATCCCATTACAGCTTCTTGCCTACTATGTCTCTCTGGCAAAGGGACTGGATGTGGATAAGCCGAGAAACCTGGCAAAGTCTGTGACGGTAGAGTAATGTGAGCAACTTGTACATCAGAAGTTTTTTCGTTTGAAAACCTTTGTGAAATGCCGTGTACTGTTAGTACCGTTGCATGATTCATTCGTAAGAATGATTCTGATGCAAGAGAGCGTGTTTTTCAAATAAAAATTTTGATGAAAAGCGTTCGGTATTATAGTTTCGCAATTACCTATTTGGAAAATCAGGCAGAAGATAGAAATGAGGCATACCATGAACGAAGTGAAGAAAGAAGGCATGCTGTCGGTCATCATTCCTTCTTACAATGAGGAACTGAATATTTTGAATACCACCAGAACGGTAGCTCGTATTCTGGATGCACAACAGATTGTATTTGAACTGATTTTTGTAGATGACGGTTCCAAAGACCGGACGTATGAGAAAATCAAAGAAGCCAAGAAAGAAGAATGCCGTGTGAGAGGCATCCATTTCAGCCGCAATTTTGGAAAAGAATCCTGCATCTTTGCAGGGCTGGCAGAAGCACAGGGAGCCTGTGCGGTGGTGATGGACTGTGATCTGCAGCATCCTCCGGAAGTGATTCCTAAAATGTATGCTTTATGGCAGGAAGGTTATGAGGTGATCGAGGGTGTGAAGGTCAGCCGTGGAGATGAAAGTCTGGCTCATAAACTGTCTGCAGGGTTGTTTTATAAGATCATCAGCCGCTGTTCCGGCATTGACATGGAGTCTTCTTCTGATTTCAAGCTGTTAGACAGAAAGGTCATTGATACCCTTTCTGAACTGAAAGAGCGCAACACCTTTTTCCGGGCTCTGTCTTTCTGGGTAGGGTATCGGTCTACCACCATCGAGTTTCAGGTGGCAGAGCGGGAATTTGGCACCACCAAATGGTCTGTCAGAAGCCTGGCAAAGTATGCGGTGAACAATGTGACCTCTTTTTCTGCAGCCCCCCTGTATCTGGTCATGGGAATGGGCATCTTATTTATCATCTGTGCGGTCATACTGGGGATCCAGACGCTGGCCCATTTTCTCATTGGGGATGCAGTAGAAGGGTTCACCACAGTGATTTTGCTGATTTTGATCACTGGTGGGGTCATTATGCTGAGCCTGGGGATCATCGGCTATTATATTGCCAAGATTTATGATGAGATGAAAGAGCGGCCAAGGTATATTATTAGTGAGAGAGTATAGGAATTATATGGTCAAAAAGCCCTGTGGGAAGGAAATAACCATTCTTCCCACAGGACTTTTGCTATAAAAACATTGTGAAATGTGAACGTGTCCAGTATTTCACGAAAGTGGCTGGAGTTTCGCAATTGCCTCATGCTTACTCTGCCAGATATGCATCGTAAATGGCAATCACCTGATCCATCACTGCCTTCCCAGGTGCGCCGATGGTCAGACGCTTCTCCACACAGGTCTTTAGGCTGATGGCTTCATAAATATCAGACTGGAATACCGGGCTGATGGCCTGGAACTCTTCTAACGTCATATCATCTAAGGCAATATCCTTGTCGATACAGTACAGAACCAGCTGTCCCACGATGCCGTGGGCATCACGGAATGGTACGCCGTGGTTGACCAGATAGTCAGCAGCGTCTGTGGCGTTTGTAAAGCCTTTCTTGGCGCTTTCTTCCATCACATCCTTACGGAAGGTAGTGGAAGCGATCATGCCTGTAAATAAGGCGATACAGCCCTTGGCAGTATCGATGGCATCGAAGGTCAGTTCCTTGTCTTCCTGCATGTCCTTGTTATAAGCAAGAGGCAGTCCCTTCATAGTGGTCATCAGGGAGAACAGGGCACCGTAGACACGTCCGGTCTTGCCGCGAACCAATTCTGCAATATCCGGATTTTTCTTCTGGGGCATGATGCTGCTGCCGGTACTGTAGGCATCGTCCAGCTCTACAAAACGGTACTCATTGGTGTTCCAGATGATCACTTCTTCAGAGAACCGGCTTAAGTGCATCATAATGGTAGACAGGGCACTTAAAAACTCGATCAGGTAATCTCTGTCAGATACACCGTCCATACTGTTTAAGGTAGGACCGTCAAAGCCTAAGAGAGAAGCGGTATAGTTCCGATCCAGCGGATAGGTGGTACCGGCCAGGGCACCGCTTCCAAGGGGACAGTAATTCATTCTTTTATAAATATCAGACAGACGGCTTCTGTCTCTCTTGAACATTTCAAAATAAGCTCCCACATGGTGAGCCAGTGTAACCGGCTGGGCTTTTTGCAAATGGGTAAAGCCCGGCATATAGGTTTCAGTGTGTTCCTTCATAATAGTCAATAGTGCAGTCAACAGTTCTTTCAATAATTCATCCACTGCCAGCACTTCATCCCGGGTGTACAGACGCATATCCAGTGCCACCTGGTCGTTACGGCTTCTGCCGGTGTGCAGTTTCTTTCCTACTTCGCCTACACGGTCAATGAGATTTTCCTCTACAAAACTGTGGATATCTTCGCTTGTTTCATTGAATTCCAGTGTACCGTTTGTGATGTCCTCTTTGATGCTGGTCAGACCGGCGATGATCTGCTCTTTTTCTGCATCTGTCAAGATGCCCTGCTTTGCCAGCATGGTCACATGGGCAATACTGCCATCAATATCCTGACTGTAAAATTTACGGTCAAACGGAAGGGAAGCGTTAAAATTGTGTGCCAGCTGATTGGTTTCTTTTGTAAAGCGTCCGCCCCATAATTTCATTTTGATTACCTCTTTCTTGCTGCCTGTTATTTGAAACACCGCGGCAAAGAGCAGCAAAGCTTTGCCGCGGCAAAATGGATTATAAGAAGATTATGATGCAAACTCCTTTTGGAGTGATGTTGCCTGAATTGTTACTTCTTTGATTTTTTATAACGTTGATAAGAAGCAGCAGCTTCTTGTGTATCAGGCTTCTGTTTTGTTGCAGGCTCTGATTTTTTTTGTGAATCTGCGTTTTCCGGATCGCGATTTGGATTCGAATCAGGTTTCATTTCAGATTCGGTGGATTCCTCTTCTTTGGTTGCTTTCTTTTTGTGTCTGGACAGAAGGGGGATCAGACCACGTCCAATGAGGATGATCAATGCCAGCAGTACCAGGCTGACCAGGGAAATCATGCCTCCCAGTTGCAATCCTTCTGCCTGGTAGGTAAATTCGATGGTGTGGGTGCCGGGAGTCAGTTCCAGACTGAGGAATGCATCTTTAAAGGTCAGAAGTTCTGCCGTTTTCCCATCTACTGTTACTGTAAAGCCAGGATCATAAGGGATGCTGGTCAGCAATCTGCCGCCATTTTCTGTGGTAATGTGGGCAGACAGGTGGGTATTGTCATAGCTGTCTACGATCATCTGTTCCTGACGCAGTGTTTGAAGCAGTTCCACCATTTTGTCCATATCCAGCAGATATCCGTAAGCAGTCATAGATCCGCTGTCGTCGGTATACAGATAGATGGTTTCTCCGGCAGTATGGTATCCCAGATCCAGGATATAGCCACGGTTTACATTGGAAAACTCTTCCGTGGTATTGTCTGCATAACGGGCAGTCACCGTTTTTACATTGCTGTTGGGTTCTACATAACCATACACATATCCGTCTGCATCTACCGTAATGTTGGTACTGGTTACAGTGGATAAGGTATAGGTGGTAGGATAAAATAAATCTTTAATGTCCGCAACAGCAGAAGCAAAAGCATTTTGATTCAGGATTGGATTGCTGTTTGTGGTACTCCAGCTCCATTCCAACGAGGACGGTACCATAAATCCAAGATTCAGTGCATAATTGTTGCGGTATAGATACATATTGGATGCTCTGGCAAACAGGCTTCTCAGTGCATCTTCGTGCAGGGTCTCCTTTGCCAGCATATATTTCACATCAAACAATGCCAGTGTCAGCGGGGTGGCACCATGCATGCTGTATGCATTGGTGGAACCTTCCATGCCCAATGTCTTGTAAAAGGCAGTCAACTTGGCATTGGCCGCAGAAGAGAAAATAGAACCGGATTGATAACCCAGCCATGCCCCATCGTTTTTGGTGCGTGTGGAAACTTTCTCTACACGGTAAAAGACAGAATCTTCATCGGTTTTTGCATCGGCAAGAAGACTTTTGACAGAAATATCTTCTCCTGTATACGTGGTGCGGGAAGAAGTGGTGATACTGGTGTCACCTGTATTGATGGTCATTTCGATTACCAGAACACACATGGTCAGAATATAAAGGAATGACCGGGTTGTTTTTTGTCTCTGATACAGATAGCACAGACCACCGTAGACAGCGGCAAACAAAATGCTCAACAGGAATGACCACCACTGAAAGGCATCATCGGTGATGATAGTTTCCGCTACCAGTGTAATGGCAATGACACCCCACATACTGCCAATGATTTCTTTGCCATTTCGTTCCCTTAGCTCCAGAAATCCATTGTATGCCATGGTCAGCAGCAGGAAAATGTAAAGGAAGGAATGTCTGGCCGGCAGGGAATTGGGAAAATGGAATCCATGCCAGATGTAATTCAATACCTTCAGGCTGAAAGTAAACAGGAAAAACAATACCAGTACAAAATAGCAGATTTTTTCTCTGGCAGAAATTTTCTTACTCATGACATACAGAGGCAGCAGCACTAACGGCGCAATCCCGCAGAAAATATTGGGCCAGTGATCCAGTCCCTGCTCTGTTTCCACACAGATCAGATGTCTGGCGATGACTTCAAAAGTAGAGAAGTAACTGTCCAGATTTTTCGGAAAAGTAGTGGAAGCGGAAGCTGTTAATTTCAGCGCATAGTAAGCAGGCAGCAGCAAAATCGCAGAAATTCCTCCTGCCAGCAGGGAATATACGGCAAATTGTACCATCCGCAAAATATAGCGGCCAAAAGTTTTAGAACCATTTCCCGTACCATCCTCTGTCCGTACCAGGAAACTGTCACTGGAAATGATTATCTGCACGATAAAGTACAGAATCAAAAACATACAGATCATAATGGCAATGTAATAATTGGTGCAGATTGCCACGCCTAGTAGCAGGGCGTACAGCCCACCTTTACCGGTTTTGATCAGTCGTTCCATTGCATAAATGACCAAAGGAAACAGCCAGATACAGTCTAACCACATCACATTCCAGCTGTAAGCTGCTACATAGCCGGAAAGGGCATATAAGATGCCAAAAAACACACTGGTCCAAGGCGTGCTACGGCTGTGTTTTGCCAAATAGAAGGTCATGGCAGTGCTGGCCAGTCCGATTTTCACAATGGCGAAGTAAGAAATAAACTCAATGACCAGATTGGACGGGCAAAACAGCAACAGCAGGTTGCAGGGACTGCACAAATAATACGCAAACAATGATACCATGTTGGTACCCAGTCCCACATTCCAGGTGTACTGTAAGTTCTTGCCTGTCTGTAGAGCATCCCGCAACATTTGGTGAAATGGAGCATATTGGTGATACAGGTCAGTCCGCAGAAAACTGCGGTCTCCGAATGGGTAGATCTGCCGCTGTATAAATAAGATCAGCATAATGGCAACCGGTATCAGAAATGCCACCAGGTAAGGGAGTAATTTTTGTAACGAGAATTTTTGTTTCATGCTTCTATCAACTCCTTTGTTCTTTGGGTTTTCTGAAAATCAAAAACTTGCTGGCAAAATAGTTGGCAATCATGACGAATACATTGGACAGAAGTTTTGCCAATGCATTGGGAACATGCAGATGATCCACTGCGATGACCATAAATGCCACATCAAACACACCTGACAGCAGACGACAGGAAATAAAAGGAATAAACTCTTTCCATACAACAGAGGGTTGCCAGGATCTGCTGTGAAACACAAACAGCTTGTTCACAAAAAAGGCGAAGATCACTGCTGCCAGCCATGCAATGACAGTAGACCAGAAGGTCGAAATATGGAGCAGATCATATGCGATAAAGTTCACACCCCAGTTCACAACAGTAGTGGCACATCCCCAGAAGACGTAACTAATGGTTTCTCTGTTGACGACTTTGCGAATCAGAGGATGAGAGAAAAATTTTTGAATCATAAGAACCCCTTTCCAATTCATGCATTTCCATGCATCATTTCCTATTATACTGGAAAAACTCCGTAAAAGATACGATTTTTTATGAATTTTGCGAAGGAATCTGCAAATTTATGACTTTACACAACCTGAAATCTATTGTAGTATAGCAAATACCAATTGTAAAGAGAAAGCGGAGAGGAAGACACGAAACAAGAGAAGATACTTGATATCTACAATAAGAGTGGATAAAATAGAACAATTTTGTCAAAAGATGATCAAAAAGTATAGCCAAGGCTGTCAAAAGTTGATACAATAGAAAGCATGGGAGAAAACAGGGCATACAGAAGAGGAAAAATGAAAAGCAGGAAAGAGCCAGAGGGGGAGAACAATGGACAGAGAGGACAGAATCAAACGTTTTGCCCAGCAGCAGCAAAAGAAACAGGCTTCTGAAAACCAGATTCGAAATATTCTGCAAGGCCAGCGGGACAAAAAGGCGAAGAGGCAAAACAGAAAGCAGAGAAAAAGAAGCTCGCAGGCAGTTCTGCTTGTGGCGGCCAGTGTGTGTATGGTATTGTTTCTGGTGAAACAGGGCAATCACAATCGTCCGGAAACAGCAGTACCGGCACAGAACCATCAGAACAGCCAGACAGGGCAGGTACAGCAGCCGGCGGTCGGAGAAACGGAGGAGGCGGCTGCTGTCATCCAGGCGCCAGCGGTACAGACACAGGGAATCTGGGACGCCCGTGAGCTGCAGGAGCAGCAGGATGCTCCGGTGGAACAGGAAGAGGGATTTTACGAGGCCAATGCAGGCGCATCTGCCGGATTTTACGGCAACACCTGGATGACCACGGCAGGCGGCATTTCTCTGGATATTCAGACATTGGCACTGCCGGACTGGGTGGAGGTACGTCCTCTGACGGTAAATCCCTATTCCAGACCTTGTGTGGCCATGGACAGCATCCAGTATATCGCCATTCATTATGTGGGCAATGCAGGCACCACGGCTGACCAGAACTGGAGTTACTTTGAAGGGTTGAAAGATACCCATGTGACCAAAGCCAGTTCTCATTTTATCGTAGGACTGGAAGGAGAGGTGATCTCCTGTATTCCGCTCAATGAGATGTCGTACTGCACCAACCAGCGAAATGTAGACACCATTTCCATAGAAGTCTGTCATCCGGATGCGGGAGGACAGTTCACACCGGCCACGTACCAGTCAGTGGTACAGCTGACCGCATGGCTGTGCAAGACCTTCGGATTGACCCAGGACAATGTGATCCGGCATTATGATGTGACAGGAAAAATCTGCCCAAAGTATTATGTAGAACATGAAGATGCCTGGGTGCAGCTGAAAGCAGACATTGGTGCGGCACTGACGCAATAAGTCGGCAATCAGAAGAAAAATCTTTTGAAAAAATATGAAAATTCTCTAAAGATAGTTGCTTTGTATGACGAAGCAAGGTACAGTAAAAGGAGTGTATTCTGAATCTTTCAGAACGCTCCTTTTTCTATCGAAAATCTATGCCGCTTGTCGGCAGAAGGTGAGGCAGTATGGCAAAGTTCAGTGTAAAAAAACCGTATACGATTATTGTGGCAGTGCTTGGAATTCTGGTGCTGGGGATCGTGGCATTTACCAGAATGACCACGGATCTGTTGCCGGAACTAACGCTCCCCTATCTGGTGGTCATGACCACTTATCCGGGCGCCAGTCCGGAGAAGGTGGAACAGAATGTGACCAAACCACAGGAGGCAGCCCTTGCCACAGTCAACCAGGTGGAGCGGATCCAGTCCATTTCCAGTCAGAACTATGCAGTGGTGATTCTGGAATTTTCCAGTGGTGTGGATATGAGCCGGGCTATGTTAGAGACCAGAGAGGAACTGGATGTGCTAAGCGGTTCCATGGAAGAGGGCGTGGGCAAGCCGGTGATGATGCAGATCAGTCCGGATATGCTGCCGATCATGGTGGCGGCAGTGGACGGGGATGACTATGACACGGAAGAATTGTCTGCACTGGTGAAAGAGGAGATCGCTCCTTATCTGGAAGGGGTAGACGGAGTGGCAAGCGTTTCGGTCAGTGGCTTGATCGAACGGACAGAAAATATCGTCATCAGTCAGGAAAAGATCGCAAAAGTCAATCAAAAACTCCAGAAGAAAATAGAGGCACAGTTAGAAGAAGCAGAGGCACAGCTGTTAGAGGCCAAGGAACAGTTAGATGCAGGAAAAGCAGAACTACAAAGCCAGATGGCTGCTTTGCAGGATGGCAGCATCCAGGCAGATCAGGGTTTTTTACAGGGCAGGATGGAACTGTTGAAAATGGAGCTGGCCATGAGCCAGTCTCAGGCAGACTTGCAGCAGCAAAAGACCATTTTGGCACAGCTTTCCAATGTGCTGCCCCAGTTAGAGACATTGGTGGCATATTTAGACACCCAGAATGGAGAAATGCGCAATCAGATTGCGGCATCCGAAAGCGAACTGGCACAGTTACAGGCTGCTTATGACACAGAACAGGCCGCCTATGATGCCAGATATGCGGAACTGATGGCACAGTTAGAAGAATTTGGCGGTGGAGCAGATGGAGAAAGCCGTATGGACGATCCCCAGGCAGTAGAAGCGGCGCAGCAGCTGGCAGAACTGACCGCAGAACGTGGCACATTGGAAGTGCGCAGACAGGAGATTGCCCTCCGGACCCAGATGATCGAGTCCACCAGACAGTCTCTTGCAGCTTCTGAAAACCTGGCAGAGCAGACAAAAGCCCAACTGGCAGATGCAAGGGCGCAGCTGGCACAGGCATCTGCTGCTATTGCAGAAGGCGAAGCAGCATTAAACAGTGGCAGTGCCATGGTGGGAGAAGGACAGACTGCACTGAACAATCAGGAAGCGGATACCAGACAGCAGTTAAATGAAGCAAGCGCCATGTTAGAGTCTGCATCTGCAGAGTTACAGGCAGGAGAGAAAGAGCTAAACAACCAGTTAGAGAATTTTGACCAGACAAAGGCAGAGGCACTGAAGCAGGCGGCATTGGAGGGCATTATCACGCCGGAACTGATCACAGGCATTCTGACGGCACAGCATTTCAGTATGCCGGCAGGGTATCTGTCTTCTGAGGATGGTACATCCTATCTGCTTCGAGTGGGGGACGAAATTGAAAGTCTGGAAGAGTTGCAGAATCTGGTGTTGTTTGACCCGGATCTGGAAGGCATTGATCCCATCCTGTTGTCTGATGTGACGGAACTGTATGTGACGGACAATACCGGAGATTCTTATGCCAGAGTCAATGGCAATGACGGCCTGATGTTTACGGTGCAGAAGCAAAATACCTATTCCACTGCGGACGTGGCACATGCACTGGAAAAAGCATCAAAAGAGATTGAAGCAAAATATGAAGGAGTACACGTCACCACCCTGATGAATCAGGGAGATTACATTGACATGGTGGTGGATTCTGTACTGAATAATCTGCTGATGGGCGGCGTGCTGGCCATTCTGATTTTGCTGTTGTTCTTAAAAGACATCCGGCCTACTTTTATGATTGCCTGCTCTATCCCGGTCAGCGTGGTTTTTGCCATTGTGTGTATGTATTTTGCAGGTGTGACATTAAACCTGATCTCCCTGTCCGGTCTGGCAGTGGGCGTGGGCATGCTGGTAGATAACTCAGTGGTAGTCATAGAGAATATTTATCGATTGCGAAACAAAGGTGCCAACCGGATACAGGCAGCAGTCAGCGGTGCCGGACAGGTGGCAGGTGCCATTAGCTCATCCACTTTGACCACGGTATGTGTATTTCTTCCTATTGTATTTGTCGAGGGAATGACCAGACAGCTGTTTCAGGATATGGCACTGACCATTGCCTTTTCTCTGATGGCCAGTTTGATCGTGGCGATGACGCTGGTGCCCATGATGGCCTCTCAGATGCTGACCCATGTAAAAGAGCAGAAACCGGGTCTGATGGATCGAATGCTGGGAGGATATGAGAAACTGTTACGCTTAGCGTTGAAGTGGAAACCGGTGGTACTCATGGGTTCCCTGGTATTACTGGTGCTCAGTGCTATGCTGGCCATGAGCAGAGGTACTGCCTATCTGCCAGAATCTGACAGTTACCAGATGTCGGTTTCCCTGACCATGCCGGAAGAGGCTCTGTTAGAGGATACCATCGCCATGTCAGATGAAGTCATCAGCCGCCTGACCGCATTTGCGGATGTAGATAAGGTAGGTGCGACCCTGGATTCCGTCAATCTGGGATTTGGCACCAGCAGCCGCTCCGTGACCATGTATGTATTGTTAAAAGAAGATAAGAAGGAAAGCAGCCAGACACTGGCAAAAGAAATGACAGAAGCCTGCGCCGATCTGGATTGTGAACTGTCCATTTCCGGCTCTACCATGGATGTGAGCTCACTGGGCAGTTCCGGTATTTCCATTGAGATTCGTTCTCAGAATCTGAAAGACTTGCAGGAAGGCGCAAATCTGGTGGCAGAACGGATTGCCACGGTGGAGGGTACCCAGAATGTGTTCAACGGCATCGAAGACCCAAGTCCGGAATTGCATGTGATGGTAGATAAAAATGGAGCCATGAAGCACAACCTGACCGTGGCACAGGTATTTGCCGGACTGGCAGGGGGCATTGCGGAACCGGTTTCTTCTGTGACCATTACAGACACGGGGGATGCGTATCCGTTGCTGATTATGGACGGAGAAGAAGCATTGACAGCAGAGGATTTGGAAGACTATGAGTTGACTGCCCAGAGCACCACAGGAGAAACCAGTACCGTGAAACTGTCTGATATTGCCCAGATAGAGGAGACCACCGCATTTTCTTCCATTTCCCGTGTGGATCAGAAGCGGTATCTGAATGTGACAGCAGAAATCGCAGATGGATACAATGTAGGGCTGGTGAGCCGGGATGTGGAGGATGCACTGGCCGATCTGGAACTGCCCGATGGGACAGAAATCGTCTCCAATGGAGAAAATGAAACCATTATGGAGGCCATGGAACAGCTGGTGCTGATGCTTGCACTGGGAATTTTGTGCATTTACTTTATTATGGTGGCACAGTTCCAGTCCTTCAAGTCACCCTTTATCGTGTTGTTTACCATGCCGCTGGCAGCCACAGACGGTTTTCTGGGATTGTATCTGACCGGCAATGAAATCAGCGTGGTATCCATGATCGGTTTCGTCATGCTGGCAGGCATCGTGGTGAACAATGGTATCGTACTGGTAGATTATATCAATCAGCTGCGCTTAGAAGGCACAGAAAAGAAAGCCGCCATCATCGAGGCTGGTATGACCCGTATGCGCCCCATTCTGATGACAGCATTGACTACTGTACTGGGTCTGGTGACTATGGCAATGGGCATCGGTTCCGGTGCAGATCTGATGGCACCAATCGCCATCGTCACCATCGGCGGTCTGCTCTATGCCACTTTGATGACACTGTTTGTCATACCGGTGATTTACGATCTGCTGAACCGGAGAGAACTGAAAAAAGTCAGTGAAGAAGACCTGGAGATTTTGCAGATGTGACGATTTCAATTGTCCATCATAAAATAGCAGTAGCAATAGGTAATTGCGAAACTTCAATCACTTTCTTGAAGTGCTGTCTTGGTTCGCAATATGGCTTTTTCAGGCAAGCTTCCGCCAGGTGAAAACGCAACGGATACTAACCTTTTTGTTCGTTGTTCACTCCAAAAAGCAAGTACCGGCGTTTTCAATGGCCTTCAAAAGTCATATTTGCCTTCCTGACCAGCACACCTTAAAGTTTTTGGTGAGTTTCGCAATTGTCTATCGTAGTAAGCCTGCAAGGTGGTGGGGCATGAGACTGTTTGAATTGCGGCAAAAGGAAGTCATCAATATCAGTGACTGTAAGCGATTAGGTTTTGTCAGTGATGTAGAAGTGGATGTGAAAGATGGTCATATCATTGCACTGGTGGTGCCAGGGTGTGGTAAGGTGTGGGGCATCTTTGGCAGAGAAGGAGAGTATATCATTCCCTTTCCGAAGATTTGCCAGATTGGAAAAGATTTGATTCTGGTGGATATGAAAGAAGATGAGTTTTACACGGAAGGCGGGAGACGGGAACCGTGGAAGAAAGAGTAGCACTTCGCCAGGCATTTCTGCCTATAAACTGGCACAGGAAATTCATGTACCGGTTTCCAGAATTCAGGATATTCTTCATGACAGAAGAAAGATTACGGCAGATACCGCTCTTCGTCTGGCCCAGTATTTTGGTGTATCAGATGGATATTTTTTGAGATTACAGAATGACATTGATTTGCGCAATATGAAGGAACTGATTGGCGAGGAAATTGAGACGATTCACGTGTATGAATATGTGTGAAACAGAAGTAAGTGGGAGAAAGCCTGTGTGGTCAGAAAAAGACTGCATAGGCTTTTTTGTGTATAAGACTCTTTATGACACAAAAAGTGCAATGCGTATAATACGATTTTGAGGGAGGGGAGAAAAAACGGTATACGCAACCGCACTGGTTGTAAAGATTTTGCATTTATAAAAGTATAAAATATTTTGAATGGAAAGTTACAATTGTTAAGAATGTATAGTGTATCTTTTTGTTATCAAAAAAATAAAAAAAGAGTTGACAGCACAGGAAAAATATAGTAGTATGAAGATATCTAAATGAGGAACGTGGTAAAACTGGATTAAGTGAAAGTGTCATCATAAAACGATTACTTTTGAAAAAGAAATAGAGCAATTTCAGTCATATGATGTTTTTTTGGAAGAGAATGGCGAACAAATCTGAAACGAAACAATCAGAGCAGAGAAATGAAACATGTTTATGAAAGTGAAGAAAAAGCTGCCCACTGATGGAAGAGAATTAGAAATGTTTGCGAATAGGCCTATCGTTTTCTTTGAAAAACTGGAATGACGGAAAATGTTTTATGTATAAAAGAGCCCGAAATCGAAGTGAATAGTTATAGGGGGACTGTATGAAAATTAAAAATAGTATTGTATGGATGGTTACTTTTGTTATGTTAGTAGCTTTGATTATTGAATCGAAAGCAGCAGAATATGAAACTATGGAAGATACGAACACTTATAAATATCCTGTCACAGCAGAAGATGCGAAATGGAATTCATTTGAAAGCGTTGAAGAAAAGATTGAGGCCTGTAGAATTGAAAGAGATATATTAAAGGCAATGTCTAATGAACAATTAGTACAAGCGGTGCTGGATTTCCCATTTCTATACGATGTATTTGTGACTTCTAGTTTTGAAGAAGGAGTAAAAGTATTCGAAAAAATTTCGGATGCATATGCTGAATTACTCAGTCGTGATTCGGCAAAGGATGCAATGTATGATATGTTGCTTCAGATGAAAGAGAAGTCATCTATAAAATTATCGGCAGAAAATGAAGTAAAAATGGATGCATTGGCGATATTACTCGTTTTTCAAAAAGAATTTCAAAATGACATGACAGAAAAAGAATTATGTGAAATTGCTGAAATATCATCGTTACTTCAAATTGCAAAAACGGATGATTTGCAGAATTTACGATATATAGAAGCAGTGCCTACTACTCCCAATGGACATTCTGTTGTATACACAACACCTACGTGCAGTCATGCTTCTAGTACATATCATGCAGAAATAGATGCCAATCTCGTAAGTACATATGGTGTTACCTTAATTTCAAATGGAAGTTGTAAGTATAATTGTCATTCATATGCGTGGCATAGCCAGTCAACAGGTAATATATATTGGATTGATAATCCATCCATATATATGACAGATGGAAGTTACACTAGAGTTGTGAATGGATTTAGTACATCTAGTTTAAGTGCTGTACCCGGTGATAGAGTAATTTATGGTTCTTTATATGGTCTCTCTCATTCTGCAATGATAACCAGTTCAGTAACAGGGGCACCGTTAGCAACAAGAACTGTGAAGTCAAAATGGGGAAAAGCTGGTGTATTTAGCCATTCGGTGTGTAATGTACCCTCGGTGTATGATACGAGTGACGTATCAGCATGGCATCGTTAGATGAACATAACGAAGTAGTACGGATGGTGGGATAAAATGAAAAGAGATGTAATACGGATATTAGTTGGGTTGATGATGTTGTTGGTTGTGGTAGGTGCAATTGTGGTTGCTAGAAATCACAGAGACTCTGATTACCAGTACCCAAACACAGAGTCTATGAGTGCAAAACAGATTTTAAATGTCTGCAGAATTTCACCTGAAAAATTAAAGAAAATGAGTGATGAAGCGCTGGCACAGGCAGTGGCAGAATTCCCATTGTTGATGGATGTGTATGTGACCTCTTCCATAGAAGAAGGCGTAAAGGGGTTGGCAAAGGAGTCAGATGCGTATGCGGAATTGTTAAAGAGGAAATCGGGGAAAGATGTACTGATTGAGAAGACGAAAGAATTATATGAATCTGGAGATTCAGAAACTTATTTGAAAGCATGTTTGTTGAAAGATATTGTACTGCATGAAAAAAGCTTTCAGGAAAGTCTGACAGAAGAGGAGAGAGCATATTTAGAGTCAATCCATTAGCGTAGTATGATTTGGTTAAGAAATGCCTTGGCATTTGAAACAATACAAATTGATCTGGAAATGCAAGGAGCTGTCGCACTAAGCGACAGCTCCTTTGACTACTACGATTAGATCATATATTCGATATTCGGTTCATGTTTCATATTGAAGATTTCAAACACACGGTCACGCCAGTGGATGAAGTCGTCACTGGTTCGGTCACGGTTTTCTCTGGAGAGAGGCACCGTGATGATACTTTTGATCTTGCCGGGATTCGGAGTCATGACCACGATGCGGTCAGCCAGAAAGACGGCCTCTTCGATGTCATGGGTGACAAAGATGATGGTTTTCTGCTGCTGCTTGGAAATTTCCAGAATGTCATCCTGTAGCTTCATGCGGGTAATGGCATCCAGGGCACCAAATGGCTCATCCATGAAGATGATGTCCGGGTCTGTGGCCAGTGCTCTGGCAATGGACACACGCTGCTGCATTCCGCCGGACAGCTGGCGGGGATGAGAATCCTGAAACTGAGACAATCCCACCAGGTCAATGTATTTTTCTGCAATGGCTCTTCGTTCTGCCCGAAGAAGCAGTTCCCGTACTGCCGGGTCCGGGGGCTGGTCGATTACATCCTGCTTGGATGGAAATGTCTTCTTATATTCTGTCACAGCAGCCATATAGTCTTTGATAAATGCATCCGAATCCTTGTCAATATCCTCCTGGTGGTCGGCCTTCGCCACGATTGTAGGAATTCCATGCTTGTCGAAGCCGATCAGCGCACGATGACTGTGGATGTGCTCGTGTCCGTCAGATCGGGACAGCGTATGGGAATGGGTATGACAGTGAGCATGTTCTTCATGCTTGTGTGTATGTTCTGTGGCCTGTGTATTGCTCATAGGTACCTCCTCCGGATACAGTGGTGTGATAGAGCTGTATCTGTTTTATTTTAATCCCTATCTATCATATAGGTTTGCAGTGGTTTACTATAGCATAGTATGACAACGTTGTCAAGAGAAAATGCAGGGGAGAGAAAAATTTTGGAAAGGAAAAATAAATACAGAATTGTTTTGATTGTGAACGCAGCGTTTATGTGCTATAATTTGGGTAAGAAAATCTGATACGACTGGGATATTTTAACAGTATCTTTGAGGGAATGAGAAGTAGGTGGAGGTGATACTATGACAGCAATGCGTGAACAGGCAATTGAGTTGGTGAAGCGTATGCCGGAGGATAAGATATATTATCTTTTAAATATACTGGAAAATATAGAAGAGTTAGTGATTTCGCAAAATTCAGTTGAAAAAACAGATGCGCAGACTGCATATGAGGAGCTGCAAAAATATCGCAAACCGGGAGTAAAAGAACGAAATTATAAAGAAGAGTTATATGTAGCTTTGGAGGAAAAGTATGCGGATATTAATTGATACGAATATTCTTCTTGATTATTTAGTGGGAAGAAAACCACATTATGATGCGGCGGATCAATTGCTGAGGTTATGTGCAGAGAGAAGAGTGCAGGGATTTATGGCGGCGCATTCTATTCCAAATATGTTTTATATTTTGCGTAAGGATATGTCAGAGCACGATAGAAGGGAAGTATTGCTTCGGCTTTGCCGGATTTTGAAAGTAGAGGGGATTGATCAAGTAAAAATCATATCTGCCTTGAATCAGAAAAACTTTTCAGATTTTGAGGATTGCCTACAGGTGGAGTGTGCTGTTGCGGTACAAGCTGATTATATTGTGACAAGAAATGAGAAAGATTTTTTAGCAGGTGATGTTGCATGCATCAGTGCAGAAGAGTTGTGTAAAAAAATCATGGAAGAGTAATCTGAAAATCAGACCTTGAGATGTGAAATCTTAAGGTCTTTTTTAGAATTGTAAGATGTTTTATATTGATTTTCCATATGGTATCCGGTAAACTGTGGATAACCCATATAGGGATGTAGATTTACTTGCAGAGGAGGGGGATTTTTGGAATGAAATTATTGATCAAACAGCGTGTCTTTTCCTGGACAGATTCTTATGATATTTATGATGAAGCAGGAAATCAAAAGTATTTTGTAAAAGCGGCATTTTTTGCCTTTGGGCATCAGCTACAAGTGTATGATGGGGCTGGCAGAGAAATTGGCAGAGTGAAGCAGAAATTGCTGACTTTACTTCCTGCATTTGACATTGAGATCGGCGGCAGAGTGTATGGACGGATTCAGAAGAAATTTACGTTTCTGAAACCAAAATATGAAATTGACTTCAATGGCTGGCGGGTGGAAGGTGATTTTCTTGGCTGGGACTATGATGTGTATTTCGGTAATATACCGGTGGCACACATTTCCAAGGAACTGTTCCATTGGGGAGATACTTATGTGATCGACATTGCCAATCCAAACGATGAGCTGATGGGCATGATGCTGGTCATTGCCATAGATGCGGCAAATTGTACAGAGGACTGATTGATCGAATGAGTTGATACATGTGTGGCTGGCAGTGGATTTGTAGTGGCAACGGCACGTCCTATACGTGGAGTCCGGGATTTTTTGCCATGGGTGCGCTATGACATTGGCATCTTTCATAATGGGGCGGTCATTTGTGAGGCTGACAGGAAGATTGGAGAAATCGGAATTGAATCCCCTGTCTCTCTGGTATCTGGGATTTTGAAACAGGAACCGGACTGTGCCATTGCCATCGAAGCCAATGACAACATGTATGCCAATTTTGATATGGAAGAAATCGTAGCCTTTGGAGACGATTACAACGATATAGAGATGCTTCGGGCATGTGGAACCGGCGTGGCGGTGGGCAATGCACTGGCAGAAGTGAAACAGGCGGCAGATGAAGTATGTCTGACCAATGAGGAAGATGGAGTAGCTTTGTGGTTGACGGAGCATGTGCTAAGAGAAGATTGGGTGAGAAAAAATCTATATCACTGATGAAGATGTGGACTGCCAAATCGAATTTGTCTTATAGTATCTGTTTGCTATTCTCTTTCTGGTATGGTAGGATATGGTTAGATGGATTTTATCAGAGAGGAGAAGACACGATGGCAACTCTTGAAATGCCCATTGGCAAAGACAGTTTTTCCAAACTTCGCGAAGATCATAATTATTACGTTGACAAAACAGGATTGATTCAGCAGATTCTGAACAAAAACGCAGAAGTGACTCTCATCACCCGTCCCAGGAGATTTGGGAAATCGTTGAATATGAGTATGCTGGATTGTTTTTTTGATATCAGAAAAAACAGTAAAGATTTGTTTGAAGGTTTGGCCATATCAAATGAAAAAGAGATCTGTGAAAAATGGATGAATCAATATCCTACATTGTATCTCTCTTTGAAAGAAATTGATGGGATCAATTATCAACAAGCATATGAGCAGTTGAAATCCATTCTTTCAAGTTTATGCAAGAGGAATTTGTATCTGCTGGAAAGTGATCTGTATGATGAGGTGACGAGAAACAAATTCTGTGAACTATATGCAGGAAAATCAAAAGAGGTTTCGGTTACCGAATCGTTGGCTTTGTTAACGGAGATGCTTTATGAGTACTATCATAAGCCTGTGATTGTGTTAATAGACGAGTATGATGTACCCATGTCAAAAGGAAAATCCAATGGCTACTATCGTGAAATGGCAAACATCATAAGACTGATGCTAAGCAGAGCACTAAAGGGGAATTCCTGTCTGAAATTTGCGGTTCTCACAGGTTGCTTACGGATCGCAAAGGAGAGCGTCTTTACGGGATTGAATAATCTGTATGTGGATTCCATTTCTGATAATCGATTTGATGAATACTTTGGATTTACAGATTCTGAAATTGACAAACTTCTTCAGGATACGAATTTCACCCAGTCAAAAACAATCATGAAAGAATGGTATGATGGGTATCATTTTGGTAAGGTAGAAGTATATTGTCCTTGGGATGTTGTGAATTATGTTTCCCAGCTGCAATATAATCCAGAGGCAAAACCTAAAAATTACTGGGCAAATACAAGCAGTAATGATATCATCAGACAGTTTCTCTCAAAGAACAACACAAAGATCAACGAACAGGTTTCTGCATTGCTTCAGGGAAACACCATTCAAACAAAAATAAATGAAAATCTGACTTATGAAGACTTGACTGATACGGAATACAACTTCTGGAGTGTTCTTTACTTAACGGGATACCTTACACCGGTCAGTGTAGATGGGGAAAAGAACGAAGCAGAACTTAGGATTCCAAATAAGGAAGTAAAATCTATTTTTGAGAACAGCATTGCCTTATGGTTTGCAAAAGACATTGTACCAACCACTTTAGGAGATATCACCAGCCAGCTCTGGAATGGTGATGAGAAAAGTTTAAGTCGAACCTTTTCGAATTTATTGTTCAAAACAATCAGTTATCACGATTATAGTGAACTATTTTATCATGCTTTTATCACAGGAATATTTGTGGTTTCCCCCTATGAAGTGAAATCCAATCGGGAAAATGGTACAGGGAGAACGGATGTTACAGTTGTAGATGCTGACAACACAAGAGCAGCTATTTTTGAGTTTAAGGTAGCTGAAAATACAAAAGGACTCGAAGCCAAGTGTGATGAGGCGCTCAAACAGATTGAAGACAGACAATATGCAGAAGAACTGCAAGAGGACAGATATATTGATGTGATCGCCTGTGGCGTAGCCTTTTATAAGAAAAAGTGTATGGTAAAAATAAAGTGGTATTGATATTGGAGTCAGACCAATGAAAGGAAGAGGAAAGGAATGCACGATGAGCGAATATGTGGTATATCATGTGGTGACAGAACGGCCCATGCATGTGGGGCAACGGATTGTATTGGATACAGAACACCACAGCGGTGTATATGAAAGAGTGATGGCAAAGATGGATCTGGTTCATGACATTTATGCCTATCCAGAGCGGTACCAATTTGAGAAACTAGAGCACCACACTGCCGTGGCACTGCGAGAACTGGCATTAGAAGAAGTGCGGCAAAAGCAGTATCCCTGTTATCCCTCCCGTATGGGCTGTCTCTATGTATCCGGTACCCTTGCGGAAGCAGAGAAATGGTTTGATTTCTTTTTGGAAATCAGGCGTCCTACTTATCAGATTGTAAAGCTTCGTGTCACAGGTAATGTATTTGCCGGAAACGCCAACCTGTGCTTTGTGGGAACCACGGACAAGGAACAAAATCTGCTTCTGGCAGAGCAATACTGGCGAAACGAAACAGAAGATGGGCAGGAACCACCGGTAATAGAAATGCTGGTAGATGGAACAATAGAAGTAATTGAGATTGTAAAGGAAATTGACCCTTGTGCAATATAAGAAACGAAAGGAGACAATTGAAAGAATGCAAACCGAACAAAAGAGTCTAATCCAGTTGTTTATCCCCATCTGCCTGGAAACCCTCTGCTATATGTTAGCAGGTGCAGTGGACACCCTCATGCTTTCTTCAGTAGGAGACCAGGCGGTAGGAGCAGTAGGCACTTCCAATACATATATTGGCATGTTTATCATTATGTTTTCGATCATTTCCTCCGGTATGATTGCGGTGATGACACAATATATCGGTGCCGGACAGCCAGGGATTGCCTACCAGGCCAGACAGTTAGGACTGCTATTTAATGTGATAGTTGGAATTGTTATGTCACTGGTACTTAGCATCTGCTCCGGTACCATCTTACAGGCGGTAGGCATTGCAGATAGTCTGGCAGAATATGCCACCACATATCTGCGCATAATTGGGGCTGGCTTTTTGTTAAATGCCACCATCCCGATTTTTTCCAGCTATCTGCGTGCCTTTGGGCATACAAAGCAGCCATTGATTGCGTCTCTTTGCGGAAATGGAATCAATCTGGTGTTAAATGCGGTGTTTTTGTTTGTATTTCACTATGGAGTGGCAGGAGTGGCCATTGCCACTGTCATTTCCAGATTGTTTAATCTGATTGTGGTGATCGTTGCCGCTCAAAGAAAGATTGATGCCCATAAGAGTCCGGAGCGGCTGCCAAACAAAGTGGTCATGGGACAGATCATTCAGGTGGGTCTGCCCTCTGCCCTGGAATCAGGGTTATATAATGTGGCAATGACGCTGGTTATTCGATTTTTAAATCAGATGGATGCAGAGGGACTTAATGTGACTGCTCGTTCCTATGTATCTCAGATTACCAACTTTTCCTACAGTGTAGGTGCGGCGTTGGCACAGGCCAATGCCATTATGACAGGATGGCGCATTGGAGCCAGAAAATTTGAGGAATGTGACAAAGCAACGAAGAAAGCAGCACTCATTGGCATTGGAATTGCAGCTGTAATCGGAGCTGTCATTGCCTTTTCTTCCAGATGGTTCATGGGCTTTTTTACGGGGGATCCTCGGATGATACAGCTGGTGGGAACGTTGATGATTGTAGACATTGTACTGGAAATGGGCAGAGTGGGTAATCTGGTTTTTGGAAATGCATTGAAAACCAGTGGAGATGCGCTGTTTACCACGATGATTGGATTGGTTTTCATGTATTTGTGTGCGGTAGGTGGTACATGGTTATTTGGGCTGCATATGGGACTGCTGGCGGTAGGGGCATATATTGCCATGGCATCTGATGAGTGTATCCGTGCCATCTGTATGTTTCTGCGTTGGAATAGTGGGAAATGGAGAGAAAAAGGTTTCCTGCACCAGACAGAACAATAGGCGGCAGGGAATGGATCAGAGAAATTCTTTTCCATACATCTCGTACAGAAAAATCCTAGGTCGGGGTAATAAAAAGATTACCACTGCCGGACTTGAAAAGGTTACCCGGATGGGGTATACTGATACAATAAAGGGGAATCATTGGCATTTCAAAGCGTTGTTGTGAAAGGATTTGAAGTGCCAATGGAGTGCAGTCCAGGCAGGAGGTAGAGATGAAGTGTCCATATTGCAACATGGATGATACAAGGGTAGTGGATTCCAGAGCAGCAGATGAAAATACAACGATTCGCCGGAGACGGCAGTGTGAAAATTGCGGCGCAAGATTTACCACTTACGAGAAAGTGGAGACGTTTCCCGTGATGGTGGTGAAAAAGGACAATACCAGAGAGCCGTTTGAGCGCAGAAAGATAGAGGCAGGTGTTGTTCGTGCCAGCCACAAACGACCTGTATCTGCGGAACAGATTAGTGGAGTGGTGGATGCAGTGGAAACGGCCATTTATGATATGGATACCCAGGAAGTCAGCAGCAGTGTGATTGGAGAACTGGTTATGGAGCAGTTGAAGGGCCTTGATGAGGTGACATATGTGCGGTTTGCCTCTGTGTATCGGGAATTTACAGATGTGAATACTTTTGCGGAGGAATTGATTACCTTATTGCAGGCGAAGAAGGAGGAAAAGAACGGATGAGACCATTACTTCAGCCCTTCTATCCTTCCGCTAGAGTTGCATCTTCCTATGATATTGCGTATGAGGCATTGTATCAGACAGGGATTCGAGGATTGATTTACGACATTGACAATACACTGGTGCCTCATGGGGCACCGGCAGATGAAAAGGCAGTGGCATTGTTTGCACGGTTGCATGAAATAGGGTTTCAGACCTGTCTCATTTCCAATAATCAGCTGCCCAGAGTGGCACCTTTTGCTCAGGCAGTGGACAGTATGTTTGTAGAGGATGCCCATAAGCCTTCGATGAAGAATTATCAAAAGGCCATGCAGTTGATGGGTACGGATACGGACAGTACATATTTTATTGGTGACCAGTTGTTTACCGATATTTATGGTGCCAACCGCACCGGTATTCCTTCTATTTTGGTGTCTCCCATTCATCCCAAAGAGGAGATTCAGATTGTGTTGAAGCGGTATCTGGAGCGCATCGTGCTGTTTTTTTATGATCGGGATCAAAAAAAGGCACAAAAGAAGCGGAAAACCACATAAAAATATCGGTTGGGACTTGAAAAACACAGTATTTTCAGATATAATGTTTTCATATGTGTCTGCATAGGCACGTACATTCATGCGGACACGCAGGCAAATGATAGATCAGGAGGATTTGAATATGGTATCAGCAAGTGATTTCAGAAATGGTATGACAATCGAGATCGATGGAAGTTATGTACAGATCATCGAGTTCCAGCATGTAAAGCCGGGAAAGGGCGCAGCGTTCGTGAGAACCAAGTATAAGAACATCATCAACGGTGGTGTAGTAGAGAAGTCCTTCCGTCCAACCGAGAAGTTCCCATCTGCACGTATCGACAGAAGAGATATGCAGTATGTATACAATGATGGTGATTTCTATTACTTCATGGATATGGAGTCTTTCGAGCAGATTCCGCTGACAGCAGACATCATCGGTGATGCGCTGAAGTTCGTAAAGGAAGAGGAGATGTGCAAGATCTGTTCCATCAATGGCAATGTTTTTGCGGTAGAACCGCCATTGTTCGTTGTATTGGAGGTAACGGATACCGAGCCAGGCTTCAAGGGTGATACTGCCACAGGTGCATCCAAGCCAGCCATCGTAGAGACTGGTGCACAGGTAAACGTACCATTGTTTGTCAACCAGGGTGAGAAGATCAAGATCGATACCCGTACAGGCGAGTATATGTCCAGAGAGTAATTTGTTACAGATTCTGGTTAAAGAGGGCTGTTGTCGAAGGTGCAACAGTCCTTTTCCTGTGTCGTTAGGAAAGTCCGATCAGGTAACAGAAAAATTCTATTACCAAAAAATGCTGCACACAGGATGCGATGGTAATCTTCTATATACAATAAGGGAGAAGCAGATGATAGATAGAACAGAGTTACAAACTGCCTTGACGCAGGTGGTGCAGGGAATGCCGGGGCGTTTGATTTTCAGCAAGCCGTCTAAGGGGAATCCTTACCGGAGGACGGAGATTTTGCAAAAGAAGGCGGGATACCAGATTGCCTGCTATACGGAGAAGCAGGTGTTTCATGAAAATATTACGCCAGAGGAATTGCTGACAAAACTGACAGAACAGATGGAGCAGTTTGGACAGTTAAATGCATGGAATGATGGTTTCGAGTTTATGGTCATGGTGTCTGCCAAAGGCAAGGTACACTATAAGAAAAAACAGTTACAGATATCCGGAAAAAATGGACAAACGGCAGTCGGGGCACAAATGGAAAGTCACAACCGAAAAAAACAGTATCTGTTGGAGGAAGGTACCATCATTCCGCCTCTTGTGGATATGGGAGTCTTTACCAGAGAGGGGAAAGTGGTGCGGAGCATGTATGATAAGTTTCGTCAGATCAACCGCTTTTTGGAATTGATAGAGGATGAGTTGTCGAAGAAACAGCGGGATCACTTGACGGTCATCGACTTTGGCTGCGGCAAATCTTATCTGACATTTGTGTTGTACTATTACCTGACAGAAGTGAAACAGTTGTCTGTGCAGATGATCGGACTGGATCTGAAAGCGGATGTGATTGCCAAATGTAACCAGGCAGCAGAAAAGTACGGGTATGACGGACTCCGCTTTGAGCTTGGAGATATCAATGGATATCAGACAGATGTTCCTGTGGACATGGTAGTGACCCTCCATGCCTGTGACACTGCTACAGATTATGCGTTGTACAATGCCATTTGCTGGAATGCGGAACTGATTTTTTCTGTTCCATGTTGTCAGCATGAATTAAATGAACAGATGAAAGCAGAACATCTGGGATTGTATACCCGTTATGGCATCGTGAAAGAGCGCATGGCAGCATTGACCACGGATGCCATCAGGGGGAATTTGTTAGAATGCTGCGGATATAAGACACAGCTGCTGGAATTCATTGATTTTGCCCATACGCCGAAGAATATTTTAATTCGCAGCGTGAAACGTCCCATGTCGGTGGCATCTGTGGCGAAAAAAATGCAGCAGGAGGCTGAGGCGGTCATGGAAGAGTTTCATGTGAAGCCCACTTTATATCAGTTGTTGAAAGAAGATGGGAGATTGCAATAAAAATAGGCAATTGCGAAACTCCTTGAACAAACCAGAAAACAGCTTGTACATCAGAAATTTTTTCATTTGAAAAACTCTGTGGAATGCCGGTACTTTATTTTTTGAGCAATAAGCGATAAAAAATATTAGTACCGTTGCATGAAACCGAAGCGAGAGCATGTTTTTCAAATAAAAATTTTGATGAAAAGCGTTCGGTATCATAGTTTCGCAATTGCCTGGCAATAAAAAGAATAAAAGGAGTTTGCCATGATAGAACAAATGCGACAGAAACTGAAACAGATCCTGGCGGTGGTGGCTTCCATTGCCCTTGTCGTATCCGGCGCTTCGGTATGGTTGCTCAATCATCTCGAAACATCATCCACAGATACAGCAGGGAATGGGGATGGTGTGTATGAAGGATTGACCGATGGTCTGATTTTACATGCCTTTTGCTGGTCTTTTGATACCATACGGGAACATCTGCCGGATATTGCGGCAGCAGGGTATACGGCAGTGCAGACTTCGCCCATCAATGCAGTGAATGATACCCATCCGGCCATGAAGCTGATGGGCAGCAGTGGAGACGGGTCTGACGGAGCATGGTGGTGGCATTATCAGCCTACAGACTGGAAGATTGGCAACTATCAGCTGGGAACGAGAGAAGAATTTCAAACTATGTGTACAGAGGCAGAGAGGTATGGCATCAAGATCATTGTAGACGTGGTGCCCAATCATACCACCACTGCACTGGACCAGGTATCTGCGGATTTGATTCAGGCAGCAAGTGGACAGCTGTATCATCCCACTGGATTAAGTGATATCTCCGATTATGGCAGTCGCTATGACTGTACCAGAAAGATGATGGGTGGCCTGCCGGATGTAGATACGGAGAATACCGGTTTTCAGGATTACTTCATTGCCTACTTGAATGACTGCATTGCCTGTGGGGCAGATGGCTTTCGGTATGACACGGCAAAGCATATTGGTTTGCCGGATGATCCCACAGATGAGGGCGTGAACAATAACTTCTGGAACCGTGTGACCACAGAGATTACCGATGCAGGACGGATTTTTAATTATGGAGAGGTGCTACAGGGGGCAAATGAGCGGGTGGAAGATTATATTGCCACCATCGGCTCTACCTGTACCAGCTACTACGGAGAGGCTATTCGGAATGCGGTTATGGATCGAAGTGTGACGGTATCCAATGTGATGGATTACAAAGTAGGTTCTGCTCCCACCAAAAATCTGGTGACCTGGGTGGAATCTCATGACAATTACATCAACGATGGCACATGGAGTCAGTTAGACGACAACCAGGTGAAGCTGGCATGGGCCATTATTGCCGCCAGACAGGATGGCATTCCGTTGTTTTTTGATCGGCCATATGGAGGCGGCCCTTCCAATATGTGGGGGACAGTGAATCAGATCGGTGTAGCAGGCAGTGATCTTTACAAGAGTGAGGACGTAGTGGCAGTAAACTACTTCCGCAAAGCCATGGCGCAAGGAAGCAACAGTGAGTATTTGCGCAATCCCAACGGTGACACCAATGTATTGATGATCGAAAGAGGCAATGCCGGCGTGGTTATTGTGAATACCAAAGACAGTGACTATTATGTGGATTCGGATACCAATCTGGCAGATGGCACGTATGAGAATCGTGCAGCCGATGGGGGAACCTTTACTGTGAGAGATGGGCATATCACTGGCACCATTCCACAAAGAGGAATTGCCGTATTGTATCAGGATTAACAAAGTATGCAATGTTCAGGAGCCATTATTCTCCAAGGGTTTTGCGAAGCAAAATCCTTGGCAATGCAAGCATATAAAAAGAACCGGAAAGAATGAAATGTTCCCTCCGGTTCTTTTTGGCTTACAATAAAAATCTCATGCAGGTTCCAATTACAGCTCTAGATCTTCCTTAGATGCCTGTAATTCATCTTTCATCATGGCACGTACCTTTAAAGACAAACCAAACAGATTGATGAAGCCTTCTGCGTCGTGGTGGTCATATAACTCACCTGTGGTAAAGGATGCCAGACTTGCATTGTACAGACTGCAAGGAGAAGTGGTACCCTGCTTGATGATGTTGCCCTTGTACAGCAGCATATTTGCGGTACCGGTTACATATTCCTGTGTAGACTCTACAAATGCCTGTAATGCCTCACGCAGTGGAGTAAACCATTTTCCCTCGTAGACTACATCAGCCAGACGTCCGCTGACCACCTTCTTGAAGGACATGGTGTCACGGTCTAATACCAGTTCTTCCAACTGCATATGTGCTTCGATCAGGATGGTGCCGCCTGGAGTTTCATATACACCACGGGACTTCATACCTACCACACGGTTCTCTACGATGTCACAGATACCAATGCCGTGCTTGCCACCCAGTGCATTTAACTCCTTGATGATATCAGAAACTTTCATGCGCTCACCGTTGATGGCAACCGGAATACCCTTTTCGAAAGTAATGGATACTGCTTCCGGTTCTTCAGGAGCGTGGATAGGATCGGTACCCAGTACCAGCATGTGCTCATAATTTGGTGCCTGGGCAGGATCCTCTAATTCCAGACCTTCGTGGCTGATGTGCCACAGGTTGCGGTCACGGCTGTAGCTGGAATCATCGGAAAATGGCAGGTCAATGCCATGTGCGTGACAGTATTCGATTTCTGCTTCACGGGAGTCCATCTTCCATGTGTCATTGCATCTCCAGGGAGCGATGACCTTTAAGTTTGGATTCAGTGCCTTGATACCTAACTCAAAACGAACCTGGTCATTGCCCTTGCCGGTTGCACCGTGACAGATGGCAACAGCACCTTCCTGCTCTGCAATTTCTACCAACTTCTTTGCAATCAGTGGACGTGCCATAGAAGTACCAAGCAGGTACTTGTTCTCATAGGTGGCATTTGCCATCACACATGGTACGATATAATCGTCACAGAACTCGTCTACCACATCTAAAATATATAATTTGGATGCGCCGGATAACTTTGCTCTCTCTTCCAGTCCATCTAACTCTTTGCCCTGACCAACGTCGATACAACAGCAGATGACATCATAATCATAATTTTCCTTTAACCACGGAATGATTGCGGTAGTATCCAGACCACCGGAATAAGCCAATACAACTTTATCTTTCATTGTGAACCTCCATTCAGCCGTCATGCGGCAAGTCCGCCGCTGGCATTGCCAGCGACTACAATAACTTCACTATAATACATTATAGAAGTGATTGCAAGAGAAAAATAAGAAAAAGGAGAATTTTTCTTGCATAATATGCGATAACTGTGTATAATTATGAGGAAACAAAGGGAAAAACCGGTGTTTTATGCAAAACAAATGCATAAAAAACCGCAATTCCGGTAAGAAATATGCTTTACGGCATCAGAAATCGCTTTACAGTTGCAAAAAGAAGGATTACAATACTGTGTGTGCTGGTGCAGAAATGGCACAGATGCGCTGGTGATACTGATTGACAGGTATCAAATGCCAGCTGATACATGGTAGAAAAAGACAGCAGGCCGGAAACGGCAGAATGTGAGGAAATAGGATGAAGGTAGGAATCATTGGAGCAACCGGTTATGCCGGAAATGAGTTGGTACGTTTGCTGTTGCAGCATAAAGAAGCAGAAATTGTATGGCTGGGGTCTAGAAGTTATATTGATCAGAAGTATGCGGATGTATACCAGAATATGTTCCGTCTGGTGGATGCCACCTGTCTGGATGACAATATGGAAGCATTGGCAGAAGAAGTGGATGTGATTTTCACTGCCACCCCACAGGGGTTGTGTGCCTCTCTGGTCAATGAAGAGATTTTAAAGAAGGTAAAGATCATAGATTTAAGTGCGGATTTCAGAATCAAAGATGTCTCTGTGTATGAGCAGTGGTATGGTATTACCCACCAGAGTCCACAGTTTATCGAAGAAGCAGTATACGGACTGTGTGAGATCAACCGTGACAAAGTACCGGGTGCCAGAATTGTGGCAAATCCGGGCTGCTACACTACATGTTCCATCCTGACCATTTATCCGCTGGTAAAGGAAGGATTGATTGACGGCAACAGCATCATCATCGATGCCAAGTCCGGTACGTCCGGCGCAGGCAGAGGGGCAAAGGTGCCCAATCTGTTTTGTGAAGTCAATGAAAATATCAAGGCATATGGCGTGGCAACTCACCGTCATACACCGGAGATCGAGGAACAGTTAGGCTATGCGGCAGGGTATCCCATTACATTGAGTTTTACCCCTCATCTGGTACCTATGAACCGTGGTATTCTGGTGACTTCTTATGCTACATTGCAGAAGAAAGTGACTTATGAGGAAGTGAAGGCAATCTATGACCGGTATTATGGTAACGAGACATTCATCCGTGTACTGGAACAGAATGTGTGCCCGGAAACCCGCTGGGTAGAAGGCAGCAATTATGTGGACATCAACTTTAAGATTGATCCACGTACCAACCGCATCATCATGATGGGGGCACTGGATAATCTGGTGAAGGGGGCTGCAGGACAGGCAGTGCAGAATATGAACCTGCTGTTTGGACTGCCAGAGGAGACCGGACTGATGCAGGTACCGATGTTCCCGTAAGAAAGGATAGAAAATATGAAAATAATTGACGGCGGAGTGACCACTCCTAAGGGATTTCAGGCTGCCGGTTTGTGTGCCGGCATTAAGAAGGATAAGAAGGATATGGCGATGATTTACAGTACCACCCCATGTACCACTGCTGGTGTGTTTACCACCAATATGGTGAAAGCGGCACCAGTGAAATGGGACAAGCTGGTAGTGGATACTTCCTCTTATGCGCAGGCAGTGGTGGTCAACAGCGGTGTGGCAAATGCCTGTACCGGTGAGGAAGGCTATGGTTACTGCAAAGAGATGGCAGAATTGACCGGACAGAAACTGAATCTGCCGGGGGAGGCAGTATTGGTGGCTTCTACAGGAGTTATCGGCAGACAGCTGCCTATGGAGCCCATCAAGAAAGGAATCAGCATGCTGGCAGAGGCACTGGCAGATACGAGAGAAGCAGGTCACTTGGCAGCAGAAGCCATTATGACCACAGATACCAGACCAAAGGAAGTGGCAGTGCAGACAGAGATAGGCGGCAAGACTGTGACTGTAGCCGGTATGTGTAAGGGTGCCGGCATGATTCATCCCAACATGGCAACTATGCTGTGTTTTGTGGTGACAGATGCAGCTATTTCCCATGAGATGTTGCAAAAAGCACTGAGTAGCGATGTGCAGGATACCTTTAATATGATTTCTGTAGATGGCGATACGTCTACCAACGATACAGTAGTGGTGTTGGCAAACGGACAGGCAGGCAACACAGAGATCACAGCAGAAGGGGCAGACTATGATGCTTTTTATGAAGCACTCCATTATATTATGGAAGAATTGTCAAAGAAGATTGCGGGAGACGGGGAAGGCTGTACCTGTTTGTTTGAAGTGAAGGTGACAGGGGCAAAGACAAAGGAAGAAGCAAAAACCCTGAGCAAGTCGGTGGTATGCTCCAGCCTGACCAAGGCAGCAGTCTTTGGACATGACGCCAACTGGGGGCGTATTTTGTGTGCATTGGGGTATTCCGGTGTCATATTTGATCCGGAACAGGTAGACATCTGGTTTGAAAGCAGTGCAGGCAAGTTAAAGATCGTAGAAAACGGCGTAGACACCGGATACAGCGAAGAACTTGCCACAGAAATTCTGTCCAAAGAGCATGTGACCGCACTGGTAGACATGAAACAGGGAGAAGCACAGGCCACCGCATGGGGATGTGATCTGACCTATGAGTATGTCAGAATTAACGGAGACTATCGAAGTTAAATAGATTGATAGACATTTGCGAAACTCTTTGATCTGACCAAAACACAGCCTGCGCATCAGAAATTTTTCATTAAAAAAACTCTGTGGAATGCCGGTGCTTTATTCTCGTTAGCAATGAGTCGGGCTGACAAGCTTGCTTGTCAGTATGACGAATGCCGCGAGTGCCAAATATCCAGTTGCCTGCAACGGTATATTTGGCATTTTGAGCAATAAGCGATAAAAAATATTAGTACCGTTGCATGGAACCGAAGCGAAAGCGTGTTTTTTTAATGAAAAATTTTGATGAAGGGCGTTCGGTATCATAGTTTTGCAATTACCTAAAATAGATTGAAAATGAGAGGAGTGCATGAAGATGAGGTTTCGTGCAGCAGATGAAATGGAATTAGATAATGCGATTTTAGACAAAGCAGCGGTCTTAATTGAGGCGCTGCCTTATATTCAGAGATTCAACAGAAAGATTATTGTAGTGAAGTATGGCGGAAGTGCCATGACCGATGAGAGCATCCAGCAGAAGGTCATTCAGGATGTGGTACTGTTAAAGCTGGTAGGTTTCAAGCCCATCATTGTACACGGAGGCGGCAAGGAAATCAGCAAATGGGTATCGAAGGTAGGCATGGAGCCACGATTTGTGAATGGTTTGCGTGTGACAGACGAGGATACCATGGAAATTGCAGAAATGGTATTGAATAAGGTAAATAAGAAGCTGGTGTCCATGGTACATTCTTTGGGTGTAAAAGCAGTGGGCGTGTCCGGTAAGGACGGCATGATGCTGAATGTGGAAAAGAAGTATTCCAATGGAGAAGATATCGGATATGTGGGAGAAATCAAGAGTGTGAATCCAAAGATCTTGTTTGACCTGTTAGAGAAGGACTTCCTGCCTATCGTATGTCCAATCGGATATGATGATGAGTTCCATAGCTACAACATCAATGCGGATGATGCGGCATGTGCCATTGCATCTGCAGTCAATGCAGAGAAGCTGGCGTTCCTGACCGATGTAGAAGGCATTTATCGTGATTTCAGTGACAAGAACAGTCTGATCAGTGAGCTGACCACAGATGAGATGGAGGAGTTGTTGGCAGGAGGCGGCATCAACGGCGGTATGCTGCCAAAGATTCAAAATTGTGTGGCAGCCATCCAGAACGGGGTGTCCAGGGTTCACATTATGGACGGACGGATTCCACATTGTCTGTTATTGGAAATCTTTACCAACAAGGGTATCGGTACTGCCATTATTGATAAGAAAGGAGAGAAATTTTATCATGAATAAACAGGAATATATGGAAACGGCAGAACATACCATTTTGCATACATACAATCGTTTCCCTCTTGTACTGGAAAAAGGAGAGGGCGTGTATCTGTATGATACAGATGGCAAAAAGTATCTGGATTTTGCAGCTGGTATTGCAGTATGCGGTTTGGGTTACAATCATCCGGAATACACAGCAGCCATCCATGCACAGGTGGATAAGCTGACGCATACATCCAATCTGTTTTACAACACTGCAGCTGGAAGTGCAGCAGCGAAATTGGAACAGGTCAGCGGCATGGATCGTGTATTTTTTACCAATAGTGGTGCGGAAGCCATTGAAGGTGCATTGAAGATTGCCAAGAAGTACGGTTTGACCAAGGTAGGCAGTCCGGATTATGAGATCATTGCCATGCATCATTCCTTCCACGGCAGAACCATCGGTGCCCTTTCTGTGACAGGAAACCCGCACTATCAGGAGGATTTTCAGCCATTGCTGCCCGGCATCCGTTTTGCAGAGTACAACAATCTGGACAGTGTAAAAACACTGATCAACGAAAAGACCTGCGCCATTTTGTTGGAAGGCGTACAGGGAGAAGGGGGCATTTATCCTCCTACCGAGGAATTCATCACCGGCATTCGGAAACTGTGTGATGAACATGAACTGCTGATGATCATGGATGAGATTCAGTGCGGGATGGGACGTACCGGTTATATGTTCAGTTACCAGAAATATGCCATAGAGCCGGATGTGGTGGCAGTGGCAAAGGCATTGGGCGGTGGTCTGCCGGTAGGTGCATTCCTGTGTAAAGAAGCAGCTGCCAATCTGGTGCCGGGAGATCATGGTTCTACGTATGGCGGCAATCCGCTGGTATGTGCCGGTGCAGAAGCAGTACTGGATATTTTTGCCAAAGAGCAGATCGTGGAAAATGCCCGTGAAGTAGGTGGATATTTATATGAACAATTGGATGCTCTTGTGGAGGAATATGAAATTGTAACCGCACACAGAGGCATCGGTTTGATGCAGGGACTGGTGGTGAGCGTACCACCGGCTTCTATCATCAACAAAGCACTGGAAAAGGGATTGATCATCATTTCTGCCGGTAGTGATGTGCTGCGTTTTGTACCGCCGCTGATTATTACGAGAGAGCATGTGGATGAAATGATTGCCATTTTAAGAGAGTGCCTGGAAGCATAAAAGAAACATGACAAAGACCAATGGAGGTGAGTATTCTTCCATTGGTCTATCTTTTTTTGAAGAACAATGTTACAATAGAAACAGCATATAAAAGGAGTATAACGGGAAATGAAGGGAACCTGGGGAAGGAAAATCAGATTCGGGATAGGAATCCTGTGCGGCCTGTGTCTGGTGGGCGCAGGGTGTCTGTTTGGAATCAATGCTTATGTGAAACAGAAAGGCGGCGCACACATCCTGACGGAGGCAGAGGCAGTGACCGCTGTACAGGAGGGGACACTGGAGCCGGACTGTATTTTGATTTTAGGTGCAGGGGTATGGGATGGGGTACCCAGTCCTATGCTCCATGACCGGTTAGAAGAGGGGCTTGCACTGTATCAGGCAGGTGTGGCAGAGAAGGTGTTAGTCAGTGGAGATCATGGACGAAGTGAGTATGATGAAGTGAATGTGATGAAAGCGTATCTGATGGCCGCAGGGGTGCCGGGAGAAGATATTTTCATGGATCATGCAGGGTTTTCTACCTATGAAAGTATGTATCGTGCCAGAGATGTATTTGGAGTCAGCAGTATGGTGGTGGTGACCCAGCAGTATCACCTGTACCGGTCTTTGTACGTGGCAGAGCAGCTGGGTATGACTGTTTATGGAGTGGGTTCAGATCCCAGAACGTATGGAGGGCAGCAAGTGCGGGAATGCAGAGAGCTACTGGCAAGAGCAAAGGATATTTTTTATGTTCTTGGTCAGAAACAGCCTGCCTATCTGGGTGAGAAAATAGACATTCATGGAGATGGCAGTGTAACAGATGACAGGCTGGAATGAAAAAGGAGCGTGTATGAAAGAGGCAATCACACAGTCCATAGTACCGGTGATGGGAACGAAAGCAGACACATTACAGTTTTTGAAGGAGCAGGTGACATGTTCTGTCATAGAAGAACTGATGGTTGTGACGTTATCTCAACTGGAAGCAGATGAAGCAGGTCTTTGTCAGTCAATTGCGGAAACCTTTGGTGGAAACCCGATTGTGGTGCGTTCCTCCTGTAAAGGAGAAGATGGCTATCTGTCATCTAATGCAGGTCATTTTGAAAGCCTGTTGTACATTGATTCCGGTGATGCCACACAGACAGCAGCAGCCATCCGTAAAGTGGCACTATCTTATGCGGCAGATATTTTGGACTATAAGGCAGAGCAGATATTGCTTCAACGGCAGACCACAGGGGTAGCGGTCAGTGGGGTATTGTTTACAAGAGATATGAAAGAAGACCGCCCTTATTATATGATTACCTATGATTCGTCTGGTTCCACGGAATCGGTGACCAGTGGAACAGACGGGCAGCAGCTTTGGATTGCAAGAAATGTGAATGAAAGATTGTTGCCGCCTCAGTGGAAGGCACTGATTGTGGCGGTGCGGGAGATTCAGAACCTTTATGCAGATGACCGGTTGGACATTGAGTTTGCGGTTTGTGAGAATCATCAGGTGGTCATCTTTCAGGTTCGTCCGCTTGCCGCAAGCAGACGAAATATGCGGAGTACACCGGAGTCTGATCATGCATTTGACGGACGAAAGGAACTGGCAAAGGCAAAGTACGGTCTGACCTATAACATCCATAACCACAAACCTATGATGCTCTCTGACATGGCATTTTGGAATCCTGTGGAAATGATTGGAGAAAATCCACCACCGTTGTCCTATTCTTTGTATCGGGAAATCATCACCCATTCTTCCTGGAATAAGGGCTTACAGCCACTGGGATATCGCCGGGTAGTGGCAGATCTGATGTATGCAGTGGGCAACAAACCTTATATTGCAGTGGATTATGCCTTTGAGACATTGATTCCGGTGAAAGTGGATGGCGGGTTGACCAGAAAGCTGATTTCTTACTATAAAAACCAGCTGCAGGCAGATTTGTCTGCTCATGATAAGATTGAATTTGAGATTGTGTTCAGCTGCTTTGATTTTACGGTCAAAAAACGGTTGAAACGTCTGTTACAACATGGTTTTACAAAGACAGAGGTGAAACAGATTGGAGATGCCTTATATGAACAGACAGTACAGATGATTCAGAATTATGAACAAACGCTGGAAGCGGATCTGGCAGATGTGAAGAAGATGCATGAAAACTGCTGTGCACTGGAACGGGAATGGAGAGCCTCAGAAGAGAAACCGGGGTCATTTGCACAGTTGGTTCAGATTTCAGACCATGTGTCCAGTCTGCTGACGGATATTCGCCGCTATGGCACCAAACAGTTTTCCAGGCAGGCCAGACTGGCATTTGTGGCACGCTCTCTGTGTACTTCTCTTGTAGAAAGAGGGTTTGTCACGGAGCAGGAGATGGAAGCTTTTATGAGTTCTCTGCATACGGTGGCATCCAGGTATGAAGCAGATTATAAAGCATGTCAAAATGGACAGCTTTCTAAAGAATTCTTTTTGGAAACTTACGGACATTTGCGTTCCGGAACCTATGACATTACCTGTCCACGGTATGACCAGATGGATTTATTTGGCAGTGAGGCAGTGGAACATATTTTGCCGGTAGAAGAACAGCCCTTTGACTGGAATGTGTTTGCCGGAAAGATAGAAGGGGCGGTGACAGAAGCCGGACTGCCGTTTTCTTCCGGAGAACTGCTGAAATTTTGTAAGATGGCATTGGAACAACGAGAATTTTTCAAATTTGAATTCACCCGTCCATTGAGCCTGTGCTTGGAACGGATTGCAGACTTGGGACAGGGACTTGGCATTTCCAGAGAGCGGATGGCATTTCTGGAAGTGACAGACATTATGGCATCCGGGTATTATCGTACACTGGAAGAGTGGAGTAGCAACTGGAACAGTATCATAGACCGGCGAATAGAATATCACAGGCTGCAAAAGCAGTTGATTTTGCCGGAAGTCATTCAGCGGATGGAAGACTTGGATTATATTCCACTGATTGCGGCAAGACCCAATTTTATCACCACCCGCACTGCGAAAGGAGAAGTGGTTTTGTTAGAAAAGCATCCGGATGCAGATCTGGCAGGAAAAATCGTGGTGTTGCAGCAGGCCGATCCGGGATTTGACTGGATTTTTACAAAGCGGATTGCGGGATTGATTACAAGATATGGCGGGGCGGCTTCTCACATGGCAATTCGCTGTGCAGAGTTTGGTATTCCGGCAGCCATTGGATGTGGTAGTAAGTGGTATGAATCCATTCGTAAAGCAACATATGTGCGGATGGATTGCATGAATGGATGTTTTGAACTGAAATAACAGGCAATTGCATCAACGAAAGCAAAAGAGAGAAGGGCTGAAGCGTCACGAAATGGAGGATGATTATGAGGGCGTTGATTACACAAAGAGAAGACAAAAACCGCTATGGCAATCCAACCGATGTGCTGGAAATAGATTATATCCGTTTTTATGAAAGACTGGGACTTCAGATTCAGCCGGTATCCAATTTTACCACAAGTCTGCACAGTATATTCAGAGAACATTGGGATCTGCTTGTGGTGACAGGTGGTGGTGCGCTGAATCCGGAATATTATGATAAGCCCCATCAGGAGGAGAGGCAGTACAACCGGGATGCGATAGAGGAGTTTTTGATTCGGTTTTGTATGGACAACCAGATTCCCATTGTAGGAACTTGCAGAGGGATGCAGCATATCAATGTACTCTTAGGCGGCAGGCTGACTTATCATCCGGATTATCCAGTGAATCGCCCCATTGGGGAGGATCACCTGGTTCATTTTTTGCCGGAGGATAAGATGGTCAGCGTGAACAATTTTCATTTGGACTGCATTTACCGTCACCAGCTGGCACCTGGACTGAATCCCCTTGCCATTGATGAGGACAATGATATTGTGGAGGCTTTCACCAGTGACACAAGCCCTATTTTGGGGGTACAGTGGCATCCGGAGCGTTATGTGGATTCAGAAGATGACTGGATGTATGTCCGGAATATGATTCAGAAGTTTGTGCTGACAGGGCATTTGTAAACTGTGTATGGAACCGCAGAATCAGTAATGCAAAAGGGATGGATCATTTTTGAAAAACCATTGAAATATTTCTTTACAAAAGGCTGAAATTGTTTTACGATAAAGTCGTCAGATGCTTTTGAGAGAGTGTTTGCACTGACTTCAGACTGTTTGACTGCGCTGCCAAACAAAGTCTGAATCCTGTTCGCGGCGCAGAAAGAGGAGAAAGATGAAAAAGTTATTGAGTTTCATTCTGGCAGCAGCAGTGGTATTTTCCATGACGGCCTGCTCAGGAGAAAAAAAGAGTGCTGAAGATGGCGGCAACATCAAGATTGGCGTGATTCTGGTAGGAGATGATACCGAAGGGTATACCGCAGCACATATTGAGGGAATCAAAAAAGCGGCACAGGCATTGAATGTTGCAGATGATCAGATTATCTGGAAGTATAAAGTAGAGGAGAATTCCAACTGCTATGAAGCAGCAGTTGATCTGGCAGGTGCAGGCTGTGATGTAATCTTTTCTAACAGTTATGGACACCAGACCTTTATGGCGCAGGCAGCAGAGGAATATCCGGATGTGACCTTTGTTTCTATGACAGGTGACTTTGCGGCAGTATCTGGTCTGGATAATTTCAAAAATGCGTTTACTAAGGTATTTGAGTCCCGTTATGTATCCGGTGTGGTAGCTGGTTTGAAGTTAAAGGAACTGTTAGAAGAGGGTATTTTGACAGAGGATGTACAGCCGGACAGCTTTGATGCGGATGGCAATGTAAAGATCGGCTATGTGGGCGCATACAGCTATGCGGAAGTGGTATCTGGTTATACTGCATTTTATCTGGGTGTAAAGAGTATCGTAGATAACGTAGTCATGGAAGTGAAATACACCAATTCCTGGTTTGATATTGACAAAGAAGCAGCAGCGGCAGAGGCACTGGTGGCAAATGGCTGTGTGATCATCAGCCAGCATGCGGATTCTACCGGCGCACCGGCAGCCATCCAGAAGCTGTTAGACAATGGTACGATTTGTTATTCTGTTGGTTACAATATTGACATGTTAGAAACCGCACCAACGGCAGCATTGACTTCCGCAACCAACACATGGAGTGTATACTACACCTATGCCATAGGGACAGTCCTGAAAGGGGAAGACATTATGCCAGACTGGGCAGAAGGCTATGAGCAGGATGCGGTTGCCATCACCAAGTTAGGTGAGTCCTGTGCGGAAGGTACCGCAGAGAAGGTTGCAGAGGTAGAAGAACAGTTAAAGAATGGTTCCTTAAAGGTATTTGATACAGCCACCTTTACAGTAGATGGCAAGAAAGTCACCAGTGCACCAGTCGACTTAAGTTACTATGATTACAGCAGTGGTGCGCCAGTTGTGGTATATGCCGGTGATACGGAAGAAGCCATTAGTGGCGGTGCATTTGAGGAATCCACCCTGCGCAGTGCGCCATATTTTGCTTTGCGGATTGATGGCATTACAGAAGATGCAGAACCGGTAGAATAAACAATCGTGAGCAGAGCATTGCTTTGTACACATATAAAGAAAGGGAAGTTGCAGGACGGCTTCCCTTTTCTGTCTTACAAATTAGACAATTGCGAAACTATGATGCCGAACGCTTTTCATCAAAATTTTTATTTGAAAAACACGCTCTCGCTTCGGTTTCATGCAACGGTACTAATATTTTTTATCGCTTGTTGCTCAAAAAATAAAGTACCGGCATTCCACAGAGTTTTTCAAATGGAAAAATTTATGATGTACAAGCTGCTTTCTGGTTTGCTCAAGGAGTTTCACAATTGTCTGTCTTACAAACAAATGAGAGGAGCAACCTGATGGAGTACGCAGTCCAGTTGAAGCATGTGACGAAGACTTTTGGTAAGGTGGTGGCAAACAAAGATGTGTCCCTGGATGTTCGTTATGGGGAAATTTTGTCACTGCTTGGGGAAAACGGTAGTGGAAAGACCACATTGATGAATATGTTGTCAGGTATTTATTATCCGGACAGCGGGCAGATTTTTGTAGAAGGAAAGCAGGTGGAGATTAGTGCCCCAAAGGATGCCTATGCGTTGGGGATTGGTATGGTACATCAGCATTTTAAGCTGGTGGATGTGTTCACTGCCACAGAAAATATTGCACTTGGTCTGGACAAAAAAGAAAAGTTTGACCAGAAGGCAGTAAAGGCAAAAGCAGCCGCAATCTGTGAAAAATATCACTTTGAACTGAATCTGGATCAGAAAGTGTATGAAATGAGTGTTTCTCAAAAACAGACATTAGAGATCGTCAAGGTACTGTACCGAGGTGCCAGAATTCTGATTTTGGATGAGCCAACCGCAGTGTTGACCCCACAGGAGACAGAAAAGCTGTTTCAGGTCATTCGGAATATGCGAAGGGATGGCAAATCGGTGATCATCATCACCCATAAGCTCCATGAAGTGTTGGAAATTTCTGACCGAGTGGCCATTTTGCGCAGAGGAGAATACATTGGCACGGTAGATACGAAGGATGCTACAGAAAGTTCCCTGACGGAGATGATGGTGGGAGAGAAGGTAGAGTTGAATATTGATCGTACGGAGCCGGTCAATCCAAAGAAACGTCTGTCCATCCAGAATCTGACGGTATACAGCAGAGAAGGAGTCAAGATATTGGATGATGTGTCTTTTGATGCTTTTGGCGGGGAAATTCTGGGTATTGCAGGAGTTTCCGGAAATGGACAAAAAGAACTGTTAGAAGCCATTGCCGGATTACAGCCTGCGGCAAAGGGCAGTAAAGTTCGTTTCTTTGGAGAAGATCAGGAGAAGCCGGTGGAGCTTCTTGGCAAATCTCCAAAACAGATTCGGGATGCAGGCATCCACCTGGCATTTGTGCCGGAGGATCGTCTGGGCATGGGACTGGTGGGGTCTATGGGAATGATAGAAAATATGATGTTAAAAAGTTATGAAAACGGTCATTCTTTCCTGACAGACCGGAAAACACCACGAGAACTGGCAGAGCAGATCAAGGAAGAACTGCATGTGGTCACCCCCAGCATCCAGACACCGGTTTCCCGCCTATCCGGTGGAAATGTACAAAAGGTGCTGGTTGGTCGTGAGATTGCTTCCTCTCCTATTGTGTTGATGACGGCATATGCAGTCCGGGGACTGGATATCAATACCTCTTATACCATTTATCATCTCTTGGGAGAACAGAAGGAAAAGGGAGTGGCAGTCATTTATGTGGGAGAAGACCTGGATGTACTGTTGGAACTGTGCGACCGGATTCTGGTATTGTGTGGCGGCAAAGTCAATGGTATTGTAGATGGACGTACCACCACCAAGGAAGATGTGGGCATGCGGATGACCAATCTAAAGAAAGGAGCAACACGGCAATGAAAGAGATGGTGACCGGCAAAGAGCCATTTGTACGGATTATAAAACGGGATGTTCCTTCCAAGAAGGATCAGGTCATTCCACGTGTCCTTGCCATTTTGGCGGCACTGGTGGTAGATGCATTGTTCATTTTCTTTGTGACAGGACTCAATCCTTTTGCGGTGTATGGGGTGATGTTTCAGGGAACCTTTGGTACCAGCATTCGTTTTTCCTGGGCATTGCGGGATCTGGTGACACTGCTTTGTATCGGTATCGCTCTGGCACCGGCATTTAAGATGCGTTTCTGGAATGTAGGGGCAGAGGGACAGGTGCTTATGGGTGCATTGGCCACCGCCCTTTGTATGGTGTATTTAGGAGGTGCACTTCCTACGGCACTGCTGCTTGTGGTCATGTGTTTGGCCAGTCTTCTGGCAGGTGCTTTGTGGGGATGGATTCCTGCTTTCTTCAAGGCAAAGTGGAATACCAATGAGACATTGTTTACCCTGATGATGAACTATGTGGCAACCAGCATTGTGGCATGTGCCACCAATATCATGCGTGGACAGGCATCCAGTCTGGGAAAACTGAATATGGGCACCCAGGCAGGCTGGTTTCCATCGTTGTTGGGACAGCGGTATAATATCAATATCATTGTGGTGACACTGGTCATGTTCCTTATGTTCTTTTATTTGAAATATTCCAAACAGGGCTATGAGATCAGCGTAGTGGGAGAGTCTGAAAATACGGCACGATATGTGGGCATTCGAGTGAAAAGGGTGCTGATGCGTACCATGTGTATTTCCGGTGCCATTTGTGGTCTGTGCGGTTTTTTGATCGTAGCCGGAAAAGACCAGACCATTTCCACCAACACAGCAGGGGGCAATGGGTTTACCGCTATCATTGTGGCATGGATGGCAAAATTCAATCCATTTTATATGGCACTGATTTCTTTTCTGCTGGTATTTCTTTCCAGAGGTGCCAGCGAGATTGCATCTGCCTATGGATTGAATGATTTTGCGGTGGACATCATCACGGGTATCATCTTGTTCTTCCTGTTGGGATGCGAGTTTTTTATTCAATATAGACTGGTGTTCCGTGAAAAGACCAGAAAGGAGGCGCAGTGATATGAGCATTTTGATTGCGTGGATTTTGCGTGCCATTCCATTTGGAACGATCATTATGTATGGCGCCATGGGGGAGATCATGACGGAGAAATCCGGAAATCTGAATCTGGGCGTGCCAGGCATCATGTATTTGGGAGGGTTTGCAGGCTATGGGGCTGCATATTTTTATGAGCGTCTGGCAGCCCATCCCAATCCATTTGTCTGCATTTTGCTTTCCTTGCTCTGTTGTCTGGCAGCGGCCATGGCAGGAGGACTGATTTTTAGTTTCCTGACCATTACCCTGCGGGCAAACCAGAACGTGACCGGTCTGGCACTGACCACGTTTGGTATGGGGGTGGCAAATTTCTTTGGTGTATTCATTTTAAATGGTTCCAGCTATTCTGCTGCGCCTCTGGCAAACAAGGCATATGCGGCAAAGATTCCATTTTTGTCTGAGAAGTTTGGCACGGTCAGTCAGCTGTTGTTCGGCTATGGATTTCTGGTATATGGGGCAGTCATTCTGGCAGTGGTGCTTCATATCATATTGAACCATACCAGAGTGGGACTGCAACTGCGGGCAGTAGGAGAAAATCCTGCTACCGCAGATGCGTCGGGTATTTCTGTGACAAAATATAAATATCTGGCAACCTGTCTGGGCGCAGCCATTTCCGGTATTGGCGGTCTGTATTATGTGTTAGACTATAATCAGGGCATCTGGGCCACCACCGGGCAGATTGAGGCACTGGGCTGGCTGGCAGTGGCACTGGTGATCTTTACCACATGGAAGCCACTAAATACCATTTGGGGAGCCTATCTGTTTGGGGTGCTGTACTGGCTGTATCAGTTCCTGCCGGGAATTCTGGGCATTACCGTATCCAGTTACGTGACAGACCTGATTCAGATGGTGCCATATGTGGTGACCATTGTAGTGCTGATTGTGGTCAGTCAACGGAGGAAGAAGGAAAACCAGCCGCCGGCAAGCCTGGGACTGGCGTATTTCCGGGAAGATCGGTAAATTGTCTCACAAGATAGTCAAGTGAGAAAAATGTGAAAAAAATGTAAATTTATCTTGACAAAATTTAAAAGGATGATTAGAATTACAAATAGGTTTACTTCTGGCATATTTCTCCATAGCATAATGGGAGCAGTAGTAAAACCGGCCTTATCCCTCGAGGTTAGATTTTACTTTAGAGGGAGGGTGAAACTAAATAAAAGTCTAGTGGAGGTACTAAGAGATGAAAAGAGTTGTTGCAGTTCTTTTGGCACTTGTTGCAGCCATGTCTATGGCAATTTCCGCAAGTGCAGCACCAGGTGTATCTGCGTTAGAGCAGGAAGTATTAGATGCTCTGGCAGCAATTGAGTACACCGTGAATGGCGAGACAGTGAAGTTACCGGCTGAGTATTACAATCAGGCAGAAGAGTATTTCATGCAGTATGATACTCCTCTGACTCCAGAGTTGGTTGCTAAGATCAAGGCTTTGATTGCTGATCTGACTGTATCCGCAGAGAAGGCACAGGCTGTGAAGTTTGGTCAGTTACCATATGATGAGTATATGAGCTACATCAGCAGATTGACTGAGATTATGGCAATTGATCCTAGTTTAAAATTAAATTATACCTATCGTGGACCGGTTTACATCACAAAGACCATCACCAATGCAGATGGTTCTACTTATACTTATGCAGCATTCTTATCCAGAACTGCTACATATACCGGTTATGATTCCAACAACATGATCATTGCTCTGGCAGTATTGGCAGTAGCTGTTGCAGGTAGTGCAGTTGTTGTATTCGGTTCCAGAAAGCGTCGCGCTTAATTTGCGTATTTCACGTAACATCAGAAAGACATTGGCATACATTTTATTGCCAGTGTCTTTTTCTGTGTTAACCTATGGCTGTATCCTTTTTATGGGAAAGGATGTCATCAGCACTGCCATGGCTTTGTCCAAGCTGGTGATTGCCACAAATCCATCTAATGCCAGAGATATTTCTGAATTGTCCACTTTTGATCGGGCAGAAGCAGAAAAGCGGAAGCCCTCCACAACACTTGTGGCAGAGACTGAGGAAGAATCAAAAGAAAAGAATGATGAAGAAGTTGCAGTGGGACAGGAGTCAGAGAGCGATGTTACAGTGGCAGATACTTCTTCTGTACCTGTATTGGACTATATTCCATATGAGAGTATTTCTTATCCGATTAATGGAACGTTAATGGGATGTGTGATTTGCGAACGAATCGGTCTGGATGTAGATTTGTATAAAAGTGCCACTGATGAAACTCTGGAAAAAGGTGTTGCCACAGAAAATGGCAGCCGTATGCCAGGGTTTGGAGGTACGGTTGTCATTTGCGGACATAGACAGTTAGATTTCAGTGCACTTCAGTATGCCCAAGTGGGGGATGAGTTTACCATTATGACAAGCTATGAGAATTATGTCTATCGGGTGAGAGATATTCAGATCATTTCAGCAGAAGATACAGAACTGCTGGGATTTGACAAAGATTATGAGAATCTGGTCTTCTTTACCTGTTATCCTTTTGCAGATACTGTAGGAAAGAAAACAGAGCGGTATGTGTTATATTGTGATTATGTATCCGGCCGTCCTGTGAGAGAGTGAGAAACACGGTGGAAGAGGAATGCGGATTCCTGTTTCGTAGTGGAGACTGGAAAAGGTTTTTGAAAGAAACAGAGAAAGAAAAAGATTGGAGAGATACAGAATGGGAAAAGTCGTAAAAATGAGCAAACTCCGAACCGCAAAAGTGGTAGTTCGATATTTGCTGTCTTTTTTGCTGGCACTGGTATTTACTGTGATGCTGCTCCTTGGCATGCTGGAACTGAGCTTTGTCAATAAAGGGGTGATACTAGACATTTTTTCCAGGGAAGTTTACGCAGAGAAGGTACAGGAATTTATAATGGAAACCAGCCATCGTGTGACATATACGGTGGGCATTACAGAGGAAGAATTGTATGGAAATGCATTGAATTTAGAGCGGATCAATGAACAGGCAACCGCTTATGCTGATGCCATGCTGGAAGGAAATGTGTATGAAATTGATGTAGAAGCATTTCAACAGGATATCTATGACAATATTTTGTTGTATATGGATGACCGAGGGTTTGAACGTAGTACCGCAAATTTGAACAATGCAGAGGAACTGGCAGAAACAGTGGCAGGGTATTATCGGGATGGAATTGCATTTCCATACCTGGAAAATTTTGGATCTTTATTTCAAACCATTGACCGCTATGCTGCATTTGCATTGCTTGGCGGAACAGTGTTGTGTATATTTTTGTTGTTTTTGTTGTTTAGTAGTTGTCAGAGAAAGTACCATGGTGCAAAATTTGTTATTTATGCTATACTATCTGCAATGATCAATATTTTGGTGCCAACTGGTATATTGTATTTTAGTAAAGTACAAGAACGTCTAACCATTGATACTGCGTTTATCCAGTATTTTATTTCGAATTATGTGCAGGCTGGAAGTACCCGTATCGTGCTTTTGTGTCTGATTTTCATTCCAGTGGTTATTGGATTGATTGTATGGGAAACCATTGCACACAAAAAAGCATGGGATAAGGATCATAGAAGACACAGGTCTCATCATCATACAGAGTCTGTACAATAAATACATGTATAAAAAACCTTTCACAGGACATCCTAAAAGAGATTTAGGAAAGATTCTGTGGGAGGTTTATTTTTATGTGGGGTATCATAGTGGCATTGATTTCCGGTATTTTGATGAGTGTGCAGGGAGTGTTCAATACAGAGGCGACCAGACAGAGTAGCCTGTGGCTGTGTTCTGCTTTTGTGCAGTTGACAGCATTTGGCATCTGTGTGGCAGCTTGGATGATTTCAGAGCGCACGCCAATCGACCATCTGTGGCAGATTCGTCCATGGTATTTGCTGCTTGGCGGTGTCTTGGGGGCGTTTATTACCATTACGGTGGTCCAGTCCATGGGGAAGCTTGGTCCGGCACAGGCGGCCATGTTGATCGTAACCGCACAGATCATTGCGGCATATCTGATTGAAGTGTGTGGTCTGTTTGGCGTGGAAAAAGCAGGGTTTGAATGGCGTAAGCTTCTTGGCGCAGCGGTGGCCATTGCCGGGATTATTCTCTTTAAGTGGGAGTAGGAAAATAAAAAACTATAAAAGAATCTCTTGTCAGATGCAGATAGATTGGTTAAAATAGGAATGCAGACATTTTTCATCGCTGCCGGAAAGGCAGGAAAGATGAACGTGGAGAACAGAAAGAAAATCGTTGGATATAGTGTGCTAGTGCTGGTCATCTGTGTGACCGGCTGGTTGTATTTGTCCGGCAAAGATGGTATGCATTCTGTGCAGTGGACACAGGGACGGTTGGAAGAAACATTGTCTGCTGATACAAAGGCGACAGAACAGGTTAGTGGAGCTTTGACAGAGGAACAGGCAGTGCAGACTGTGTCAGATTCGGTTCCACAGACTTGCTGGGTCTATGTTTGCGGGGCAGTGTATGCGCCGGGGGTATATGAATTGCCAATAGACGGCCGGATTTATATGGCAGTGGAGGCAGCAGGAGGCTTGTTAGAAGAGGCCGATGCCAGTGCTGTAAATCTGGCAGCAACTTTGACAGACGGCAGTCAGATTTACATTCCGGTCATAGGAGAAGAGAGGTCTTCTGACGTAAGGGGATTTTCGGGGACAGACGCTTCGGAAGAATCTGCGGATGGAAAGATCAATCTGAATACCGCCACCAAAGCACAGCTGATGGAACTGCCTGGTATTGGAGAGGCAAGGGCAGAAGCGATTTTACAGTATCGGGAGACTGTGGGAGAATTTTCTTCGATTGAAGAGATTATGCAGGTTTCCGGTATTAAGAATGCATTGTTTGAACAGATTAAGTTGCAGATTACAGTGTAGACCTGTAGGAAAGGACAGGTGGAAGTGAGGGTGCATGGCAAAGATTTTAATTGTGGATGATGAGAAGATGATTGTAAAAGGACTACGTTTTGCTTTGATACAGGAGCAGTACGAGGTGGATTGTGCCTATGATGGGGAAGAAGCAGTAGAGTATGCCAGGAAGACAGAGTATGATGCTGTTTTGCTGGATTTGATGCTGCCCAAGTTAGACGGCATGCAGGTATGCCAGCAAATTCGGGAATTTTCTAATATGCCCATTTTGATGCTCACTGCAAAAGGGGAGGATATGGATAAAATTTTAGGCTTCGAATATGGGGCAGATGACTATATCACCAAACCATTCAATATTGTAGAGGTAAAGGCACGTATCAAAGCCATCATTCGTAGAAACAATCAGGCAAAGGTGGTTGTAAAAGAACCGGAGCAGACACAGAAGGTGGTAAGCGGCAGTCTTTCTCTGGATTGTGAAAGCCGCCGGGTATTCATTGAGGGCAAAGAGGTCAATGTCACAGCAAAAGAATTTGATCTTTTGGAACTGTTGGCTTCTAATCCCAATAAAGTGTACAGCCGGGAAAATCTGCTGAATATTGTATGGGGATACGAGTATCCAGGTGATGTCCGCACCGTAGACGTACATATCAGACGCTTGCGTGAAAAGATTGAGAAAAATCCCAGCGATCCAAAGTATGTATATACCAAGTGGGGAGTAGGTTATTATTTCAAAGGTTAAGCACAGATTTTGGGAAATAGTGCGGAATTTCCGATTGAATCTGTTGGTATTGATTTTGCTCATTGGTTTTTTCCCTTGTATGTTTCTGAAATGGTTTATGTTGGACATATACAGAACCCAATTGATCAGTGACCAGAAGGAAAAAATGAAATATACGGCTCAGAATATGGCAAATCAGTGTGGCAATACCGCTTTTTTGGATGGACAGATGGATTCTATTTTGCTGGCAGAGATTAACCAGATGGCAGATGTGTACAGTGGTCGTATTTTTGTGGTAAATGAGAGTTATGGGATTGTATTGGATACGGCTTCTTTGTATGAAGACAGAACCTGTGTTTCTGATGAGGTTTTTCGCTGTATGACAGGTAACAGCAGTATAGTAGAGGCATCTGATCGCCATTATATGAGTTTTGCATTGCCCATTACCATTTCTGATCAGGATGGGAATGGAAAGCAGCAGATTGTGGGTGTACTGGTGTTTGGAGCATCTACACAGTCCATTGCCTCCATTGTAGATGTGATGAATGAAAAGGCAAATGTACTGCTTTTGCTGGGATTTTTGCTGTTGAGTGTGTTTGCATACGGCATGTCTGGGGTGTTTGCGGCTCCGTTTCGACGTGCTATTGTACAAATGGATGCGTTGGAAACCGGCAATTTGAATATGGAATTGGACAGCCAGGGGTTTGACGTGAATCGAAAAGCTGCCGATGCGGTCAATGCCATCATACACAGACTGAAAGTACAGGATGAGTCCAGGCAGCAGTTTGTTTCCAATGTGTCTCATGAACTAAAAACTCCTATTACTTCCTGCAAGGTTATGGCAGAATCTCTCATTGGACAGGAGAATGTGCCGGTAGAGATTTATCAGGACTTTTTCGAGAGCATTTTAGAGGAGGTGGACAGAGAACAGCAGATTGTCACAGATTTGCTGGAACTGGTGCGGATGGATGACATGCAGGGCGTGTTGAATGTGAGCCAGGTGAACATTGGGACTATGCTGGAAGTGATTTTGCGGCGGTTAAAACCCATTGCCCAGAAACGGGATATTGAGTTGGTGTTGGAGATCATACGTCCGGTGACTGCACTGGTAGATGAGACGAAGATCAGTCTGGCATTGAACAACCTAGTGGACAATGCCATTAAATACAATCGGGACAGCGGACGGGTGCTGGTGCATCTGGATGCGGACCATAAGTATTTTTATTTGACGGTGGAGGACACCGGCGTAGGCATTCCGGAGGATGCCAGAGAGCATATTTTTGAACGATTTTACCGTGTAGACAAAGCACGTTCCAGAGAAACCGGTGGTACCGGTCTGGGGCTGGCCATTACAAAATCTGTTCTTGCCATGCATCATGGTGTGATCAAGGTGGAATCTGTGTTAGGAGAAGGCAGCAAATTTATGATTCGTGTTCCACTCCGGTATACGGCATAGGAGGCAGAAATAAGGATGAAGAAGATAGGAAAGATAGTAGTCCCGATGCTGTTTGTCGTATGGCTGGCTGGCTGTATCAGCCACGGCAGTCTGGGAAAGGGACAATATGAATATCAAATTATGTTTTTGAAGAAATCTCAGATGGAACTGACAGGGATTTCTTATTATACAGATGCCACCCAGACAGCCAGTGTCATTGATGAATTGTGGGAGCAGTTTAAGACCACGCCTCAGGATTTGGATGCAGTGAGTATTGTAAATGAAGAAGTCTCTCTCGTGAACTGGAAGTTAGAAAGTGGGATTCTGCATTTATATTTTCCGGAAAAGTACCTGCAGATGGATGGTGCCACGGAGTTGTTGCTTCGTGCCGGAATTGTCAGAACTTTTTCTCAAGTAGAAGGCATAGAAGGCATTCAGTTTTATGTGAATGAACAGCCATTATGTGACCAGTCCGGTAATCAGATTCCCATCATGAAGGCATCCGATTTTGTGGACATTACAGGAGCGGAAGTGAATATGGTGCAGATTAGAAATCTGTCTCTGTATTATGCCAACGAAAAGGGGGATGGGTTGTTGGCAGATACCATTAAAGTGGCCTACAGCAACCCTTCTTCTGTGGAGGAATTCATCATCCAGCAGCTGATTGATGGACCGGGGGATGACAGATATTATCCGATTTTGAATCCACAGACCAAATTAAATCGCATAGAAGTGCGGGATAAGGTATGTTATGTGGATTTTGATGAGGCATTTTTGGAAGATCCCTGGTTTGTACAGCCAGAGGTGGTAATTTTTTCCATTGTCAATTCTTTGTGTGAACTGCACGAGGTAACCCAGGTGCAGATTTCTGTTAATGGATTTTCCAATCTGACCTATCGGGATGTGATCCCTTTGTCAGAGGCATTTGAACGGAATCTGGATTATGTAGAAACCGAGAATAAATTACAGATTGTAAATCAGGAGTAATTGCATTTGTGAAACGACCCTTTGTCTGGATGGCTGTAGCACTTGTACTTGGAGAATGGATGGCGCAGGATGGCATCTGGAGAAGTGTGGAAATCAGTGTATGTGCAGAAATAGTGATTCTGTTTTTGTATGGAGGAATTCATACGGGGCAGTGCCGATTTTTGCCGGAACAAATGAAACTATGGTTTGGGAGCGGCATGCTGCTTATGCTGCCGCTTTTTTGTATTGGTGGGGGGTGGCTGAGGGCACAGGCAGAAGCACCTACGCCCTTTGTTTCTTATATAGAAGCAAAGGAACGTCAAACAGGGGCTGTACAGTCTGGTATCAATGGAACGGTATATGGGATCATCACCCAGGTAGAAACAGAGGAAGGTGCGGTCCGTTTGTGGCTGAAAGAGGCCGTTGTGATGCCTAAAACAGATATGGATGAAACCGTGGAGTTACAGGCGGGACAGATTATTGTCAAAACAACAGGCAGTCCATTGACGGAAGAAGGGACACTGCGCTTTCAAATAGGCAGCTACATACAGGCAACGGGCTGGATCTACCGGTACCCCAGAGCATTGAATCCGGGACAATTTGATACCCGAACCTATTATCTGGGGAAAAATGTGCAGGCTGGCATGCAGGCTGATACAGTAGAGGAAATGGCAGCGGGCAATTGTGAGTTGCAAAACCGGATTCTGCTTTGGAAGCTGCATTTGGCAGAAGTATTGGCACAGATTTGCGAGACAGAGGATTCTGGAATTTTTCAGGCGATTCTGCTTGGTATGTCCAGACAGGTGGATGCGGAGCAGAAGGAATTGTTTCAAGCAGCAGGCATTGCCCATTTGCTGTCTGTTTCCGGACTGCATATTTCCTGTCTGGCAATGATGGTGTATCAGTCCATTCGGCGCAGCAGTGGCAGTTTTCTGGTTGGTTTTGCAGGTGGCAGTGTGTTTTTGCTCCTGTATGGCATATTGGTGGGCAGTTCTGCTTCTGCCATTCGTGCCATGGTCATGTTTGGAGTACAGATGCTGGCAGCTTGTTATGGAAGGAAATATGATTTACTTTCAGGGGCAGGTCTGGCGGCAATGGGAATATTAGGACTCTATCCATTGCAGATTTTGCAAAGTGGTTTTTGGATGACTTTTCTGGCAGTGATTGGGATTGGCGTGGTGCATCCGGTTTTGACTGGGTTTATCGGCAGCAAAAACAAATGGATGAATGGTCTGCTATTTTCTTTGTCCATCCAGTTAGGTACATTGCCGGTGGTGTTGTACAGTTCCTTTACCTATCCGGTGTATGGTATTCTGTTGAATCTGATAGTGATTCCGCTGGCGGCATATCTGTTATGTTCCGGTGCAATGGGAGCTTTGACTGGTCTGGTCAGTCTGCATACGGGCATGTTTTTCATTGGGATGGGACATTTTATCTTACGGTTGTATGACATGCTAAGCAAATTGACCGTGTCCTTGCCAGAGGCAAGGTCTGTCACAGGTCAGCCAAAGCTCTGGCAATGTTTCCTGTATTATGGAATACTGGCAGTGTTCCTGTATATGATGCACCGGATGACAAGGGAAGAACAGGGAGAGGCAGGCCTCCAGTCTGAGGAAGAACGCAGGAGAGACAGACAGCAGAAAGTGCTGCGGTTGGCCAGTCTGGTTGCAATGGTGTTGGGCTTATATTGCATTCCCGGTGCCTACCAGGATGGGGCATTGCATTTGACCATGCTGGATGTGGGACAGGGAGAGTGTCTTTGTCTCCAGTTGCCGGATGGAGAGACTGTGGTGATCGACGGAGGCAGTACAGATGTATCTGATGTGGGAACCTACCGCATCCTTCCCTTCCTGTTGTCTCAGGGGATTTCCAAAATTGATCTGTTGGTGCTGACCCATCCGGATGCAGACCATATCAATGGAGTGGAGCCATTGCTGTTAGATGGGCGTATCACGGTAGGAACGTTATACCTGTCACATGTGTCAGAAGAAGAAAAGTGGCAGGAGATCATGGCACAGGCAGAACAATTGCAGATTCCTGTTCGCTATGCGGTGGCAGGGGAGCAGGTGACTTTTGGGGAAGTCACCTTTACCTGTCTTCATCCTGAGGAAGGAAGTATTGCTTCTGATCCCAATGACAATTCCATTGTACTACAGATGACCTACCGGAATCTGCAGGCATTGTTTACCGGAGATTTGCCCATAGAAGCAGAAGATTTTCTGGAACAGTTAGGCCCTATTTCTTTGTTCAAAGTGGCGCACCACGGCTCCAAATATGCCAGCAGTGAAGCACTGTTAGAGATTTGCCAGCCACAGCTGGCCATCATCAGCTGCGGAGCGGGGAACCGCTATGGACATCCCCATAAAGAAGTGTTAGATCGTCTGGAAGCCATAGACTGTCCCTATTATGTTACAGCAGGTCATGGCGCATTGTTGCTAAAGACCAGGGGGGATCGTTGGGCTATAGAACAATATGAATGAAAGGAAGTGCACAGAATGCAGACACTGAATCAGGATATTCAGACAGGCCAGTTTCATCATGTATATCTGCTATATGGAGAGGAAACGTATCTACGTTTGTTTTTCCGCAACCGTCTCCACCAGGCGATTGTAGGAGAAGATACCATGAATTATCACTATTTCTCCGGCAAGAATATTGACTTGTCAGTGGTGAAGGAACTGGCGCAGACCATGCCCTTTTTTGTAGAGCATCGGTTGATTTTGATAGAAGACAGTGGTCTGTTTAAAAGTGCCAGTGAAGACTGGGTACAGTTTCTGGATGAACTCAGTGAATTTACCTGTGTGATTTTTGTGGAGACAGAGGTGGACAAGCGCAACCGACTGTATAAAAAGGTCAATACCATGGGATATGCTGCCTGCCTGAACAGACAGGA
>JAFTGN010000074.1 GCA_017457865.1 Lachnospiraceae bacterium | reverse complement strand
GTCATACGCCAGACATGTTTTAACATAAAGCGCCCCATTCGAGTTGTGCCAAGCATCATGCCATCATAGAAGCTGTGCGCATTACCCAAACCCTTATAGGCGGATTTAATCTCATCTTTTCTGTTCATATCTTCTCTTCATGGCTATCCATGCTATTATCTGCACCAGAATTCCCACCAGAACCCATACCGGTACTCCGATCACCATTCCTTTCAGGCTGCCGATGGCATGAAATTTATAATCCTTATAGGAACGAGTCAAATCCTCGGTTCCGGGGATGATAATCCGCTTGCTGTGGCACACCCAAATCCAGTCGATCACAAAACAATCGTACCAGTCAATAATCAGCCATATGATGTAAGATACAAAAAACGCCTGATCAATCTGATTTCTCCTGCCAAGCGTTACGCCAATGGTAAACAAAATAAGTATAATAGCTGTTTCAATGTGATTATCGTTATACTCATGGTCTCATCTCCCCTCGGCCAAGCCATCCTCTCGTACCTGCAAAAGCAGGTATATAAACCACACGATCATCCCGGCATTCATACTGAATGTATCCAACCCGTTTACAAACGCACTCGCAGGGAACACAAATTTAAATATCGAAAACACGCACATCCATACAACAGAAGTAAACAACACAGCGGTTCTTTTGCAGACAGTCCTGCCTCTTACGATATCCAAAATCTGCATGATGAGCGGAACTGCCAGGAACACATAGGAAACGAGCTGCATCGGCTGGAATAAGTTCATTACGTCAATCGCAAGGTCGTGCGCCAGGACGGCATCCCCCTGATGCATGCACCAGGAATAAACAAAGATTCCCGCTGAAACCGTGACATGAATCACAAGCCATGCTACTGCGCACAGCGTCATAAAGAAACGGAACAACGGTTTTCTTTTTTCGTCCTTCAATATATCCGCCTGCGCCCGGAATCCGGGGATGAGAAACGCCATACCGATTACACCAAGGAATAAAGTGACCGTCACTTTCATCAGACTGTAATCCGCCCCATGACCGACACGCATCACATGAAATTCCTCTCCGATGACCCCAGGATCAACATACCCCAGCAGCCAATCGCCAATCCCAAAGCAAATGCATCCTATAATGCCGAGAGTCCATAGTTTTCTGCTGCTATTTTTCATCGTCGTTATCCTCCCAAAACAAACCTTATCGTTAATATATCCATGTACTGAGCCCCGCAACGATGAAGCCAACCAGCGGGCAGACCACAAACGGCCAGCCGATCAGGAGCTCCGGAATCGCCAGAGCTTTCATCCATTCCTTCCATCCTTCCAGAAAGTCAAGCGCTTCCTTCATGCTGTCGTTTCTGCCCTTATTGCAAGCATCCTGATCTACATATTCTGCCTGAAGGATTTTTTTCATGGATTTCAAATATTCCGGGCTGCCGGATAAATCACCGCACAACAGGTGACTGCCCTTTTCATACACGGTCGCCTTGTACCTGTAGGGGTATCCTGCTTCTTTCAAAATCTTCTCCATCCTCGGCACAGCCTCGTCCGAAGGCCAGCAATCATCGTAACCGGGGCATTGCATCAGGAAATCAGCGTGCATATCCACGCCGCAAGCATCGCTCCCAAAAGCATCAGAACAATCTGAAGCAGATGGGATTTCCAATTGTAACCGAAAATCTCCGGACCGTAGATGTCCTTCACCTCCGGATAATAGTGAGGGAAGAAGTCGGAACGGCAAAGCAAATAATAATCGAAAAACAAAATATCGAATGCCTTGAGTAAGAGCAGCATAACGGCAAACCGGATAAAGAACTGACAGAATTCAAATTCTTTTTGAATGCCGTCATACGCGCCGAAGATGACAGGGGCGACAAGGAGCGCAAGGGCAAGAATCATCAGCAGCCATCCGACAACGTGTTGACCCCTGAAACGCTCCTCCTTCGGTTGAATCACTTCCTGCCCCGCTTTTGGTGCTGAAGTAAAGAACTTCTTGTTTTGGATAAATCCCACGGCAGACCAGAGCATCAAAAACAACCCCACCATCATCACAATCGATAAAATAATTGTAAATATCATCATAATTATTACACCCTCTTCTCTCTATCCACGCCTTCCTGTTACACCGGTGTTTCCATGAACTCATCCGCAGTCTCATTGCTCATTTCAAAGAACTTCTTGATCTCCTCCCGTTCCCTTGCCTTTTTCATCATGATCAGCAGACCGAGGAACATCCAGAGATTTCCGATGCTGATCCACCCTGCGGTAATAGCATTTCTGAGAGCCGTTTCCGGTAAGAATTTCAAGAGCATTGTCAGTGCCATTCCAACCGAAGGGCAGAATATCCAGCACCATTTCGGATAGGGAGTGCAGCCCTTTATGAATGCCCGGATGTGCGCAATATGCTGGACGATCCAAAACACAAAGAACACAACCATTCCAGGCAACGGGAAATCTTATAGGGAAGCTGCCACCGTCTGGAGCTGCCGGGGAAATATACGATAGCCTTATCAGGCGCAGTTCCTTTTCTTGTGCCAACAACGACATGAAAGCCGTCAAAAGACTCACCCCAGAATTCGAAGCCCTTGATTTCCGGTAAGGTAAACCGGAATTTCGCTTGTACCTCATAGGACATTCACTTAAATTCCTCGTCACTTTCTTCCCTGTAAAGATTGCTGCCCTTGACCCTTTTCCTGACGATTGGCTTTAGGATGCTATTCAGTAAGCTCATGCGTTTTGTCCTCCCAAAATGCTAAAAAGCCATAGCAATCAACCCCGTAAGCACGCCGATAATCAGTGCAAAAAGCACGCCGGGAAACAGCATACCTTTAACGTGGAACCATTTCTGCGCATAGGCTTCGTCCATATGCTCCGTGCCGGGGAGCCGAAACATCGGGAGTTTTGAAAACAGCACCCAATCAAGGAAGAAAGTGTCATATGCGCCGACAATTGCGAATATCAGCACGGCATATAGGAAACCCTGCCAGAAACCTTTTACACCGCATAGCCATGCGCCAAAAGACAGGAAAACCACAAACATGAGTATTCCCACCGATTTGACAAGTGCCGTCCGTTTGGAAAGCGGCGCAGTCTCAATACGCTCGTGGGTCTTGAAATACTCTTCCTGAATCTCCTTCGGGTAATTATGAACACCCACAGCGGGATTCTTCTTTGCAGGCAATATCACCATAATCGTGAACAATCCAAGAAATACTGCCGCTTCGATACCAAAAATCATCCAGTTCATATAAAAACCTCCGCATCAAAATACCAGCAAAATCATGCCTGCGACGATTGCCGCGCCAACGATCCAAATCAGCGTGAGAATGCTGCGTTTTTGTAGCACCTGCGGCCATGTCTGAACAAAGGGCAAATCTTCCGTGCCAGGTAAAATCCAAAACCTGCTGTGTCCAACCCACAACCTATCGATCACGATGCCGTCGTACCAGTTCATGACTTCCAGAAATAGAAGTGCCTGCAGGTAGGCTGTCTTAAAATCACGGACGCCATTCCAAAGTCCGATAATCAGCAAGAGCGCCACAAGCATTACGACATAGAAAAGGATCATAAATCTCTTTCGCTTTCGATTCATAGTCTCTTTGTCCGTGAGTCCTATTCCTATCACCCGATCCTGCACCGGTTTCGGGTAAAAATACAGACCGTCTATTGCGCCGCCATGAACAGCAAATTTCACCATTGCTGTAAAGAGCAGGCAGTATAAAATCAATTGAATTATCACCATCTGTCATGCCTCCCTCCGTTTATAGTGTCCAAATAGCAATCCTGCAAAGATACTGCAAAGTATCCCGCCAGCCAGCATGAGCCATATATAGAGCAATTCTCCTATTCCTGTTGCCACAGCGCATATCAACATAACCACAGCTGTCACAATTCCCGTGATGCCGCCCAGCGTCAACGCGCCAAACTCTCTCATCAGACAAATTCGTGGCAATACCCTGTCCAGTTTATGGATACGCTGGTTGATGAGCTCGACAATCCCCAACGCCATAAGAATCGCAGGAATGATAGCAACGACCATGAGTTGAAGCATTGTCTGCGATTCCACAAACGCAGGCTTCTTCGTAAAAGCGAAGATCAGCCCGACAAAATACAGAATCCATCCAACGTTCCCCGGCAGGTCATAAGCGGTCCCACGCCGAACATCGGCAAATGTCCGCTGCTGTTGTCATATCTAAATTCACTTTGTTTCTTCTCTCTTCCTTCTGCCTTATTCAAAGCAATCACCTCGGTCATTATCGTTAGCTTTAGCTAACTCATATTTCAAAAAATATACCGCTTACACGGTATTCATGTCAGACATTCGCTGTTTCTGACTCGTCTCTTTCCTCTAATTTGCGTATTAGCTATCTCTAACTATAATAACACACTCAGTCTTAAACGTCAATGTATTGTCACAAATTTTGCGATTCTATTTTGAAAGGTTTTGAGGGGGTACCGTCACACAAACCGATTAAAAAATCAAGGGAAGCTTGTAAATTCATTACAAACCCCCCTGAGAATTGAACTAAATCAGTAAGTTCATCTTCTTTCATGAAATGATTGTTTCATGGAGTTTTCCATACTGCTCATCTCCCACAGCTTCACACCACTCTGTTTTTGTATTTTCACCAGGAATCTCCTGTGCGATGTGCTGAAACCACGAATCCGCCCCCGCTCCATGCCAGTGCTTAACGTTTGCAGGAATATTGACGATATCGCCGGGATGCAATTCTCTGGGTTCCTTGCCCCATTCCTGATACCAGCCCCGCCCGGATACGCAGATGAGCAACTGCCCACCACCTTTGTCTGCATGATGAATATGCCAGTTGTTCCGGCATCCCGGTTCAAATGTCACATTGAACGTCGGTATCTGTTCCATTGTCAGCGGAGCAAGAAAACTGCGTCCAACAAAATACTGGGCAAACGCTGTGTTTGGTTCTCCCACCGGAAAGCATGACAGATTTGAGGGCACTCCGTTCGGTAAACCAACAACTTCCTCATCTCTATAAATCTCCTGAATCAATGGGAAGGTACTCCATGCCTTCGGCCATCCACAGTAAAACGCAAGCTGTGTTACGATCTCCACTGCCTCTTCCTTCGTAACTCCGTGCTCTTTCCCAAGTGCAAGGTGAGACTTTAGTTGCGGATAAAGTCCTGCCGAGAAAAGCGCTGCGATGGTGATCATGCTGCGGTCTCTTGCGGAAAGCTGTTGTTCTCGTGACCATACTTCACCAAATAACACATCGTCGTTGAGCTCCGCAAATTTCGGAGCAAGTGTCCCTAAATGATCCCTTCCTGCCGTCTGCTTCTTTGCCATAATGCTGTACCATCCTTTCATCTATTCCAAGTCCAGCCCTGCAATCCACTCGGATACAGCTCTTTTTGATTCGTCATTGGCCACATCGCCGCCACGGATAGGCAGCCCATCCAACACGGTCGCATTCGGCTCTCTGTCACGGATCATGTCATAGGTTCCTCCATCCCTGCTTCCCTCATGCGTATTGAAAGGAACAATCGTCACACCAGAAAAATCATAGGTATCGAAAAATGTCTCCATGATCATCGGCAGGCTGTACCACCAGATGGGATATCCGATGAATACAGTCTGGTAGGAAGTAGGATCCACTCCCAAGTCTTCAAAAATCGGTCTCTCGTCGTGATCCTGTTCTGCCTTGGCATAATCCGCCAATTCCTCATATACGTGCGGATACTCTACC
>JAFTGN010000073.1 GCA_017457865.1 Lachnospiraceae bacterium | reverse complement strand
TCTTCCATCTTCGAGATGAAGACGAACCATCTTTTTCTTGAATTCTGGTTCATAGTGTCGGTTCATTTGTAATATACCTTCCTTCCTCTTAAGATTATATCTTATTAGGTCAAGGTGTTACAACAATATTATATCACAACAACAGTTTAGATAAAGGGGATAGAAATTTGAATAAAAGATTTGGTATTTACCAATAGAAAGATGGAAATATGGTCGATGAAAATGCAAGGGGTGTTGTGTTAATGGCAGCATCCCCTTGCATTTATAAATGGATATTTATTTTTGGATGGTCAATGGATGTAAGGAGACACCAGAGGAACTTTCCGTGAAGTTGCTGGATATATTAACCAAATAAAAAGCCTCTGTAGCAGCAGAATGCATCTACTGTACAGTGGCTTTTATAAATAGGAAAGTCTTATACCCCCACTTCCGGTCCCATAGGCGGCATAGGAGGCTGGATATCTTCATGACGGGTGCGAAACACCGTTTCTCTGGTGGCACAGATTTTATCTGCCATGCACACCACCCATCCCTCTTTTGTGCGGGGCGGTGTCAGGGTCAGCGGAAACATATGGTGGCGGATGATGTCTTTTTCGATTGTCCCCAGATGGTAGTCCCGGTCTGCATTGCGCAGGGATGTAATGGGGTGGGTCAGACCGTGCCACCGTTCGCCTCTGCTTTTGTCATGCCAGTCATATAAAAAATAATCATGAAGCAGGGCACCATAAATCAGCGCATCCAGATCTACAGTCAGATGTAACTGCATTACAATCAGGCAGCTCATTTTTGCCACTGCAACGCTGTGCTCGTAGACTGTGGTGGTGCCGTGCTGTAAAAATAACTTTTCTTTTTTGAAATTTCCCTCACGTTCCAGTTCCTCGATTTTTTGATCGATCATTTCATGAATGTGATCCATTTGTATACGTATTCCCCTTTCTTTGATTTGATCTCTTCCCACTTCCCATTATAAAAGAAAAAGCAGGACAGTACAATGGGGAGTTTTGGCATTTTTCAAAATTGATGTGGGCGCTGCATATGACGTATGATCCGTTGAAATGATCTGGAAGAAGATGTTGAAGATAGAAAATAATGATGGTATAATAATCAATAAACGAATTGAATTGTTTGAAAACAGAATCGTATGTTTGGAGAAGAAAGTAGGTGGACGCTTGAATTTAGGGATTGAGACAGAGACATTGGAGAGTAGAATTTACAGGTTCTCTTCAGCGTACAGAAATACCGGAAATACCTGTAGATGCCATTCGAGAGGCTTTGTTGAATTCTTTTTGTCATAAGGACTATGCTTCCGGGCAAAGTAACGAAGTGGCAATTTATAAAGACAGAGTGGAAATATACAATCCCGGTGCATTTCCGGAAGGGTTTGATCCGCAGGATTTTATCAATCGGTCAGAACGACCAATTCGTAGAAACCCTAAGATTGCCAGGATTTTATACTATTCGTAACTGTTCGATGCTTTCACAGTTACGAGCAAAAATCCATTCCAAATCACCTTCGGTGATGGGATTTTTGCTTGCATCACTCAGGATTTTGCAATGCAAAACCTTCGCAGAATAATGTCTCTTGTACAGTTGTTATGATATAGACATCGAAAACTTTGGAACTGGATTAAAGCGTATGGCAGATGTGTGTGATGAGGCAGGGGTGCGATATGAATTTAAAAAATTGAAGTCAGGATTTGTTGTTTGTTTTTATCGATCACAGGAAAAAGCCGATAAAACAGAAGAAAGTCCTGATAAAGTGAAGAAAAGTACTGATAAAACGGAGAAAAGTCCTGATAAAGTGAAAAAAAGTACTGGTAAAACGGAAGAAAGTCCTGATAAGATGAATGAGAGTACTGATAAAACGCAAAGAAAGTCAGGTAGATTGGTTCAATCTAAGAAAAAAATAATAGAATATATTTTAAAAGAAGGGAAAATTACAAACAAAGAAACACAAATATTATTAAATGTAAAAGAATCAAGAGCACGAAAAATTTTAAAAGAACTAACAGATCAAGAGGTGCTAGAGCAAAAAGGAAAATTGAAAAGCAGTCACTATATATTGAAGCATAAAGATTAGAGGTCTGGTACAGTTTCAATATCATTTTGAGTATGGTAGCAGAGAGGACGTCTCAAACAGAAAAGGAGCAGAAAGGACATGGATTTTTCCAGATTGGAACACAATATCACAGATATGATGAAGGAACAGCAGTTGAAATTAGGGTACCGCAGGGAGACCATACGCTTGTATTATCCCCTGTCCTCTTTAAACCGATTTCTGCACACAGAGTATGACAAGGTGCAGATGCACCAGGCACTGGAAGACTTTTCCTGTGAGGCAGAGCCGCGGCTTGGCAAACTGACCTTTTCCAGTCAGAAAGACCGGTTCTGTATCCTGATTCCACCAGAAGGTGCAGCGTATGTGCATACCCATATGGAACAGGACGGCTTTCTTTCAGATCTGATTCAGACCGTTTCGAAGCATGGGGTCACCATGGAAGAAGTACTTTCTGTGTTCACTTCCTATTCAGATCATGTGCAGATTGAGCCGCTTGTGGACGGAGAATTTGACTATCTGGTGTACTTTACAGAGGGCATACCGGATGCCTACCGCTACTGCATCACCAACGAAGGCTGCCATGTCACCTATCACCGGTTTACCCAAGAGGATTACGAAGAAATGTTCTAAATAGGACGGGAACAAGAGAGACGCGTCGTCACATGACAGCGAATTATCATGTGATTTGTCAGGAAAAGCGAAATCGTCACAAACCCACAGTTCTGTACAGCTGCTTTTTTATGCGCACATGAAGCAGTTGTGAAACCCTGAGAAAACACATGAAACAGGAGGCCGAGGGAGGCAGACATGTCTTGAGAAGGCTCTTGTCAAAGCGTAGATGCAGTTTCACAACTGTCCATTTGAAATTTTACAGGAGGTACCGTATGGCAGAACGGTTGATTTTTCATGTAGATGTAAACAGCGCCTTTTTGTCATGGGAGGCGGTGCGGCGCATTGCCCAGGGGCAGGAGGACATCCGTCTGATCCCCGCATGTATCGGCGGGGATCCCGGCAGGCGCACCAGTGTGGTGCTGGCAAAATCCATTCCGGCCAGGCAATACGGCATCCAGACCGGAGAACCCATGGCCATGGCGCTCCGAAAATGTCCTGATCTGCAGGTGTTCCCGGCTGATTTTCGACTGTACCAGAAAAACTCCAAAGCTTTTAAAGACATATGCAGGGAATTTGCGCCGGTGATGGAGGAATTTTCCATTGATGAGTGCTTTCTGGATATGAGTACCATGGGAAAGCTGTATCCGGATCCGGTGAAGGCAGCCTATGGTCTGAAGGATAAAATACGGGAGGAATTGGGATTTACAGTCAATGTGGGCATCGGTCCTAATAAACTGCTGGCAAAGATGGCAGGAGATTTTGAAAAGCCGGATCGGGTACACACTTTGTTTTTATCAGAACTGCCGGAAAAATTCTGGCCGCTGCCGGTCAACCGTCTGTTGGGAGTAGGGAAAGCCACTGCCATGAAATGCAATCAGGCAGGTATCCACACCATCGGTCAGCTGGCCCATCAGGAGCACCATTTCCTGCAGCAGTTGGTGGGCAATAAACTGGCACAGTATCTGATTGATGCCGCCAACGGACGGGATGATGCACCGGTTCTGCCAGAACCGGAGGAAGCAAAGGGATACAGCATTTCCACCACGCTGGATCAGGATGTGGTGACCATGGAGGAGGCAGCGTGGATCCTGCGCAGTCTGACAGACAGTGTCACTGCCCATCTGCGGGGAGAGGGCGCCAGAACCGGATGTGTTTCCGTGACCATCCGCAGCAATGATATGAAAAAGCATTCCAGACAGCGGACACTGTCAGAAGAGACAGATGTGACAGCGGAAATCTACCAGGCGGTGAGCACATTGTTTGGAGAGTTATGGGATAGGCAGATGCCGCTGCGGCTGCTGGGAGTAAGCCTGAGCCACATTTCCAGGGACGGATTTGAGCAGACCAGCTTATTTGTGGACGAACAGAAGGAAAAGCAGCGAAAGGTAGACCAGACCATGGATGCCCTTCGCAGTCGGTTTGGCATGGACGCAGTGGTGCGAGGCAGTATGTATGGTTCCTCTTTGCAGGTAGGGCGGAAGTATCGGGCAAAGCAGGAAACGGACCCGTAAAAGATGCAGAAAAAAGCAGAAAATCATTGGCAGACGAGAAGAAGTGTGGTATAATCTTCATAGCAGTAACGCTTTACAGCGTTAAGGTGAAAAAACGGAACAGAAGATTCAGATGAGGACGCAGACAGAATCTGTGCAGGAGACAGATTGTGATGGACTGAGACAGGATGATGGATTCTGGAACGTGATCAAATCAAAATAAGGATGGAATGAATGATGGAACTTAAAGGAAATTTATTATCGGTTCGGGAAGATGTACGTGTATTGGATGCCACTCTTCGGGATGGGGGGTTGTGCAATGATTTCTTTTTTACAGATGAGTTTGTAAAGGCATTGTATCAGATGAACTGTGCCGCAGGGGTAGATTATATGGAGATGGGATATAAGGCATCTGCCCGTTTGTTTGCACCGGAAAAGTTTGGAAAGTGGAAGTTCTGCAAGGACGAGGACATCCGTGCCATTGTAGGAGACAATGCCAATGGTCCGAAGATCGCAGTCATGGCAGATGTGGGACGTTGTGATTATAAGACGGACATTGTGCCAAAGGCAGAAAGTCCAATTGACATGATTCGTGTGGCCACTTACATTGACACCATTCCGGAAGCAGTTGCCATGATTGAAGATGCCACTGCCAAGGGATACGAGACCACCTGCAACATTATGGCCATCTCTAAGTGCCAGGAAAGTGACATTAAGATTGCGCTGGGTGAGCTGGCAAAATCACCGGTACAGACCATTTATGTGGTAGACAGCTATGGTTCTCTGTATCCGGAAGAGATTCGCCGGGTGGCAGAATTGTATATGAATACACTGGACCAGTTTGGTGGCAAGACACTGGGAATTCACGCCCATAACAACCAGCAATGTGCCTTTGCCAATACCATTGAAGCGTTGTCCATTGGCGTTAGCTTTTTAGATGGCACTGTGTGCGGCATGGGACGTGGTGCCGGCAACTGTACCTTAGAAGCATTGCTTGGTTTCTTGAAGAATCCTCGTTATGATCTGAATCCGGTGCTGCATTTCATCAGAGAGTACATGCTGCCATTAAAGGCATCCGGGGTACAATGGGGATATGACATTCCATATCTGCTGACCGGTTTGTTAGACCAGCATCCTCGTACAGCCATCGCTGCTACTAAGAACGGCGACACCGATTATGCAGGATTCTACCAGATGCTGTTGGAGGATTAAGGAAACGGT
>JAFTGN010000072.1 GCA_017457865.1 Lachnospiraceae bacterium | reverse complement strand
TATGTTATAATGCTCATGTCACATAAAAATAACACCAAAAAAGTAGATTCTAGTAATAAACAATGTAAAGGAGACGAGTATGTACGATACAATCATCATCGGCAGTGGTCCGGCAGGATTGTCTGCTGCCGTTTATGCAGCCAGAGCCAGATTAGACGCAGTGGTATTGGAGAAAGCCGCCATGAGCGGGGGGCAGATGGTATTCACCGATCAGGTGGACAATTATCTGGGGTTGAATGGCAAGAGCGGCTTTGAACTTGCCATGGCCTTTAGAGAACATGCAGAGGCAGCAGGGGCAACGTTTCAAGAGGCAGATGTAAAAGAGATTCAGAAGACAGAAGAAGGATTTGTGGTTCTGACAGAAGCAGGGGAACAGTTGCAGACGAAGACAGTGGTTCTGGCTACCGGTGCCATACACAGACACTTAGGGGTGCCGGGAGAAGCAGAACTGGCAGCAAGAGGCGTGTCTTACTGCGCCACCTGCGATGGTGCGTTCTTTAGAAATCGCATTGCTACAGTGGCAGGTGGTGGAGATACGGCATTGTCAGATGCCCTGTATTTGTCCAGACTGTGTGAGAAGGTGTATCTGGTACACCGGCGGGATACCCTGAGAGGAAATAAGGAGTTACAGGAAAAGGTATTCCAGACGGAAAATATTGAGTTTCTGCCATGCAGAGAAATCAAAGAAATTCAGGGAGAAGGAAAAGTAGAAGCCATCAAAGTGGTGGACAACCGTACCGGTGCAGAGGAAGTATTGGAGACTGCAGCCGTATTCATTGCAGTGGGGATGGAGCCGGTGACTGCTTATGCTGCATCCTTGGGTGTACTGGATGAGCAGGGATATGTCATTGCCGGAGAAGATGGCAAGAGTCAGGTAGAAGGTGTTTTTGCAGCAGGAGATGTGCGAACCAAAGCGGTTCGTCAGATTGCTACGGCAGTGGGAGATGGCGCTGCTGTAATCCAGTCAGTGGAGACCTGCTTGCAAGGAAGATAAAGAAGAAACCAGAGTGGAACCCCTTTATACTGAGTGAACAGAAATCACTGGTCGCACATAGAAACGAAATGGTTCTGAGAAATCAAACAGGGCATATGAGGAGCTCCTCATATGCCCTGTTTCGTTGGTTATAAATTCACTTTTTTTAAGTATTCTTTGATCGCCTCGAAACTCTCCGGACTGATGGCATGCTCAATCTTGCAGGCATCAGAAGTGGCTGTCTGCTCGTCCACTCCTAACTTCATCAGGCAGGAAGACAGAATCTGGTGTCGTTCATAAATCATTTCTGCAATCTGCCTTCCCGAATCAGTCAGGTAAATAAAACCAGCCTGTGTCACGGTGATGTGACCGGCCTGACGCAGATTCTTCATGGCAACGCTGACACTGGACTTCTTGAAATCCAGTTCATTGGCGATGTCTACAGAACGAACCACCGGAAGCTTCTTGCTGAGCATCAGGATCGTCTCCAGATAATTCTCAGAAGATTCCGTAGTGGCACTGCCGGTTGCAGTGATATGTGTATGAGTAGCTGTTGTTGGCATGTAATTCATCTCCTTTTATTTATAAATAATCTGTAACCATTTAGGGCGAATCGTTCCTAAATTCAAATATTTCATGTGTGATTGTATTTTAGTATAACATAGAATGCAGTCGGTTTCAAATGAAAAATAGGCAGAATGGTCAAAAACTTCTTTGAAATGAAGCAAGAGGAAACGAAAGGAAATCAGAAAAAACAGAAAAAAATCATTGACACCTAATGAGCATTAGAGTATACTAACTATAGATAAAGAAAAAAAATCTCAATAAGGTATTGTATACCAAACAGTAGATAAGGAGGATCATATGATGCCGCTTACTATGGCAAAAGAGGGAGAAGAGAACATCATTAAGAAAATTGGTGGAAAAGAGGAGACCAGAAAGTTTTTAGAGAAGCTGGGATTTGTCACTGGTGGTAAGGTAACTGTTATCTCTTCCACAGATGGTAACATTATTGTGAATGTAAAGGATTCCAGAGTTGCCATTGGCAAGGATATGGCAAATAAGATCATGATTTGAGCAGTTTGAGAGGGAACACATTCAGATTGTCTCTGAATAGACAGCAGAGTTTTCGGTTTGTAAGTGGATGCCGGATAGGGGCAGAAACTTTCCGCAGTATGTCCAATGACTGCTGTGATAGATGGCGATGAGATGGCAGACTACCATCTGAAAGTTATGTGTGGGAGCGTCACATTGTCGCAGATACGCTTCAGAATGGAGGACTTATGAAAACATTGAACGAGATTCCATGTGGACAGACCGTGAAAGTGAAAAAGCTGACCGGAAGCGGTCCTGTCAAAAGAAGAATCATGGATATGGGAATCACAAAAGGCATTGAGATTTATGTGAGAAAAGTGGCACCGCTGGGTGATCCGGTAGAGGTAACAGTCAGAGGCTATGAGTTGTCTTTGAGAAAAGCAGATGCAGTGATGATCGAGGTAGAGTAATTTACCCGTTCTTTTTTGCAGGTTGGTTAGAAAAGACTAATACAGAAGGAGTAGAATATGGCATTGAAAATTGCATTAGCAGGAAATCCAAACTGTGGTAAGACCACATTGTTTAATGCGTTAACTGGTTCTAATCAGTTCGTAGGAAACTGGCCGGGTGTAACGGTTGAAAAGAAAGAAGGAAAGTTAAAGAATCACAAAGATGTGGTGATCATGGACCTTCCTGGTATTTATTCTCTTTCTCCCTATACATTAGAGGAAGTAGTAGCAAGAAATTATCTGATCAATGAGAAGCCGGATGCGATCTTAAATATCGTAGATGGTACCAACATTGAGAGAAACCTGTATCTGTCCACCCAGTTGATGGAATTGGGCATTCCTCTTGTGATGGCAGTGAACATGGCAGATATTCTGGAGAAGACCGGAGATAAGATCAATCTGGCACAGCTGTCTAAGGCACTGGGTTGTGAGGTGGTTTCCATCTCTGCATTAAAGGGAACCGGTATCAAGGAAGCTGCGGATAAGGCAGTGGCACTGGCACAGGCTTCCAAGGTTGCAAAGCCGGTACATGTATTTGCATCTGATGTAGAGGAGGCAATCAATGCGGTAGCCGGTAAGCTGGGCAGTGATGTGGCAGAAGAGCAGAAGCGTTTCTTTGCCATCAAGCTGTTGGAGAAGGATGAGAAGATCACCACACAGATGAAGCAGGTGCCGGATGTATCTGCACAGATTAAGGCGCTGGAAGACAAATATGATGATGATACAGAGAGTATCATTACCAATGAAAGATATACATATATTTCTTCTATCATCGGCAAGTGTGTGACCAAGAAGACCGGTCAGAAGATGACCACATCTGATAAGATCGATAAGGTAGTCACCAACAGATGGCTGGCACTGCCTATTTTTGCACTGGTCATGTTCCTGGTATACTATGTATCTGTGACCACGGTTGGTACATGGGCGACGGACTGGGCAAATGACGGTGTATTTGGAGATGGATGGCATCTGTTTGGCATTGGTTCCGCTTCCTATGGAGAAGCAGCGGAAGAATACAGCAGGGCAGACCAGATTCTGGCAGCTTCTGAAGACGGTGAGACAGTGGTAGAGATCGTAGATGACGAAGATGAAGTCATTGAGACTGTGGATATCACAGACAGCGTGGTGGCAGAGGCAGAGGCTGTGTTAGAAGCAGATGAGCCGGATCCGGCTGATTATGGCGTATGGGTTCCTGGTGTTCCGGTTATTGTAAGTGATCTGTTAGAGAAGATTGGCTGTGCAGACTGGTTAACCGGACTGATCGTAGACGGTATCATCGCTGGTGTAGGTGCGGTACTTGGTTTTGTACCGCAGATGCTGGTATTGTTTATTTTCCTGGCATTCTTAGAGAGCTGCGGATACATGGCCAGAGTTGCCTTTATCATGGACAGAATTTTCCGTAAGTTTGGTTTGTCCGGTAAGTCCTTTATCCCGATGCTGATCGGTACCGGTTGTGGTGTGCCGGCAGTGATGGCTTCCCGTACCATTGAGAATGACAGAGACCGTAAGATGACCATTATGACCACCACCTTTATTCCTTGTGGTGCAAAGCTGCCGATCATTGGTTTGATTGCAGGTGCATTGTTTGGCGGTGCATGGTGGGTGGCACCAAGTGCATATTTTGTAGGTATCGCGGCAATTATCTGCTCCGGTATCATCTTAAAGAAGACAAAGTTATTTGCAGGCGATCCCGCACCATTCGTCATGGAACTGCCGGCTTATCACTGGCCAACAGTGGGCAGTGTACTGAGAAGCATGTGGGAGCGTGGCTGGTCCTTCATTAAGAAGGCCGGTACCATCATCCTGTTATCCACTATCGTGGTATGGTTTACCACTTACTTCGGATGGGTAGATGGTGAGTTCAGAATGTTAGATGACCTGGAGATTGATTACAGTATTCTGGCACACATTGGCCGTGCTGTTGCATGGCTGTTCATTCCGCTTGGCTGGGGTGAATGGAGATCCACAGTGGCAGCAGTGACCGGTCTGGTTGCAAAGGAAAATGTGGTAGGTACCTTTGGTATTCTGTATGGTTTTGCGGAAGTGGCAGAAAATGGAGATGAGATCTGGGGAACACTGGCAGGCAGTATGACTACTGTTGCAGCATACTCTTTCCTGGTATTCAACCTGTTATGTGCACCTTGCTTTGCGGCAATGGGTGCCATTAAGAGAGAGATGAACAGCCATAAGTGGTTCTGGATTGCAATCGGTTATCAGTGCTTATTGGCATATGTGGTAGCACTGTGTATCTATCAGATCGGCACTTTGTTTACAGCAGGAAGTTTTGGTCTGTTTACAGTGGTAGCATTCCTGCTCGTGGCAGCATTTATCTATCTGTTAGTCAGACCGGATAAGTATGCAAAAAAGGCAAGATAAAATGGCACAAACAGGTGCCTGAACAGGCACCTGTAGATTGGAGTGAACATGGAAGCAATGGGAACAGTTGTAGTAGGTGCGATTTTGTTGGTCATTGTAGGCGCCATTATCTGGAGTATGATTTCCGACAAGAAAAAAGGAAAATCCATCCAGTGTGGCGGTGACTGTAAAAACTGTGGTGGTCACTGCCACTAAACAGTCCTGTGTTTGCAAAAAGAAAATCAGACACAAGAAGGATGTGGTCAATACTTGAAAAAAGAACTCATGCAGGAGGAATTTGAAAGAACTGCCATGCAAAAGCAGATGATTGTAGATAAGCTGAAAGAGCGAGGGTGTAGAATCACCAGACAGCGGTTAAAACTGCTGGATATCATTCTGGAAGGCGATTGCTCCTGCTGTAAAGATATTTATTATCGTGCGGCAAAAGAAGATGCACAGATTGGCATTGCTACGGTTTATCGTATGGTAAACTTATTGGAGGAAATCGGGGCAATCAGCCGCAAAAACATGTATCGGGTTGCGTGCACTACTATGACCGAAGGAGACATGGAGGATGTTTGTATGGTTGAATTGGATGATCATACCGTCTGCCGGTTGTCTGCCAAAAGCTGGAACCAGGTGTTGTTAGCGGGTCTGAAGGCATGCGGCTATCGAAACGAACAGAACATTAAAAATGTATCCATTCTTCAAGGTGAGACATTATAATTATATAATGGGAAACAGGAAGCTTTTCTCAGTTCGTAGAGGACGGAAGAGAAGCTTCCTTTTGTTATGGGGATGCAAATTCTTGACACGTCTCAGACACTAGGGTAAAATGGTGGCAGTTTGTGTTTGAAAAAATATATTTCATTACCTGGATGCGAAAGAAGGAGAGAGAATACTATGTGCAAGAAACTGACAGGATGGGTGCAGGAACATCCCTATAGCTATTGGCTGGTTTATATGATTTTTTATCTGACAGGCTTTTTTCTGGTGGAGCAGTTTGTAGAGGCAAAATACTGGATTTCCTGCCCGATAGATGGGCAGATTCCGTTTATGGAAGGATTTATCATTCCATACATAAGCTGGTTGCTTCTGATGCCAATGTCTCTTCTCTTTTATATGATGTATGAAAAGGAAGATTTTCTGGATCTGTGTATGCTGATGTTTTGTGGCATGACCATCAGTCTCATTTTGTATGTGATATTTCCAAATGGTCTGCAGCTGCGGACAGAGATTGTAAGAGACAATTTCTGCAGTCGGCTGGCAAAGCTGATTTATCGGATGGATACGCCCACGAACGTATGTCCGTCTATTCATGTGTCAAGCTCTGTGGCAATTTCTATTGTAACCCTGCGCTCCAGACTGGGAAAGGAGCATCCCATATGGGCTGGACTCATTGTATTCTGGATGGTTGTCATCTGTATATCCACATTCTTTGTAAAACAGCATTCTGTAGTGGATGCCCTGTGCGGCGCGGCCCTGACGGCATTGCTTTGTATTCCGGTTTATTGTTTTGACTGGCGCAGTGCCGTGAAAAAGACCAGATTGCATTTTCTGGTCTAATCATAGACTTTCCGGTGTATTTATGTTATACTGGATACAAATCACGCAGTGACAGATGATTGACATAACGACTTGGAATTTGGAGGATAGAACAGAGATGTACGAAGAAGAAATAAAGGCATTGCAGCGGTCTATTATGCAGGCGGTTAACTGCAAGAGAGATGAGGTTCCACAGGCGCAGGAACAGTTAAAGGCATTACAGGAACACCTGACAGAGACCATTCCGGAGGATACAGATGCCTATTTGGTGGCACAGGTATCGTTAGAGGAAAGCCAGGGAGATTTGTATCAGAGAATGGGCAAAATCAAGGATGCTTCTGCTTACTATGACCGAATGGCGCGTTATGCAGCGCAGCTGCTTCAGAAAGATGAGAAGGATGCAGGTTCTGCTTATCGTATGGCAGTGGCATTGTTTAAGCAGGCAGGGTGTATTCGTCTGGGCATCAATTGTCAGATCGTCACGCCGAAGCCTCGCAGTTTGAATGAGCAGGAGAACAAGGCATTTCAGGCTGCTGTTTCCCGTTACAAAGAGGCAGTTCGGCTGATGCTTCCTGCCGCAAAGGAAGGAAAGGCCAGAGAGATGACCATGACGTCCAACTGTCTGAATGATTTATCTACCATGTATGGGGTGGTGGGCAATTATAAAGATGCGCTGGAGGCAGCCAGAAGTGCGGTTCAGATTGACCGGACGCTGTATGATCATATGGATGATGCTCCCCACAGCATGCGTGTGGCAGTGCATATGAATGGATTGGCACTGCTTTACAATCTGATGCAGAATACCGAGATGGCCACAGATACTCTGGAAGATGCCATTTACGCACTCAGTGAACATGAGGCAGACAGTCCGGTAGAGTTTGGCATTGCCATCGGCCGGTTCCAGATGAACCTTGCCAACTGCTATCAGCGCAGCAAGACCCAGAAGACCAATGCGGAAGAGACATACCTGAATGCATTGCGCAACATTAAGGCGGTCAATGACAAAACAGACAATCGTTTTGTGCTGGATCTGATTTCCGCATTCCAGGCAGTGGGACAGTATTACATTTCCCAGGGGAATCGCAGTGAAGGAGAGTCTTATCTGAACAATGGCATTCTTCTGGCAGAAGAATCTGCCCAGAACTCTGATCAGCCGATTTTTGGACAGCTGGCAGAGCAGATGAGAAAGCTGGTTGGCTAAAGCCCTTATTGGACAATTGCACAAAATTCAGGAGAATCACCCGAAGATTTTGAGAAAAAGGCAGAATCTTCGGGTTTTACTTGATTATTCTCAAAAAAAGTGTATTTTTATATATGGATAAGTGTTTTGAGAGCGTTTGTAATTGTTCAGGATTCAGTATTCTGCGAAAATACTGAGCAGTTGCGAGAGTCTATTGGCAATCACACAGGAATGGAGAAAAAGATGAAAAAGGTTGTAAAATTTGGCGGCAGTTCTCTTGCAAGTGCCGAGCAGTTCCGTAAAGTTGGAGAGATTATCCGCAGTGATGAGGGTAGAAGATATGTGGTACCTTCTGCACCGGGGAAACGTTTTGCAAAGGATACCAAGGTGACAGATATGCTGTATCAATGCTATAGACTGGCTGAGGAAGGTGCGGATTTTGATCGTGCATTGGCTGCCATTCAGGCTCGTTATCAGGAAATCATAGATGGTCTGGAACTGGATTTGTCCCTGGATGGGGAATTTGCAGTGATCAAGGAGCAGTTTGCGGCACAGGCAGGAAGAGATTATGCCGCTTCCCGTGGAGAATATCTGAATGGGATCGTGATGGCAAACTATCTGGGTTATGAATTTGTAGATGCAGCAGAAGTCATCGTATTTGACAGTGAGGGTAATTTCCTGGAGGAAAAGACCAATGCCATTATGAGTGCACGTCTGGCAGATGCGGAGCGTGCAGTGGTTCCGGGATTTTACGGTGCCTGTGAAGATGGCAGCATCAAGACCTTCTCCAGAGGTGGATCTGATGTAACCGGTTCTGTAGTGGCAAGAGCTGTCCATGCAGATATTTATGAGAACTGGACAGATGTATCCGGTTTCCTGATTGCAGATCCTCGTATCATTGAGAATCCAAAGGCGATTCGTACCATTACCTATAAGGAACTGCGTGAGCTGGCATATATGGGTGCTTCTGTGCTTCATGAAGATGCCATCTTCCCGGTTCACAAAGAAGGTATCCCGATCAATATCCGCAATACCAACTGTCCGGAAGATGAGGGTACCATGATCGTTAGAAAGACCTGCCGCAAGCCGGAGTTCACCATTACCGGTATTGCCGGAAAGAAAGGTTTTGTAGCAATCAATATCGAAAAGGATATGATGAACAGTGAGATTGGCTTTGGTCGTAAAGTGTTGTCTGCATTTGAAGAGAATGGCATTTCTTTTGAGCACCTGCCGTCCGGTATTGACACGCTGACTGTATTTGTCCATCGGGATGAGTTTGTAGAGAAGGAACAGAAGGTACTGTCACTGATTCAGCAGTATACAAATCCGGATTCTATTGAAATCGACAATGATCTGGCGTTGATTGCAGTGGTAGGTCGTGCTATGAAAGAAAAACGTGGAACAGCGGCCAGAGTGTTTGCAGCACTGGCACATAATAACATCAATGTGAAGATGATCGACCAGGGTTCTTCTGAGTTGAATATCATCATCGGGGTACGGGAATATGATTTTGAAAATGCAGTCCGTGCCATCTATGATATTTTCGTGACTTCTGAACTGTAAGATAAAAGAGGAATGCACAGAGGGGTTTTGTGCAGTGAGATAAAGAAAAAAGCATCGCCTTGGTGAAAAACTGGGCGATGCTTTTTCTTTCGATCTTAACGACCGCAGCACTTCTTATACTTTTTGCCACTGCCACACGGACAGGGATCGTTACGACCAATCTTCTTTGCCTTAATGATGGTGGTGGAAGAACGCTGCTGGCGATACAGCGTTTTTCTGGTGGCTTCATCCAACAGGGCATCCCACTCCGGCAGGTTATACAGCCAGTCTGCACGGGCAGCTACCATATTGTAATACAGCTTTTCCTTGTCATAGACCAGACTGACCTGTGTATCTTCAGTCATGGTCTCCAGTGGATTTGGTGTCACCAAACTCTCATCAATTCCGTCTAAGAAACCAACCATGGTCATCACTTCTACATGGAATCGATCTGCAAGTTCCTTCACTGTACCGGTTACAGGACCCTCTTCCTGCAGCAAAATCTTGTACATATCACGTTCTGTTTCAAAATAACGTGTCCAGAATGCCTTATATTCAGCTTCTGTACACTTGGTATTATCGGCATAACTTTGCCATGTTTCAAATAAAGTCATTTGTTTATCCTGCTTTCTTTTTCATGATAATGGATCACTGTCCTGTATCTTTACAGTAACAGGGATTGTGCGGTCATCCTGTCAAACGGATACCGCGTAAAAACCATACACACATGATACCGCATCTGTATGAAAAAGTCAAATGAAAGGATTATATTTGTCCGATGCCGGGCATAAGATAGACCAAAGCTGTTCCTGGTGCAGGACAAAACAGCAATACCATGACGGAGGGTGAGGAAAAATGAACGATTATGGAAAATCTGTATTGGAACAATATGAGCTGGAATTTACCAATGTGCGCCGGGGGCGTGGCTGCCTGATTTTAGATGGAGCAGAGGGACAGACTTATCGGTTGGCAGAATACAGTGGTTCCAAGGCGCATCTGGAACTGGAACAGGCAATCCTGAATGATCTCTGGCAGGATGGCAATCTCCTGGTGGAACGATGCATTCCCAATCGGGCAGGTTGTCTGTATAGTCTGAACCGGGAGCAGACGGGATATGTGCTTCGCTATTTTGTAGAAGGAAATGAGTGCAGTACAGCCAGCCAGGTCGATCTATGCAATGCAATGAAGGCACTGGCACAGTTTCACTTGCGGATGCGTAAATTTCGGTGTGCCCAGATCACGCAAAAGGAAGGATTTGCAGGGATGCCCCTCTATGAAGAATATGGACGGCATTTACGGGAACTGCATCGGGTCAGTGCCTATCTGAGGAGAAAAAAGAAAAAAAATCATTTGGAGCGTCGTATGGAAGAAACCATTCAGTCGGTCATCAGGCAGGGAAAGGAAGCACTGGAAGCATTGGAAGGTACATCTTACCGACAGATCTATGACCAGTGTGTGGCAGAAGGCAGAATCTGTCATGGCAGGTATCATTATCATCATGTGCGCTTTTCTGAAAAAGGAACCGTTCTCACCGGATTGGAACATTGTTGTGTGCAGGTGCAGATCGTGGATATTTACCAGTTTCTTCGAAAAGCAATGGAAAAATGTGGATGGTCAGTGTCAGTAGGGGAACAGCTGTTGGAAGCCTATGAAACGATACTGCCTTTGTCAGCAGAAGAGCGGCAGATTCTTGCCTGCATGCTGCAGTTTCCGGAGAAATATTATAAGCAGGTCAACTATTACTACAACACCAGAAAAACATGGATTTCTGCCAAAAGTCTGGAAAAACTGGAAAAAGCAGTCTGCCAGCAGATACAGCGTGCCACATTTGCAGAGACCATTGCAAAGCCCTGGAAAAATAATGCTTTTTAAATGGTCACAAAATTTACATTGCAGAAAGAGAAAAGAGGGGGTATACTGGGCATAGAGAAAACGTATTCACAAGAAAAAAAGGAGACTTAGCGAATACGATTGGAGGTTTGAAATGCGCAGTAGTAAGACAAAAGATATGACAGTGGGTTCCCCTCTGAAACTGATTCTGGAATTTTCCATTCCACTGGTATTTGGACAGTTGTTCCAGCAGTTGTACAATCTGGTGGACACCATGATCGTGGGAAAGTTTCTGGGGCAGAGTGCGCTGGCCGGCGTAGGCGCCACCGGTTGCTTATGCTTTTTGATTCTGGGATTTTGCGGTGGTCTGTGTGCCGGTTTGTCCATACCGGTTTCACAGGCATTTGGCGCAAAAGATCATCAGCTGATGCACCGTTACGTGGCAAACAGCATCTATACCAGCGTTTTTTTTGCAATATTGATTGCAGTGTTGACGTCCATTTTGTGTCATCCCATTTTGCGTTTGCTGCAAACACCGTCAGATGTATATGAATATGCGTATTCGTATCTGATCGTGATTTTTATTGGCATTCCCTTTACTGTGCTGTACAATATGACAGCTTCCCTGCTGCGGGCAGTGGGGGACAGTCGGACACCGGTGATTTTTCTGGTCATTGCTTCTCTGCTGAACATTATATTAGACCTGTTGTGCATTCTGGTATTCCATATGGGAACCATGGGAGCCGCTGTGGCAACTGTAGCGTCTCAGGCGGTTTCCGGTATTGCCTGTGTCATCTATATCATCAAGCGGTTTGATGTACTCCATCCGGCAGGAGAGGAGTGGAAATTCAGCATGCCGCATATTGGCCGTCTGTGTTACATGGGCATCCCTATGGGCCTGCAGTTGTCCATTACCGCCATTGGCAGTACCATTTTGCAGGCATCTGTGAACATGTTAGGCTCTTTCTATGTGGCAGCTGTCACAGCCGGTATTCGGATTTCTATGGTTTTTATGTGTGCATTTGATGCAGTGGGAACGGCAATGGCTACTTTCTGTGGTCAGAATGTAGGGGCAAAGAAATTTGACCGCTCAACAAAGGGGCGCTGGCAGGTATCTTTATGTGTGCCATCTACTGTGTGTTTGATTTTGCGGTGATGAATCTGTTCTCCCGCCAGATATCCATGTTGTTTCTGGACAAACCGGATGAGCAGATTTTAAGCTGTATCAGACAGTATGTATTCTGGAACAGTGCCATGTATATCTTTCTGGTGTTCATCAATATTTTCCGCTATGGCATTCAGGGCATGGGGTTTTCCAATGTGGCAATGTTTGCCGGTTTCTTTGAACTGGCCGCAAGAGGTGTGGTGGCATTATACTTTGTACCGAAGTTCGGGTTTGATGCGGTCTGCTTTGCCAATCCCGCAGCCTGGATTGCAGCAGACCTGTTCCTGATTCCCGCATTCCTCGTTGTCAAGAAACGATTGGAACGAAAATTCGGACAAGGCTGAATTTGGAAGAAAAAAGTAAGATTTAGATAACGTATCATGTTGTCATCAGAAGAAAAATCTGATAAAATGGGAATAAGCATGGTGATTGTATTACTGTTTTGACAGGAGTGGTCCAATCGCCGGATCTTAACGTTTTATACGAGGAGGAATGAAATATGGGTTTGATTAGTGCAGCATTGGCGTCCGCATCCAGCGTACTGTCCGATTCCTGGAGAGACTATTTTTACTGTGATTCCCTTTCTACAGATGTTCTGGTGGCAAGAGGACACAAGAGAGAGAAGGATAAGCTGTTCAAGAAAAGCAGTGACAGCAACGTGATCTCCAATGGTTCTATCGTCTGTGTGGCAGATGGACAGTGTATGCTGATCGTGGATCAGGGTAAGATCGTAGATGTGTGTGCAGAGGCAGGAGAGTTTCTGTATGACACCAGTACACAGCCAAGCTTGTTCTATGGCAGCCTGGGTGAGAATATTAAGGCAACCTTTGAGGAACTGGGTAAGCGTATCGGTTTTGGGGGTGTGACTGCCGCAGAGCAGAGAGTATACTATGTGAACATCAAGGAATTGATCGGCAATAAGTACGGAACTGTGACACCGGTGCCGTTCCGTGTGGTAGACCAGAACATCGGTCTGGATGTGGACATTTCCATTCGTTGTCATGGGGAGTATTCCTACCGCATCAGCGATCCGCTGTTGTTCTATGTGAATGTATGTGGCAATGTATCCGAAACATATCGGAGAGAAGAGATTGACAGCCAGTTAAAGAGTGAAGTGCTCACTGCCATGCAGCCGGCATTTGCCAGAATTTCTGAAATGGGCATCCGTTACAGCGCATTACCAGGACGCACCACAGAACTGTCTGAGGCCATGAATGCAGAGCTGTCTGAGAAATGGGGCAAGATCAGAGGTCTGGAGATTGTATCTTTCGGTGTCAGCTCCGTCACTGCATCCAAGGAAGACGAAGATATGATCAAGGAGATGCAGAAGACCGGTGCATTCCGCAATCCGAATATGGCAGCCGCATATATGGTCAATGCCCAGGGTGAGGCCATGAAGGCAGCCGCAAGCAATGCAAACGGCGCTATGATGGGATTTGCAGGATTGAACATGGCAGCAGGTGCAGGCGGTGTAGATACTAACGCATTGTTCCAGGCAGGGGCATCTCAGCCACAGCAGCAGCCGGTACAGCAGAATATCCAGCCACAGACAGGATGGACCTGTTCCTGCGGCGCTACAGGCAATACCGGAAACTTCTGTGGACAGTGCGGCGCAGCAAAGCCGGTAGCAATGAAGCCTGCAGGCAGCTGGACCTGTTCCTGCGGTCAGGTGAATGAAGGAAACTTCTGCCCGGCATGTGGAAACAAGAAACCGGAATCCACCAGCTGGACCTGTTCCTGTGGTCAGGTGAATGAAGGCAATTTCTGCCCGGCATGTGGCAATAAGAAGCCGGAATAAATCGGCAATACATAAATGAAAAGAAAACCTCCGAGGAGACAGGATGTCTTCCTTCGGAGGTTTTTGTCATACCTGTTGCAGTGTCCAATGTCCGAGGACCGCCTCATGCAAGCATGGCGGTTCCTCGTCCGCTGTCCGCCGGCTTAGTGCATGGAACTGTATAAGCCTTACGGATTGCTTCACAGCGATGCTGTTCCCGCAATCCTACAGGTATTCGCATTTCGGTCTATCGACCTGCATGCTCATACCTGTTGCAGTGTCCAATGTCCGAGGACCGCCTTATGCAAGCATG
>JAFTGN010000071.1 GCA_017457865.1 Lachnospiraceae bacterium | reverse complement strand
AGGAAAAACCACCAGTGCGGTCAATCTGGCACTTTCCATTGCAGACAGTGGATATTCTGTTGCACTAGTAGATTGCGACTTGAGAAAACCATCTGTCTATCAGACAATGGGAATAGAACGGGGAAAGAACGATTTGCTTGAAGTACTAAATGGAACGGCATCCGTTGAAAAAGCATTGCAGCGGTTTCAAACTACCCATTTGAAAGTGATCGCAGCCAATCAAGGGATTGAAGATGCAGCAGAGTTGGTAGATTCCAGGGCAATGGCAGATTTATTGACAGAACTGCGTCAGAAGATGGATTTTGTGATTTTAGATTCTCCACCAGTGGATTTGCTGACAGATGCGGTGGCATTGGCAAACCTGGCAGACGGGGTGGTATTTGTCATTCGTCATAATTATGGAAAGCTTTCTTCTGTACTTCGTGGTGTTGAGACCATGTATGAAAGCGGAAAACCAATATTTGGATATATTTTCAACGGAGTAGAACATAGCTTTGTAGATACAGTGTATCGTTATGGAAGTACTGGCAGCTATGGTTATGGCAAGTATGGAAAATACGGGAAGTACGGAAAATATGGCAGCTACGGATATGGCAGCAAGAATAAAGCAGAATAGATAATAGAAAGGAATGGAGAATATTCATGAAGATCAAAAAAGATTTTATCATGCGGGAAATTGATGGGGAATATTTGTTGATTCCTGCCAATGCAACTGCGTTGGAGTTTAATGGTATTATTACAGTGAATGAGGTAGGTGCATTTATCTGGAACCAATTAGAGACATGTGATTCTAAGGATACATTGGTTCAGGCAATTCTTCAGGAATATGACGTAGATGAAGACACGGCCAGGAAAGATTTAGAGGAGTTTCTGGCTGTATTTCAAAAAGCAAACCTGATCACAGTTTAGGTGGAGTTTTGAATCACAATAAAAGCGAAGAGCCCCAGAAGCAATCGATTTACAGAATGGAGATTGTAAAGCAAATGACAGAGGAACAAAAGGATTTTTTGGAATTGATCGGTGCATATCTCAGAAGAGAACCATATGAACCGACTCACAAAGTGAGTTGGAACCGTATGGCGTATTATGCTGGAATTCATAACTGTAGAGGTGTGCTGTATTATATGGCCAAAAAGTTTCCTCAGGATTGTCAGCCGGAGCCTGTTATGATGTCTGCAATGAAACAGTGGTATCTGAACAATCTGGTCATGAACCAGGTTCGGGAATCCTGTATGCAGGAAATTTTTGGGGCTTTTCATGAAAATGGAATTCCGTTTTGTGTGTTCAAAGGATTTGTCACGAAAAGCTATTATCCTATTCCGGAAATGCGGGAAATGAGTGACGTAGATGGTGCAGTGGCGCCGGAGCATCTGCACAAGGCTCATCAGGTGATGGTGCAGCTGGGTGCCGAAGCAGGAGACGAAAAGGGATATGAATGGACATATGTGAAAAATGGAATTCGTATTGAGGTGCATTCAAATCTGTTTCCAGAGAATACATGGAATGATGTGGATTATGGAAAGTATTTTGAAAATGCCATGGACTATACAGTAGATACAGGAAAAGGCTATTTGGAGTTGAAACCGGAATATCACTTTGTATTTCTGATGGCACACATGGCAAAGCATTTTTATACCGGTGGTACAGGTGTCCATATGGTAACAGATGTGGCAGTATTTTTACAGCAGTTTGATGCCTCTATGGACTGGGACTGGATCTGGAAAGAATTAAAAACCCTTCGTTTGGAGGTGTTGGCCAGATCGATTATTCAGCTATGCAGCCAGTGGTTCGGCATTGGTTCTGTGACGGTATCGGAATCAATGGAAGAATCCTTGTATGAAGAACTTTCTGACAGGATTTTAGAAAGTGGCATTTTTGGGTATGCTTCTGAAGAGCGGGAGGCAAGGCGGCTGCGCAAAGGAATTGAGTCAGATGAAAAGGTAGGTCTGATGGTTTCCATTCGGGCATTGATTCGAAATTTGTTTCCGGACAGACGTTTCATGTGTCGTTATTTAGAGGCATTGAAGACCAGACCATATCTGCTGCCGGTGGCATGGGTAAAACGCTGGGTGGTGGTACTTCGTACCAGACGATTTGAAATCAAGGGGGCATTAAAAGCAATCTTTACTGATAGCGAAGAAGCTTCTAAGCAATATAAACTCTTGAAGAAACTGGGAATGTATAAAAAATAGGAATTATAAACACTTCGAAGATAGAGGAAAAGACGAAGGATTTGTAAAAACTGACGACGGATCCACTAATAGAAAGAGAAAGAAAACCTCCTGAAACACAATTTTTGTGATCAGGAGGTTTTTGTGAAGTTATTTTGCGTGCATCATGCAGGATAGTGGCTCCTGAACGGTTGTCTATTTTCTTACAGTTGCGACACAGTTGTCCATCAGCATGGCGATGGTCATAGGACCCACTCCGCCCGGAACCGGTGTGATGGCACTGCAATGTGGTGCCACACTGTCAAAGTCCACATCACCGCAGAGTTTGGATTTCCCTCCTTCTACAGCCGGTGGCAGCCGGTGGATGCCCACATCAATGACCACAGCCCCTTCCTTCACGTAAGAAGCATCAAAAAACTTTGGCTTACCGATGGCAGCCACCAGAATGTCTGCACGGCGGCACACTTCTGCCAGATTCCGGGTTCTGGAGTGACAGATGGTGACCGTACCGTTTTCACGAAGGAGCAGGGCAGCCATCGGCTTGCCTACGATATTGCTGCGGCCCACTACCACACATTCCTTTCCGCAGATGTCAATTCCGCTGCGCTTCAACAGCTGGATCACGCCGGCAGGGGTACAGGACACAAATCCCTGACTGCCCACCTGCAAAGCACCTACATTCTGCTCATGGAACCCATCTACATCCTTTTTCGGAGAAATGGCCTGTGTAATCTTGTATTCATCCATGTGCTTCGGCAGGGGAAGCTGTACCAGAATCCCGTTGATGCTGTCATCCTGATTCAGAGAATCAATGAGAGAAAGCAGCTCGGCTTCTGTGGTTTCCTCCGGCAGTTCATATGCCTTAGACTCAATGCCAATGTATGCACATGCTTTTTTCTTATTGCCCACATAAACAGAGGAAGCCGGGTCATTGCCTACCTGAATGACCGCCAGACAGATGGAAATGCCCTGTTCCTTGTAGGAAGCCACCTCCGTTTTCAACTCATCCTTAATGGCAGCAGAAATCTGCTTGCCGTCAATTAACTGTGCCATAGGGCTCCTTTCTGGACTATACTATCAATTAGTAAATTGGGAACTTCCCGCAAAGGTCTACCACTGCATTGCGGATGGTATCGGCCTTTTCTTCGTACTCAAAAGCAGTCATGTAGATCAGGTCTGCGATCTGGCGCATCTGCTCTTCCTTCATACCTCTGGTGGTGACAGCTGGCGTACCGATGCGGACACCGGAGGTGACGAATGGACTGCGGGGATCGTTTGGCACACCGTTTTTGTTCAGGGTAATGTAAACGGAATCGCAGCGGTTTTGCAGTTCCTTACCGGTAATCTCGGTGTCACGCAGGTCTACCAACATCAGATGATTGTCTGTACCCCCTGTCAGGATCTTGAATCCCTTGGCGATCAGTGCTTCTGCCAGTGCAGCGGCATTCTTTGCCACCTGCAGCTGGTAAGTCTTATATTCCGGCTTCAATGCTTCTCCAAAGCAGATGGCCTTGGCTGCGATCACATGCTCCAAAGGACCGCCCTGGATACCCGGGAACACGGCCTTATTGAAGTTAAACTTGTCTGCGGCTGCCTGATTTGCCAGAATCAAACCGCCTCTTGGTCCACGCAGTGTCTTGTGGGTGGTAGTGGTCACCACATCTGCATATGGGATTGGACTTGGATGCACACCGGCAGCTACCAGTCCGGCAATGTGTGCCATGTCTACCATCAGCACTGCCCCTACCTCGTCTGCCACTTCACGGAACTTTTTGAAATCAAGGGTTCTGGCATAGGCACTGGCACCGGCAATGATCATCTTTGGCTTGCACTCCAGTGCAATGCGGCGCATTTCCTCATAATCTAAGAATCCTTCGTCATTTACCCCGTAAGGTACGATGTTGAAATATTTACCGGAAATGTTCACTGGGCTTCCGTGAGACAGATGTCCGCCGTGATTTAAGTTCATACCCATAATGGTATCGCCCGGCTCACATACGGCAAAGAACACAGCCAGATTTGCCTGTGCGCCAGAGTGAGGCTGTACATTGGCATAATCACATCCGAACAGTTCCTTTGCACGGTCAATTGCCAGCTGTTCCAGTACATCTACATGCTCACAGCCGCCATAATAACGCTTGCCCGGATAGCCTTCCGCATACTTATTGGTCAGAACAGACCCCATCGCCAGCATCACCGGCTCAGAAACGATATTTTCAGAAGCAATCAGCTCCAGATTTCTTCTCTGTCTGCTGCATTCTGTCTGCATAATGGCACCCACTTCCGGATCGTAATCCCGAATCAGCTGCATAATCTCATCAACCATAATTATCCTCCGTTCTATTGCATTTGCAGAAATTCTATGATGGAAGAAAAGAATTCTGCGTTTGCGGAATTCTCGCGCTGAGCGCGGTTGCGTATACAACCTTTTCTCCTCGTGCCAGGTCGCATCCTTGTGCGCAGCACTTTTGTGCAATAGGATTTTCCTATTACACAAGAAAAGGCACACAGCACCCTAGGATGCTGCATGCCTGTATCCTGCATCAGAGAAACACTGCCTGTTTGGTAATCCCCTAGACTACTATGCTTTATTATAAAATTTCAAAGGATATGTGTCAAGGGCAGACCATTGTTTCAGAAAGAAAAATGTCCGGTTACTGTGAGGGTACCAGGCAGTTACAATGTCTGAAAATCAAGGCACAAAGACTTCTCCTTCTGCCACAATCACTGCAGGACCGGATAAGTGGATATTGTGGACAGGGATACGGTTTTCGGTCTGGGAAAGTGGAGAAAACAGGTCACAGGAAACCTGTAATGTGCCGCCGGTAGTCCGGATGGATGCAGTGCCAAAAGGCAGCAGCCCCTTTGCCATCAGTGCACCGGCAGTGCAGGAAGCGCCGCTGCCGCAGGCAAGGGTGAAATCCTCTACACCACGTTCATAAGTGTACAAATCCAGACTGTGGGTGCCGGTAATCTGATAAAAGTTTACATTGGCCCCTTTTGGAAGTTTCGGATGGTGGCGCAGCATATGGGCAATGGGACGCAGCTGCCGAAATATTTTTTCAGTGGAATCAGAAAAACTGTGTCCGTCCGGGCTAGAAGTCTCTGCCTGTATGGGAAGGGGCAATATCAGATGTGGTACACCGGGGGAACCCAATTCCATATAGATGCAGGGATACGGTGGGGAAGCAAGTACCGGGCATGTTTTTTCCTCCGGCTTGTCAGGTGTTACAGGAAAGAAATGCTGTAGTTGTCTGGCATCAATTCCCAGCAGAAGCTCCTGAAAGCAGGACAGCTCCGGCATGTGAACAGTAAATTGCTCCCATTTTTTCTGTGGCTGGTCATAGTCAGGAGAATAGCCGGAAACCAGACCGGAATCTGTCTCAATGACCACTGTACCATCTGCGGTGCAAAGTTTTTTGTGCAGTCCATAGTAGATCAGACATCTGGCGCCATTTCCGCATAGTTCTCCAATGGAGCCGTCGTTATTGTAAAAGGTCATGGAAAAATTGCCTCCCTGAGAGGGCGGACCGATGATCATAAGCCCGTCTCCTCCCAGAGAAAAGTGCGGTTGACACAATTTTCTTGCCAACAGAGAAAAATCAGGTTCTGTTTGCAGTGCTTCCGACTGTTCTATTATCATAAAATCATTGCCTGCTCCGTGCATTTTCATAAATTTCATAAATTTCACACTATCCTCTCATTCCAAAACACTTGTCTTAGACAGCGATATAAAGCACTGTTGAAAAGGAGAGATGTTTTGGAAAAGTTTGTCTCTTGTTACTATTACTATATGTTGAAAAAACAGATGTTCCAAAGGAAGCGTTTTTGCGAAAGATATTTTGCGGAAAAACTTTTCACAAATAGAAGCGCTCTTGTGCCTGTTTTGTGTTATACTGAATGTATACTTTTTGATACAACTATTGAAAGGTGGAGGAATCTTATGACAGAGTGTAACAAACGGACGATTAATGCAAATACATATATCAGTACGCTTCGACAAATTGTGGAGAATGGACAGGAGGTGTCCTTAAAAATATCCGGCAGCAGTATGATGCCTTTTCTGATTCATGAGAGAGATATGATTCTGTTTGGTCCTGTTAAAGGGGAACTAAAGAAAGGTGATATGGTCTTTTTCCAGCGGCAGGAAGGGCAGTTTGTCATGCATCGAATTTGTAAAATTACACCGGAAGGATACTACATTGTAGGGGATGCCCAGGTTGTGATAGAAGGACCCATCAAGCGGGAGCAGATTTTTGCCAAAGTCAATCGTGCCAGACGAAAAGGAAAGTGGATTGATGAGAACGATTTCTGGTGGAAGTTCTTTGAAAAGGTTTGGATTCGTATCATTCCCCTGAGACATGTGATCATGCGGACATATATGATATTGACAGGGAAAAATAAGAAAAAAGATTAGTAACCGTGCAGTTATCATTATCTGCAACGAGACTGAATCATTATAAATATAAAAGCAGGCAGATCGTCAAAACTACGGTCTGCCTGTTTGTGTAATAAGCGATTAAAATTACTGGTGGAACTGCATTTGGTGCTGGAATTCTGCATTCTGAAATTCTTTTAAAAAATGTGTACAAAAATTTTGGACGGAGGATGATAAACTGGAATACGGGAGAATAAATGAAGAAGGAGTGCAGATTCGATAAAAGAAGAGAGAAGAGGTGACACAAAAATTGAAATTTTATCATAAGGTTATCTGGAAAACGAAAAACTTTTGAAAAAAATGTCAAATTTTTGAAAAAAGATAGTGACATTTTATTCAATTTATCCTATAATGATATAGGACTAAGAATCTTAGGAGGAAATGAATATGTCTGAGACAAGATATTTTATCAATTTATCCAATCATCCGTCTGCTGCTTGGGGGGCAGACCAGCGGGCAGCTGCTGAAATATATGGCACCATCGTGGATGTGCCATTTCCAAATATTGACCCTACATTATCTACAGAGGAAGTGGGGAATCTGGCAGCGGAGTATTGTGAGAAGATACTGGCATACGGCACACCGGCTATCATGTGTCAGGGGGAATTCTGTTTCAGCTATGCCATCGT
>JAFTGN010000070.1 GCA_017457865.1 Lachnospiraceae bacterium | reverse complement strand
GTATAATATAGTACTATTTATTGTACCACGAAATCACTTCACCGAACAGGTGAAGTGACCCAGAGAGCAAAAATTCTCTGAAAGCCGTGAAGACACATAGCTTATGAGTCCTATTGGACAATGAACTTCACGGATTCAGGTTTTACACACTGAACCAGAATGTGCAGGATGAGCAGAAATTTTCTTTTATAGAATGCTGGAAAGATGACGAGTCCATGAATGTGCATAAAACATCAGAGCACTTCACAAGGATATTCCCAATCCTTTCCGGAATGGTGGAGGGTTCAGGCCCTAGTGAATTGTATAAAGAAGTGGAGTTTTAATGAAATGATGGTCGGTGAAGATTAGTTCTCTGCCGACCATATTTTATCGTGTCGCATGGCTATTCAATATATAAATTATGGAGAAGTCGCCAAACATGGGCCGAATCAAAAATGATCGCCCTTATGCCGAAGTGCATGAAATCAGCGTATAATACAACAGATGGGGAAAACAGGAGGATAGCGATAGAACCGAACGGGTTTTGCGGTCACGGATGCACGGACTATAGCCAAATCATGGGGTTGTCCTTTATCTGAATTATGGCGATTGAAGAGGCTATCCTACAGGACGTTGGAAGGAAAAACGCTTAGATTATCCGTAAAAATCAGTAGGAAATTGCTCGGCATGGTCTTGAAAAATCTTTATATTTGAGTTATAGTGAATTTAGCACATTAAAGCGATGAAGTATAACAGGAATCACGAAGGAGACTATGAACATGGTACAGAAAATAACATATCAGCGGAATGGGGATTATATGTTTCCGAATCTTATGATTGAGGATGATCCGGTGAACTATGGGAAGTATGGGATGCTGAGGAAAAACTTCCTGAAGGAGAACAAGAAGAACTGGTATCAGAGCATGATGCTCTCCGGGCGGTTGGACAAGTACCTGACGGTGATCGACCAGAGAGCAAACGAGGAGATGGAGATGATCGTATTGCAGATGACGAAGACGGAGAGCGTGACGGAGCAGATGAAAGCCGACGAGCCGATGACTTGGGTAGCGAAGATGAACAATATCAGGAATCGGGCAGAGGAGATCGTGTTGGCGGAATTGATTTACAGCTGATCGGCGAAGTGACCGAACAGGATATGAGCGAAATAGAGGAGAATAGAGGAGAATAACATATTGGTGTTTTTCTCCATAATGCCATACGGAACGTTTTTGTATCTAATCGTAACCCCTGTGTTCTTTACACAGGGATTTTTCATTTTCTGGTCTGGCCATTCGCTTTATTCCATCCTCCATTTTACGATGGCTGCACTCGAAAGATATTCATGCAGGGCATGATCCGGGATGCGCCAGCATATCCGCTGCGGACACGTTTTCGTGGAAGCCATCATGAAGAATCTTCGATTTTAACAAACCGAGGGATTGGGGGCGCTGGACATCCAGTGGATGTCCGTTTAGCGCCGACCGAAGCGGAGCGTAGATCGGATTCCCCAACGAGTATGCCTGACAGCAAGAAATCCAGAAATGGAGTTATTGGCTGCCAAGGGCGTATCTCGCTCTAAAAATGTTGCTTCGCTTATTCCTACAGAAAATGACCGTAAAACACCTTCTCATTTATCCCAGACTGAGCACACTCCATTACAAGTAAAAATAAAAAAATTTCAAAAAGGTACTTGCAATTCCCGCCTTCTGGATTGGGGTAAGTGAAGGGAGTGCGAGTTCCATGAAGATGAAAATTGAAAATCATATCAAAAATGGCGATGAACATCTGGTATCCGGATTGCCGATGCAGATGGGAACGAGCCGGGATAGAGAAATTGAAAAAACAAGCAAACGGAATAAAGAGCGGTGTGCAGCATTTATTGTGAAAATGATTGAGAAATATGGCAGAGAAGTGCTGGAGGAGATTGACGAGGGTAAAATATCCGATGCCTAGTCTCTTCAAAATGGAAATGAAGCGTCGTCCACAAATTAAGTGAGGCGGCGTTTTTCTGTTGAATTTATACACCAGAGATGATATATTAAATAAACAACAGAACTATAGAAAAGAAGTGAACAACCAAAATGAAAAAGAAGTGTTACATCTATACAAGGGTATCTACGGAGACGCAGACAGAGGGATTCAGCCTGGAGGCACAGAGCGAACGGTTGCACGAATACGCATGTTTTCGTGATTTGGAAATTGTGCAAGAGTATTGTGATGCAGGAAGATCAGGAAAGAGCGTTAAGGGCAGACCGGCTTTTCAGCAGATGATGGAAGATGTCATTTGTCAAAAGGACAATATTTCTTTTGTGCTGGTTTTTAAGTTGTCCCGATTCGGGCGGAATGCTGCAGATGTGCTAAAGTCCATGCAACTGCTAAGTGATTATGGGGTTGATCTGGTCAGTGTGGATGATGCGATTGATAGTTCAACACAAGGAGGCCGCCTTACACTTGCAATCTTGTCAGCAGTAGCGGAGATTGAGCGTGAAAATATAACAGACCAGTTTATGGCGGGAAAGACGCAGAAGATACTGGATGGGAAATGGTCAGGTGGTGCAGTCCCCTATGGTTATCGGAGCGAGAATAAGGAGCTTGTCCTTGTACCTGAGAAAGCAGAGATCGTGCGTAAGATTTATGAACTCTATCTGCAGGATGGAATGGCGGCAAATTCGGTTGTCATTTACCTGAATGAAAATGGATATGTAAGGGAAGATGATGGTTCGGGAAAAAGAAAGAAGTTTACTTCTGATTTTGTCACCCACATTTTGGATAATCCGTTTTATTGCGGCAGACTGTTATTCAATCGCAGGACAAATAAAAAAGGGCGTGATGGCAAAATTATAAAAAAACCGGAGGATCAGGTCATTACCGTGCAGGGTGTTCATGAAGCTATTATTACAGAGGAGGAGTGGGAAGCGGTTCAGAAGAAACGAGAAGCACTATCCAGAAAGAACAAAAGCACAGATAACCCTGAACGGATCAGCCTGCTGTCCGGGCTTGTGAAATGTCCCCATTGTGGTTCCGGGCTTGTTATGAAGAAAAACAAGCGGGTCAATAAAAACCGGGGCGGATATTACAAAACGATTTACTACTACGCTTGCCGGAACTATCAGAAGGCAAATGGACGTACCTGCTCTTTCCGGCATACCTATAATCAGGATAAACTGGACAGCGCCATATTTGAAATAGTTCAGAAAGTGAGTGGGACGCAGGAATTCAAAGATGCGGTCGTTTGCGCAAGTGAGGAAAAAGCCAATGTACAAAAATTAGAAGAGCAGCTGCAGCGGTTGAGAAAGAAACTGCAGCAGTTGGAAATGAAGAAAAAGAAGATGGGGACAATCCTTGATAATCTTGATATCTTTGATGAAGATTATGACCAGAGATATGAAGAAATGCAGATTGCTCTAAATGATATTTATGATGAGATTGATGGAGCTGAGTATAAGATTCAGGATGTAATCAGTCAAATGGAGGTATTGAAACAGGGAGTCCGGGCGGCACAGAACATAGAATTGATGCTAGACAATTTTGGGAAGATTTATGAGAGGATGTCCTGCCGGGAGAAACGGGAAATGTACCGCATGTTCATTGAGCGGATTGATGTATTTCCGGAGGAGCAGTCAGACGGCAGGATACTGAAAAGCATTGCTTTTAATTTTTCATTATTTAATGGAAAAGAGGAGATGGTTCCAAAAGCAGATGCGGAAGAACATGTTCGATTTCTGTTGGACTGTTCAAAATCAGAACTGACTGCGGCCGAGGCAAAGGCTACTTATGCCGAGATTAAAAAGTATATCAAAGATAGATTTGGCGAGAATGCGCACACCCTGTATATTGCCCAAACGAAAAGGAAATATGGGCTGGACATGGGGCAGAATTATAATTTGGCAGCAGATCCTCAGAAACGTGTTCCCAAGTGTCCGGCTGAAAAGGAAAAAATGATTTTAGAGGCATTAAAGCATTTCAAAATGCTGGACGATTCTGTCCAAATGCTGGAAAGAGAGATGGCGTAAAATGAAGAATAAGAAAATAAAGTGTTATTTGTATCTGAGAGTTTCTACTTCTATGCAGGTAGAGGGTTACAGCCTGGAGGCACAGAAGGAGCGTTTGACAAAGTATGCCGATTTTCAGCACATGGAGGTTATCCGGGAATACTGTGATGCGGGCAAGTCTGGAAAAAGTATTTCGGGCAGGCCGGAATTTACCCAGATGCTCCAGGATGTAGCTGATGACAGGGATGGCGTAGATTATATTCTTGTTTTCAAACTGTCGAGATTTGGACGGAATGCTGCGGATGTCTTAAACTCATTACAGTATATTCAGGATTTCGGGGTGAACTTAATCTGCGTGGAGGACGGGATCGATTCATCGAAGGATTCCGGGAAGCTGACGATCACAGTGCTTTCGGCTGTGGCGGAAATTGAAAGAGAGAACATTCTGGTTCAGACGATGGAGGGAAGGAAACAGAAAGCCAGGGAAGGTAAATGGAATGGCGGGCAGGCACCTTTTGGGTATCGTCTGGACAAAGAGAATGATACGATCATCATTGAGGAAAATGATGCGGAGGTGGTAAGGATCATTTATGACAAATATGTCCATGAGGGCATGGGAATTGATACTATTTGCACATTTCTTAACCAGCATGGATATATGAAACATAGGATGCGGAAGAGGGAGCTGAACTATTTTACAAGATCCTTCGTAAAGAGAATCCTCGAAAATCCTGTGTATACCGGGAAGATTGCCTATGGTAAGAGTAAGACGCAAAAAATCAAAGGAACCAGAGATCAGTATCATCGTGTGAAGGCAGATGACTATCTTCTTGTAGACGGAAAGCATGAAGCGATTGTCAGTGAGGAACTTTGGGAGGAGGCGCAGCAACGGCGAAAAGAAAAGAGTGACCCGTGGGTCAAAACACATAGTCTGGATCATGAACATATTTTGTCAGGAATAGTGAAATGCCCTCTTTGCGGCACAGGGATGGCGGGAACCGTCCGAAGAAGGAAAAACAAGAAGACTGGCGAATATAAGGACGATTTCTATTACCGGTGTCTTCACCGGAAAAAGATTGACGAGGAACATTTTTGCACTTATAAATTTTCCTTAAACCAAAACGAGCTAAATAAGCAGGTGGAAGATGTTGTTCTGGATATGATAAACAATAAGAATTTCGGTGGGTTTGTGAAACACAGCCTGGGGCAGAAAATTGACATCAGAGAGTTGGAAGAAGAGAGGGAGCAGCTGCGGCAGCAGCTACGGCAGCTTTCCGGTGCGAAAAAGAAACTTTCAGATATGCTTGACCGGCTGGATGTAGGAGACAGACATTACGACCGAAAGTATCAGGATATGCAGGACAGGCTGGATAACCTGTATGATAAGATTAGCGATATAGAAGAAGGGATAACGGATCTCAATGCAAAAATCCATAATGCATATTCGGAGCATTTGACGATACAGGAACTCTACAAAATCCTGGAGCATTTTGATATAATGTACTATAAGATGACAGATCTTGAGAAGAAAGAATTTCTTCGGGATTTGATTGAACGGATTGAATTATATCCAGATCGGAAAGCAAATGAACGTGCGATAAAGGAGATCTATTTCCGATTCCCCATTTTTTATAATAATCAGGAAACAATGGGGATTCGGTTGCTCGATGAAAATACAGACGAGACAATATGTAGCCTTATTAGAGCGTAATGTGTCAATTTTTAGCTTCTATTCATGTCGAGTTGATAGTATTGATGTTACGAATTAGGAGGGAAAATCATGATTAAAAAATATACCTTTTTTGATGGCGGTTCATTGATGTTTGACGATTCAAAAACAGTCAAAGAACTAATACAATATGCATTTGAGGCGTTCGATTATTATGAACCTGCCGGAATGGAAATAGTGACATTGTTTCAATGCCATCATTCGCAATCAAATACCGGGTGGTTCACAATAGATACCGAGCGAACATGTTCAGAGGAAATAGAAAATTGTGATAAATTGTGTTTTGCCTATCACTTGCCTGGTATTTTCTATTTTGCCGAGGGGGGATGGGGACATCATATGATAGAGCTTGGCAATCATCCGGACATTCAAAATCCCGTTGCAATAAAAATACGGTTCGATGATTTCAAAAATACTGTCGTTATCAACGGGAAATATTGCTTTGATGATATTGTTAGGTATTTGAAAAATACGAATTATATTTCAAATGGCTGTAGCAAATTGCTTGTGCATCTGATTGGTATTCCGCAAGGACCATATCCTATCCCTTTTTCTGATAGTATTATGCGCAAACCTCTGAGTGAATTTGCTGAAAAGATTCAGGACTACAATAAAAAACATTTTCCGAATCATGGTTATATTTACCATGAAGAAATAGAAATTTGCTGAAATGATACTTCTATGAAAGATTATTGTCTGGCAAAAATAAAGAGCAGGTTGTGAATGAAATTCAGATTCTGGAAATTGCTAAGCAACCATTGGAAGAAGGAAAGATAATATAAGAAATCACACCATGGAGGTTTATTTTGACACAGGAACATACGCTGAAAGTCATCGCACATATTGAAACCGATTTTCCAGAAAAGTTTGGTATTCCCAGGCAGAGTGGACTGGCGGAAAATCTGAAAGGAACCATTGTGTTTGAGCCGGAGTACCGCAGTACAGATGCGTTAAAGGGACTGGATGGTTACGAGTATTTATGGCTTTTGTGGCAGTTTCAGGGAACGAAGCGGGCTACCTGGTCTGCCACAGTCAAGCCTCCCAGACTGGGGGGCAATACCCATGTAGGGGTGTTTGCCACCAGATCTCCTTTTCGACCCAATCCCATCGGACTGTCTTCTGTGAAACTGGAGGAAATCATCTGGGAAAGCAAAAGAGGGCCGTTGCTGATTGTATCTGGTATTGATCTGAAGGACCAGACTCCCATTTATGACATCAAACCCTATCTGCCCTATGCAGACAGTCATCCGGATGCCAGAGGCGGTTTTGCGCATGAGGTGAAGGATTACAGGTTACAGGTACAATTCCCGGAGGAGTTATTGCACATCATTCCAGAGGAAAAGCAGGCTGGTATTCTGGAAGTGCTGGCAGAAGATCCCAGACCTTCTTATCACAATGATCCAGACAGGCGATATGGAGTGGCATATGCAGGATTTGATGTGCGGTTTCAGGTGGCGGGAGATGTGCTGACCGTTTGCCAGGTGGTACCCTATGTGGGATGACGAATGGGCATTGATACAGAACTTTTAACTAGTTAGTTTTAATAGGGACAATGATTAAAACTTAAAGACAATATAAATCTAAAAAAATTAAACGGTAGCAAAATAATAAAATATTATAAATGGAGAAAAATGATGGAAATCAAAGTAAGAGCATACAGGGAACAGGATCTGCAGGAAATGATCCGCATCTGGAATGAAGTGGTGACAGAAGGCATTGCTTTTCCACAGGAGGATTGTCTGACAGAAGAAACTGGCAGGGCATTTTTTGCGGAACAGACCTACTGCGGTGTGGCAGAGGATGTGACAGAGGGCAGGGTTTATGGTCTGTATATTTTGCATCCAAACAATATAGGCAGATGTGGACATATCTGCAATGCCAGTTATGCAGTCAGTGCGGACAGCAGAGGACTGCATATTGGAGAGAAACTGGTGATAGACTGCATAGAACAGGGAAAGGAACATGGTTTTGGAATATTGCAGTTTAATGCAGTGGTTGCCACCAACGTGCATGCCAGACATCTGTATGAGCGGCTGGGTTTCCGGCAACTGGGCACGATTCCAAAGGGATTTCGGATGAAAGACGGATATTTTGAAGATATTTGTCCTTATTATCGTATATTAGAGTGAAAAATCTGCCACATTTTCGCCTCTTTTGCATAAG
>JAFTGN010000069.1 GCA_017457865.1 Lachnospiraceae bacterium | reverse complement strand
GGGTCTACCAAAAAAGGTCGTTGGATTATAAAAAGCGAATAAAAGAGTTGTGTAAGAGGAGTTGAGAATAGAACGAAAGTTTGTGCAGGTGGCAATTAGTTCTTCCACTTCCAGACAGACACTATTTTCCGGTTCGCGACAGAATTCTGTACGGCGTAAATCTGGCTTTTGATATTTCCAGTCCAGCGTGTGCCATGTCCAAAATTCATTTCTGTCAGACAGGTGGAGCGGGATGGGTCACAGTGAAAGACACCATCCTGTTTCAATATTTCGTAAATTTCCTTTGGTTGAATGGTCCAAAGTCTCATTTTGGCTACTCCTGATTTTCTTATTTGAATATAGTATAGCATAATATGGAAAACCGGGAAGCATTTTGCAGAAATTTTTCTTGCATGGATGATGATGCTTGTCTACAATATAATTATAATGAAAAATAGCTGAAAAAGCGATCTGAATGATTTAACGAAGTACGAAGGGAGATTCATATGAGCAGAGCAACCGAAAGAGCATGTAAAGAATTGGAAAAGTATTTGGCAGAGCATGGTTTTGAAAACATGGCAGAAGAGGATATGGAGGGAATGGTTGCAGAATTTATAGAACACTATAATAAAAATCTGCCAGTTTACGGTCCGAATGTAACAGATCCTCAGACGGCAGATGATTTTCTGGAATTGGCAGAGGGGGCAGGTTCTAAGAAAAAGGCATTGGAGTATGCCCAAAAAGCACTGGAAATAGATTCTGATTGTTTGGATGCAGAACGTATGGTTGCAGAATTGACTGCTAAGAATACCATGGAGTTGTTGCAGAAACTGGAAGAGGTCATCGCACATGGAAATCAGTTGATGGAGCAGGGAGGTTATTTTGCAGAAGATGAAGGGGTCTTCTGGGGGGTAATAGAAACAAGACCCTATATGCGTGTTCGTTATCAATATATCCAGATTTTAAAAGAGTGTGGTATGATTCGAAAAGCGGTGTCAGAGTGCGAGGATTTGCTGCGGCTATGCGAAAATGATAATATGGGAGTCCGATACATGCTGATGCATCTGTATGTCATGTTGGAAATGGAAGAGCCCATGCTACAGCTTCATGAAAAATATGGCAGTTACGAGGAAACACAGATGCTCTTTCCTCTGTCCATCCTGTACTTTAAACTTGGGGATTTTGAGAAATCCGCAGAGTATCTGAAACGACTCTATCAGGTGAATCCGGATATCAAGCAGCTTGTCAAGATGGTTTTGGAAGGGGATGCGCCAGATGAGATTGATGGACTGGAATCATTTGGTTATCAGCCGGATTCTATGGGGGAACTGGTAGTGGAGTTTGAGGAGAATTATGGATTATTTTCCAATCTGTCTCTGTATTTTGTGTGGGCAGAAAAACAGTTGAAACGGAAGAGAAGAAGTAGAAAAAGTTGATAGAGGGAATATATGACAAATAAGCAAAAAGATGATTTGTTTTATGTTTGTGCGTTAATTGAATATGTTGCCAGATATTCAAAGAATCGCAGGGGAGTCATCGTACATGCTTTAGGTGAAGAGGGAATCAAAAAGCAGCTTTACGATGCAGAGGTCAATCACTGTCTTTCTTTTGAGCAGGTATGTGACGAACTGATGGAATGGTATCAAATTCCTTTTGGAGACTTTGATCCGAGCAAAGACAGTCCATATGCAATCCCTGGCTATCTGGATATTGGCAGGCTATATGCAATTATGATCGAAGATTGTGCAGAACCTGGAGAAGAAATAAAAGAATTGATTCATCTATTTTCGTCCTTTTTGAGTGATGCGATATCTGACTTTAAGACAGATTTGTATTATCAAAATCCAAGTTATCTGGAATGCTCATATAAAGCAGGATATTTATTGGAATAAGAGATTCTTCCATTGCATTTATGCGCCATCTCAGTTATACTGTGAGTATAACTGGGGAGGATCGCACAGATGGATGTAACAGAAAAATTAATCAAGCCTTTGACAGAAGCAAAGTATTTAAATGCGGATAATGCAGATCGGTATCGGAGCATTATGCGCATTTTTTTTGAAAATTATGAGAAGTTGAAGTACTGGATGTATCAGGAAGAAGTGTATGCCCAGATGAAGCAGCATCCCTATTTTCAGGAGTATCGGATGGAACAGTGTCAGCAGGATCTGGCGGCACTTACAGAATGGAAGAATCTGGTGACCATCCAGGATACGAGAAAAGTCTCTTCTCTGGAGGAGTTTAAGAATAAAAAGTTTCGCTATCAGATGTCCCAGTATAGTGTGGAGATTGAGCGTCTGGTGGTGCGTCTGGAAAATCTGTTTATTGAAGGTGCTTCTTTGGAACCCACATTGTTGGAGCGGATTCGACGGGATGTGGAACGGATGGGAAAGATGGCAGATGCAGACATGGATACGGTCTATACCTGGTGGAATGATCTGAACAATGATTTTATACGTCTCAATCAGAACTATCAGGATTATATTCGGGATTTGAACAGTGTGAAAGCAGAAGAAATGATGCGGACAAGAGAATTTCTGCTTTTTAAGGACAAATTGATCGAGTATCTGAGAAGCTTCATCAAAGGGTTGCAGAGAAATGTAGGTGTGATTGAAGAACATCTGCGTATGATGGACAGGGAGACGCTGTCCCAGATACTGGATAAAGTGAATCAGTATGAACTTTCTATTCCACGAATGGATGTAGAAGTGTCACTGTCTATGATAGAGGAAAAGACGTGGGGACGGTATCAAAGCATCTATGAATGGTTTGTATCAGAAAATGGGCGGGAAAACGAAGCAGGAAAGTTGTTTGATTCCACAAATGAGATCATCAGAAGAATCACCCGTTATGCGGCACAGTTAAGTGAAAAGAATGCACTGGGAGCCAATCGAAAAGAAGAATATCGAAAAGTTGCTTCGATTTTTATGAAATGTCAGGATGTTTCAGAGGCACACAAAATGTCGGCCATGGTATTTGGTATGGAACGTCCTTTTCATGTAAAGGGAGACTGGAACCGGGAGACAGAGAGCATCAATCAGAGCGTATATGAGGAAAATCCGGGGATAGTGACTTTAAAGCCCAGGATCAGAACGTACCGGGAAAAAACAAGGCGCAGTGCCATGCCAGACAGCAGCAGGGAGAAGGAAGCAGTACGCAGTCAGATGCTGCAGCAGTTACAGGAAGAACGAAAAAAGCTGGCAGAGCTGGAAGTGGATGGGCGGATCGAATTTGCAAATCTGCCGGTGATCGAGCCAAGAGTGCGGGAAATTCTGCTGAAATGGCTGTCTGATGCACTGGAGGATGGAACCCATTCTGCAAGAACCGATGACGGAAGGGCATATGTGCTGGATATGAGCCGCAAAGAAGAAACCTGTGTGGTACATTGTGAGGATGGGAATTTTACCATGCCCAGACTGAGCCTTGTATTTCAGGAGGAAAATTAGCAAGAGCAGCATGCAGTGGTGGAGGGACATCCTGGATGAAGCCTTGCTTCTTAGGAGGAGAGAAGCGTGAAAGAACTGGAAATACTGTTGAACCGGCGCTGGGTTCTGAAATCAGAGGACAAGGCCCTTTATTATCAAGTGCGGGATGGACTGGGGGACATCAGGCGGTTTGCCACAGAGAAAATGGGATGTCAGATCATAGAGAATTCACTGCTTGTGAAACTGGAAAAGATACCTGCCATACCGGAACCGTTTATGGGGATTTTGGATTTTACATCCAAAGAAGAATATGCGTTTTTATGTGTGTTGCTCATGTTTCTGGAGGACAAGGATGAGGGAGAACAGTTCATTCTGTCACAGTTGACAGAATACATTGCCGGAAATATGCCCAAGCAGTCGGTGGACTGGACCTTATATGCATGCAGAAGACAGTTGATCCGGGTGTTGCGGTATGCCGTCTCTCAGGGGATTTTGCACGTGACCGATGGAAGTGATGATGTGTTTATGGAAGAGCAGTCAGGTGAGGTGCTGTATGAAAACACAGGTGCGTCCCGCTATTTTATGCGGAATTTTTCAAAAGATATCATGGAATTTGACCAGCCGGAGGACTTTCAGGAAAGTGAATGGTATGAAATGGATGAGAACCGTGGTATCGTCAGACGACATCGGGTATATAAGAGGCTGCTCTTTACACCGGGATTGTATCGGGAGTCAGGTCCGGAAGAGGATTTTGAATATCTGAAAAATTATGGCAGGAGGCTGGCAGAGGATATGGAGCAGAATTTTGACTGTCAGGTACACCTTCACAAAGGAAGTGCCTATCTGCTCATGGGAGAAGACTGCCATATGGGAGTGGAATTTCCTGGAAACAATGCCATATCCGATATTCTGCTTTTGTGCTGTGCCAAAATCAGACAAAGAGTAGACGAAAATGTGTGGCAGGTTCAAAATGATGAAACCATACGGGTGGATGAAATGGAGTGGATACAGCTGTTAAGAGAAGTGAAGGTAGAATGGGACGCTGGGTTTATCAAACTGTATCGGGAGCTTCCGGATGGGGAGTTTGTGAAGAAAATCATGGAGCATATGGAACGCTGGACTTTTTTGAAACCGTTAAAGGCAGAACATCAGGTGCTCATTTATCCATTGGCAGGAAAGCTCATGGGACAGTATCCGGAAGATTATGTGCCGGAGCACACCGCAGAGAAAAATTAAGATAAAGATAACGGTGAAGGTACGGAGTAATTGCAGATTAGGAGATATATATGAACAGCAGATGGCAGGCAAATAAAATTGGTTTGATTAATTTCTGGTATTATGATGAGCAGGAGTTTCATTTTGTAAAGGGGAGAATGTTGCTGCGTGGTTCCAATGGTTCCGGAAAATCGGTGACCATGCAAAGTGTGGTTCCCCTTCTTTTGGATGGAAATATGAGTCCGGAACGTTTGGATCCTTTCGGTTCCCGTGACAGAAAGATGAACAGCTATCTGTTGGAGGAGGATGACAAGCGGGAGGAACGGACAGGCTATCTGTATCTGGAATTTCGCCGTCAGGAAAGTGATACCTATTTGACCATAGGCATGGGAATACGGGCAAGACGGGGCAAACCACTGGACAAGTGGTATTTCAGTCTGACAGATGGCAAACGGATTGGGAAGGATTTCTTTTTATATAAGCAGACAGATGAGAAGGTGACACTTTCTAAAAAAGAGTTGGAATACCGACTTCAGGACGGGGGACAGGTGTTTGAAAAACAGTCCGACTATACGGAGTATGTAAACCGGCAGATTTTTGGTTTTGAAACCGTAGAAGAATACAAGGAAATGATTGATTTGCTGATTCAGCTGCGTACGCCAAAGCTGTCAAAAGATTTCAAGCCTTCTGTCATCAATGATATCCTGAGTGATTCCCTGCAGCCTTTGTCAGATGAAGATCTGCGCCCTATGTCAGAGGCCATTGAAAATATGGATACATTGAACATGAATCTGAAAGCCAGGCAGGAGGCAAAGCAGGCGGCGGAGAAGATCAATCGGATTCTGGATCGGTATAATCGGCTGATTCTGTTCGAAAAGGCAGATCATTATGTGGAAAATCAGAAGAAACTGGGTGCGCTGGAACAGGAAGAGATAGACCGCAGACACAGGATTGAAGTGTGGGAGCAGCGGGTTTTGGAACTGGATGGAGAACAGCTCCGGTTAGATGCCAAAAAGGAAGCATTGGAGAAGGAGAGGGAGTCTTTAAGTAACAGCAATGCGGTAGCATTGAAATCCAGAGAACTGGAACTGCGTACCCGGATTGCAGATGAGGAGACCCAGCTGAGGGAGAAGGAGCGACAGCTTTCTTCCAAGCAGGAGCAGTATCTGGAACTGGAAGAAAGGCAGAAAAAAGAGCAGGATCAGGCGTATGGAAAAAGGTGTGATCTGGAAAGTCTGTTAGACGAGATGCAGACAGAGGCAGAAGAAATGTCCTTTGATGAGCATACATTTTTCCGGAATGAACTGGAAGAACATCTGGATGCACCATATGGATTTTCCGCTCATCAGGAACTGTTTGAAAAGACCAGGCAGAGGATTGAGAATGGTCTGAAGATTTTACAGCAGGTGGAGTTGCAGAAGCGGCAGGTAGATGACCTGATGCAAAAGAGGGAGAAGAACCAGAAAGAGACAGATGGCAGTGAACGCCGGGTCAATGAACTGGAAAGCATGCTGGTACAGGTGCAGAATGAATGGAAAGAGGCACTGTATCAATGGAATGGCAGCAATCAGGAACTGGTATTAGAACATGAGCAGATGAAGCAACTGGCACAATTTGCAGAAACCTATGGGGAAACATCAGATTTTGCCATGGTGAAGAAGCAGGTTTCTGATGGCTGGATTCGCAAAAATGGTGTATATCAGACCAGATTGCAGCAGAATGTTCATGCCATAGAAGAACTGCAGGGGACATATGACCAGATCAGGAGAGAACTCAATGAGTGGGAAAATCACAAAGAACCGGAACCGCCCAGAAGCGAAGCTGTCCTGAAAAACAGAGTGCGTCTGGAACAACTGGGAATTCCTTATCAGCCGTTCTATCAGGTACTGGAATTTGGACAGGAACTGACCAAAACAGACTGTGACCGGTTGGAAGAAGCATTGCTGTATATGGGGATACTGGATGCACTGATCATAGATGAGGAGTACAAAGAACAGGTACTTCAGATGGATGCCGGATGTTGTGACCGGTATCTGTTTGCCAGAAAGCAGCCGGTGGAAAGAAGCATACTGGATGTATTGGACCTGAATGATTCAGTAAACGATCTGTTTTTCAATCAAAAAGTCACCGGGATTTTGCGAAACATTGCCTATGACAGCGATGGGGTGACGAGCATTGCACCAGATGGCACCTATCAGATTGGCATACTGACCGGAACTGTGACAGGCGAGTATGAAGCTGGTTTTCTGGGAACCAGAGCAAGGGAAGAGAACCGTCAGGCAAAGATACGGATGTGTCAGCAACAGTTGGCGCAGATCGAAGCACAGCAGGAACAGCTGCAACAGGAAGTAGTGCAGTTAAAAGAACGGTGTGCGCAGTTGGATCGGGAGTATGAAGCACTTCCCGGGGATGGAGATTTGCGAACCGCATGGAATCTGTTGCAGGAGGCCAGGAGGCTGACAGACAGGCTGAGGGAAGAAGGGCGTGCACTGGAGCAGCAGCTAAAGGCGATGACCATACAGCTCAATGACATGCAGAGGGAAGCCATGCAGATTGCAGAGAAACTGTGCCTGACCTGTACCTATGAGGTATTTCGCAGAGCAGAGTCGGCAGCACGAACGTATCATTCCCAATTCCATGAATTGAAGTCAGGACATGCCATCTATCTGCAACTGTTACAGCATATAGAGGATTTGCGGGAGCGGATGGAACATCTGGATGGGGATTTGGAGCAGATTCGTTACGAAATGGGAATGGTCACCAAAGGTCTGAAAAAGGAACAGGAAGAATATCAGTCTGTTCAGGAACAGTTAAAGCTGACCAACTATGAGGAAATCAAAGAACGTCTGGATGCCTGCATAGAGTGGCTCAGGGATTATCCAGTAAAACTACAGAGTTGTATTGAGGAGAAAGCACAGAAAGCAGAGCAGATTCGAAATCTACAGGAGCAGATCAAACAGGGGGCTGAAAAAATACAGGAAACCAGGAGAAGAAACGGCTATCTGCAAAAATGTTATGAAGCAGAGTACGCACTTTCTTATGTAGAAGATGTTCCAAAAGAGGCAGCAGAACATCCAGAGCTGGTGCAGACTTTTCTGGAGGGAACCTGTGGGAATCTACAGAAAGAAACGGTCATTCAGGAATTGAACCGGATTTATTTTGAGAATCGTTCTTTCCTGATGGAGTATCAGCTGACCCAAAAGGAGCGGTTTGAGGAACTGGAGGAGCAGGCCCAGAGAGGAGACCCGCCAGCGAAGCGTCTGGATATTCTGGCACGATACCAGGGAACACAGATGCCGTTTTCCAAACTGCTGTTTTATCTGGAAGTGGATATTGCGGAATTGCAGGATTTGATTCAGGCAGGAGACAGAGAACTGTTTGAAGATATTCTGGCAAATACCATCAGCAGAAAGATCAGAAGCAGAATCCACAATTCCAATGTGTGGGTGGAGAAGATGAATGCACTTATGGGTGGCATGAATACTTCCAGCGGATTGAAGCTGAGCCTTCGCTGGAGAAGCAAGACTGCGGAGCAGGAAGATCAGTTAGATACCAGAGAACTGGTGGAACTGCTAAAAAAGGATTATCGCCTGATGAGAGAAGAAGAAGCAGCCAAACTGTCACAGCATTTTCGCTCTAAAGTGGAGCAGGCAAGAAAGTATGCAAAGGATGGTGGGGGCACATTGTCCTTTTATCAGGTCATGAAAGAAACACTGGACTACCGTAAGTGGTTTGAATTTCAGCTTTTTTCCCAGAAAAGCGGAGAGAAACAGAGAGAGTTGACTAACAGCGTGTTTGGTACGTTCAGCGGTGGAGAAAAGGCAATGTCTATGTACGTGCCATTGTTCTCTGCTGTGGTGGCAAAATATCAGGGTGGCAGAGAAGATGCCCCTCGATTGATTTCTCTGGATGAAGCATTTGCGGGAGTAGACAACAAAAATATATGCGATATGTTCCGTCTGATGACAGAATTCCAGTTTGATTTTATCATGAATTCTCAGGTACTGTGGGGAGATTATGAAACCTTGGATGCGCTGGCAATTTATCAGCTCATGCGTCCGGGAAATGCCAGATTTGTCACAGTCATGGCATACTTGTGGAATGGAAAGGGGAAAGAGCTGTTGGAAAGTACACAAAGTATGGAAGAGGCGGCAAAAGAGTATCATACGGAGAATCAGGCAATTGCGACACTATGATACCGAACGCCTTTCATCAAAATTTTTATAAAAAAACGCGCTCTCGCTTCGGTTACATGCAGCGGTACTAATATTTTTTGTCGCTTATTGCTCAAAAAATAGAGTACCGGCATTCCACAGAGTTTTTTTAATGAAAAATTTCTGATGTACAGGCTGTTTTTGGTCTGTTCAAAGAGTTTCGCAATTGCCTCATACGGAGAATGAAAGAAAGGAATGACGGGTAGAAATTGGAAACAGGGAAAGCAGGTCAGGAATATGCACTGGCAGAGGCTTGTATTTACTATTTTAGAGAATGTCCGGTGTTTGAAAAGGTACTGAGGGGATTTTGGGAGAAGTATCTTTCCTATGGCACTTTTTCCGGAACGGTCACATTGCGGGATCTGACAGATGGGGAACGAGAAGATTTGGAAGGGTTCTTTCAGAAAAATTATCATGGACAGAAATCCGTCTCTATTTCGGCAGCACGGTTTCAAAAAGCCCTTGCAGAGAGCCGCTTTGGCGGACTACAGCCAAAAGACTTGCTGGAGTTGTACTTTCAGGAGGAACTGATCGGCAAAAAGGAGCAAAGGGAGAGGGAGGCAAACGCATGGAAGCAGGTGCTTTGTGAAGTGCAGACCCGGTACGCAGGCACCCCTGCCGCAGACTGGCTGGCAGATGTGCAGGAAGGACGAAACGGGGCAGGTGCCTGGGTACAAAGAGAATATCGGGCATCGGGAAAAGATGGATCACTGTTTGGAAAGATGCTCCAATTGGGTGCCCGGATCATCAACGGTTTCCCCTTCTGGAAAGCGGAGTATGAGTATGTGGCGGTATTTGCGGCACAACTGACCGGAAATCCCCATGCTTTTGACAGGGGAACGAAGGAGGAGAGCTTTTTAAAGCATCTGATACAATGGATGATCGGAAAACAGCAGATGCATTTGGAAGGGTCAGCACTGTTTCATGCTTTGCAGATGCAGCAGCAATATTTTGCGGTAGGACTTTTGGTAGATGATATTTCAAATTATGTGATGGTTTCTGGTGTGCGTGCATGGACCAGAGCGGGGACACTTCATAGAGGAATGGAAGGGTTTCTGGCAGAGGGAGACACGGTGCAGGTTTCCCTGTCTGTGCTGGTAGACTGGAAACAGGCGGTCTGCCTGGATGGAGAGATTTATGTAGTGGAAAATCCTTCTATTTACGCAATGCTTTGCAGAAAATGGAAGGGAAAAAGAGCCTGTATGTGCCTGAATGGTCATCCCAGATTGAGTGGCCTCTTCCTGCTGGATTTACTGGCAAAGACTGGTACGAAGGTGTATTATGCCGGTGATTTTGACCCGGAAGGATTGCTGATTGCCCAGAAGCTGAAACAATATTATAAAGGGCCATTTGTATACTGGCATATGTCCGTAGCAGAATATGAAGGCAGCAAGTCAAATGAGCAGATATCTTCCAGAAGAATGAAAATGCTGGATGGAATCACAGATGAGGAACTGATAGAACTGGTTCAGGAATTGAAAACGGCGCAGGTGGCAGGGTACCAGGAGAAGGTAGCGTACTGGTAAACATGCGAAAAAAAAAAAATATTTTGCTTGACAATTGAGTTAGAGGATGCTAACATAGGGTTTGTAGTAGTAAATAGATGGATTCATTTCAAAAAGCAGCATAAATATATAAAACAGGGCAATGATATAGAGGTAGGGACAAGAAATGAAAAAGAAAATCGGTACATCTATGAAGACTTTTCAATTAAAGGAAGGCTATATCCAGCGGAAAGTTGCCGACACAGAGGTTTTGATTTCTGTTGGCGAGAATGTTGCAAACTTTAACGGCTATATTGAACTGAACAGTAGTGCGGCATTGTTAATCAATCTGTTAAAAGTGCCTCGAACCTGTGAAGAACTGGAGCAGGCACTGGAAGAAACCTTTTCCATTTCTCATAGTCGAGCAGAAGAGGATGTTTTGGATTTTTTAAAGACCCTTCAGGCTCACGATATGGTGGAGGTGGATTGAGTGCCATGGAACAGATACCGGAACATGTGAAACGTATGCCAATGAGCGGGACATTTGAGCTGACTGGTCGATGCAATCTGAACTGTGAGATGTGCTATGTTCATGTGGATCAGCAAAGGATCCAGAAGCTTGGCTATCGTGAGCGTACAGCTGATGAATGGATTTCTATGGCGCAGCAAATATTTGACGCGGGGACATTCCGATTGCTTCTGACTGGTGGAGAACCGATGCTCCGGCCGGATTTTTGCCAAATTTATGAGGCGATTGGAAAAATGGGGTTTTACACTACCCTGTACACCAATGGGACTTTGGTGACGCCAAAGATTATGGACACTCTCAGAAAGTATCCGCCTCATACACTGGGCATCACAATTTATGGTGTATCGCCAGATACATACAAAAAAGTGTGCGGCAATCCGGATGGATACCACATGATGATGTCTGGC
>JAFTGN010000068.1 GCA_017457865.1 Lachnospiraceae bacterium | reverse complement strand
GCTTTATCAGACACCGGAAATACCCGGTTACCCCGTTCCACTTTCAAAGGACATCCACTTTCTTCTAACAGCGCCATCATATCCTGATTGGTAAATCCATAAAAGGCACTGTATAAAAACTTCCGGTTGGTGACCACTTTCTGAAACAGAGTTTCCAAATCTGCCCCATTGGTCACATTACACCGGCCTTTTCCGGTAATATAAATCTTCTTCCCCAGCTTTTCATTCTTCTCTAACAAAGTGACCTGACAGCCAGACTTTGCACTCTGGAGGGCAGCCATCATACCGGCTGCCCCTCCGCCAATTACAATTACTTCTTTCATATACACCTTTTCTTCCATTGTGACATCATGATCTATCAGACACTGCCACAGTTCATTCTTATAGTGTATCAGAAAAAACAGGAGCTTTCAACCCGTTTCAATCCCCAGCACAATTACGCAAGCAACTTTTTTCCATTATAAAAGCACCGCCGAAGCGATGCCTTTATATGCTATATCAGAAGTAGAAAATGTCTTCGAATTTCTTATCCAAAGCAATACAGAGAACCAGCGCCAGCTTTGCCGTAGGATTAAATTGCCCCGTCTCAATGGAACTGATCGTGTTTCTCGATACACCTACCATTTCTGCAAGTTGGGCCTGTGACAAGCCTTTTTCTACTCGGATACTCTTTAGGTTGTTTTTCAATATCAATGTATCATTCATATCTTCACCTGATAAAATTTAAGGTAACCTGCACCGCCGCAAAGATGGCAAAAACTGTCCAAAGTATTCCAAGAAACAGTTCATGCTTCTTTTTCATCTTGGCAGCTTTGTATATCCATAAGCCTGCTCCAGCCGACAGGATGATCAGGAAATATCCATAATTTGTGTCACGTTCCAAAATCACACGTTCTATCACCATCAACGCAAAGGTAATGCCAACCCCAATCAAACCTCCCACTCGCTGGGCTTTGCTGATTACTTCCAATTCATAGATATCCTTATTCTGATTCTCTTTTCTGCTTGCCTGCAATATTTCTTCTTTATTCATAGAAACACCTCCAAATATGTCGCCAAGTAAACTTGGCATGGTTTCATTATACCTCTGCCAAGTTTACTTGTCAATACTTTTGCACAGTTTTCTTTGCAAGCAGTGTGCCTCTCATCAAACCGGATATGCCTGATTCTCGGTATCTGCCACAGCTACATCTACCTTAGTCTGCTGTGCTTCCCGATACTGGAAGAACTCTGTTGCCACCTGCGGGAACAGAGCATAGGTCAGTACATCTTCATCCTGCTGCTTATACTGGGACATTTCTGCCTCGATGGTGGATAACTCCGGCTCTAACAGATCTGCCGGACGGCAGGTAATGGGCTGTTCCCCGGTCTTCTCAATGGCAAGCTTCTGCACCTCCGGATTCACCGGCTTCACGGTCTGGCCATACTTGCCAAGGAGCAATGCCTGGCTTTCCTTGGTCAGCATCTTATACCGTTCGCCCATCAACACATTCAAAGTTGCCTGTGTGCCCACGATCTGGGAAGAAGGAGTAACCAGAGGAGGCTCGCCAAAATCTTTTCTCACACGTGGCACTTCCTCTAATACTTCGTAGTACTTATCTTCCTGATGGGCTTCCTTTAACTGAGACACCAGATTGGACAGCATACCACCTGGTACCTGATACTGTAAGGTCTTGATATTGACCCCCATCACCTTTGGATTCAGCAGACCAGTCTTCAAAGCATCCTCCTGTATCGGGCGGAAATAATCTGCGATCTCTGCCAAAGCGTCAATGTTCAATCCGGTATCGTGTGCAGTGCCCTTAAAGGTTTCTACCATCACCTCTGTGGCCGGCTGGGATGTACCCAATGCAAAAGGAGACATGGCACAGTCAATCACATCACAGCCTGCCTCCACTGCCTTCATATAAGTCATAGATGCCACACCGGATGTATAGTGGGTATGCAGCTGAATGGGCAGATCGGTGGCTTCTTTTAATGCGGAAACCAATTCTGTTGCCTTATATGGCACCAGCAAGCCTGCCATATCCTTGATACAGATGGAATTGGCACCCATATCTTCAATTCTCTTGGCAATATCCTTCCAATAGTCCAGTGTGTAGGCATCGCCTAATGTATAGGACAATGCCACCTGTGCATGTCCTTTTTCTTTATTGGCTGCTTTTACGGCTGCCTGTAGATTCCGCAGGTCATTTAAGCAGTCAAAAATACGAATGATATCAATTCCGTTTGCAATGGACTTCTGTACAAAATACTCTACCACATCATCTGCATAGGGACGATACCCCAGAATATTCTGTCCACGGAACAGCATCTGCAATGGTGTTTTGCGGATCACTGCCTTTAACTTGCGAAGTCTTTCCCATGGGTCTTCTTTCAAAAAACGAAGGGATGCATCAAACGTAGCACCACCCCAGCACTCGATGGAGTGATATCCGATCTGGTCCATCTTCTCTGCGATCGGCAGCATCTGTTCTGTAGTCATACGGGTTGCAATCAGGGACTGATGCGCATCTCGTAATACGGTCTCTGTAATGCCCACCGGCTTTTTTACGATTTCTGACATGTTTTCCTCCATTCTAAAGCCAAACTCTCATTCCCGTGACGGCACAATTCTTTCACAGGTATGGCTTTTCATTCGATTCCGTCATTCTCTTTTTGTCTCTCTTATACGCCAAAAATTGCCATAAACGCACCGGCTGCGACTGCCGTACCGATGACACCGGCTACATTTGGTCCCATGGCATGCATCAGCAGGAAGTTGGTCGGGTCAGCTTCCGCACCTACCTTCTGGGACACACGAGCCGCCATGGGTACTGCGGATACACCGGCAGAACCAATCAATGGGTTCACCTTTCCGTGGGTCACCTTGCACATAATCTTACCAAAAATCACACCGCTTGCGGTACCGAATGCAAATGCGATCAGACCAAGTGCCACAATCTTCAAGGTATCCAGACGTAAAAATGCCTGTGCGCTTGTAGTCGCTCCTACAGAGGTACCAAGCAAAATTACAACAATATACATCAGTGCATTGGATGCAGTCTCTGTCAACTGCTTTACCACACCACTTTCCCGGAACAGATTTCCTAACATCAGCATACCCACAAGTGGCGCTGTGGTAGGCAGAATCATGACAACCACTACGGTTACCACGATGGGGAACAGAATCTTCTCCAGCTTAGAAACCGGACGCAGCTGCTCCATCTTGATCTTCCGCTCTTCTTCTGTAGTCAAAAGTTTCATGATAGGTGGCTGGATGATGGGCACCAGTGACATATAAGAATAGGCTGCCACTGCAATGGGACCCATATATTCCGTCTGTCCCAGCTTTCCACACAGGAAGATGGATGTGGGACCATCTGCGCCGCCAATGATTGAGATCGCTGCTGCCGCCTTGTCACTAAAGCCCATTAAAATGGCCATAAAATAAGCTGCGTAAATACCAAACTGGGCGGCTGCCCCCAGGATAAAACTCTTGGGATTGGCGATCAGCGGTCCAAAGTCTGTCATGGCACCGACGCCCATAAAAATCAGAGAGGGCAGAATACTCCACTCATCTAACATATAAAAATAATATAACAATCCACCAGTTCCGTTTTCTGAATCTTCAATGGACAGCATAATATCCGGAAACATATTTACCAGCAACATCCCAAAGGAAATCGGCACCAGCAACAGCGGTTCGTATCCTTTCTTGATTGCCAGGTAAAGAAATACAAATGCCACCAGAATCATGACATAATTGCCCCATTCAAGATGAAAGAAAGCAGTCTGATGAATCAGGTTCAATAACGTATCCATC
>JAFTGN010000067.1 GCA_017457865.1 Lachnospiraceae bacterium | reverse complement strand
GTAAGAAATGGTGGGAGCAAATTTCTTTGCTCTCACTATTTTGGTATAAGGAGAAACAATGGTAAATTATAATTATTATTTTCAAATAGCGGGATTGACGGTGGGCATTCAATCTCCTGTGCCGGTTGCGTTTCGTCCCTGTATGGAACCTTTTCAGATTGCAAGTGCGGAAACAGTTGATCTGTGTTATGAAATCCGATGGCTGGAACAGCAGCCGGACATGGAGAAGATTGCTGCCAAGCCTGAATTTTCTATTTGGAAGAAAGATGGTTGTTTCATTCGTGAAAAGTCCATATGGGGGGCAGGACAGACATGGTCTGTTTTTCAGAAACCGACGGAAGTGAAGGGCAAGTCGATCTTATATATTCCAAGGGGATTGCTGGGAAATGAAGAATTGTTTGCTAAGTTTGATCTTTTTCGCCTTCTTGCAGTGGAAGAGGATCTCCTGTTCCATGATGCCTTTATTCTCCACTCTTCTTTTGTGGCGTGGCAGGGATGGGGCATCCTCTTTACTGCTCCTTCCGGTACAGGCAAATCCACACAAGCTGATCTGTGGAAGCAGTATGAACAGGCAGATATTTACAATGGAGACCGTACCATCATCCGAAAGAAGGAACAGGGATATTATGGATTTGGGTCTCATTATGCAGGTTCTTCCGGCATTTACCGCAATGCCTCTGCTCCCATTCGTGCCATTGTGGTGCTGACCCAGGCACCTGAAAACCGCATGGAGCCTTTGAGAGGAAGGCAGGCTTTTGCGCCGTTGTTTCGGGAGACATTGATGAATACGTGGAATCCTGCCTATATGGAACACATGACGGATCTGATTCTGGATGCGGTGGAGTCCATTCCGGTATATCATCTGGCATGCCGTCCTGACGCGGATGCGGTGAAACTGGTGAAGGAGACGGTTTTTCCCAGGGAAGAACCGTGATGACAATTGTTTGGGAACACGGTATCATGGGGATTTTGATGCGCTTTGCGTGGAATCCTATGAACATCGAATTCTATAAAAGGAGTATATTGCTATGGAAAACACACAGACAGCGGTGCAGCCTCAGCTGCGCAAATATTTATATCAGAAGGCGGCACGGAACAAGACACCCATCAGCGGCACCTTTGAGCTGACCCCACGCTGCAATATGAACTGCCGTATGTGCTATATCCGCATGTCCAAGGAGGAGATGGAGGCCAGAGGGCGGGAATTTACCGCGGCGGAATGGATTGAGATGGGGAAGACCTGTGCCGACCGGGGCATGTTATTTTTATTACTGACTGGTGGAGAACCTTTTCTCCGGCAGGATTTCCGGGAGATTTATACAGAGCTGAAAAAGCTGGGGCTTCTCATTTCCATCAATACCAATGGAACGATGATTGACCGTGAGACAGTAGAATGGCTGAAGCAGGATCCTCCATCTAAGATCAATATTACCCTTTATGGAGGCAGCAATGAGACATACCGCAGACTGTGTATGCATCCTACCGGTTATGATGCGGCCACAAGAGCCATTGATCTGCTTCATGAAGCGGGGATTTATGTGACGATCAATGCCAGCTTTACAAAATATAACATAGAAGACATGGAGGCCATCTATGCTTTTGGAAAAAGCCGGGGCATCAAAGTGAGGGCGGCAACTTATATGTTTCCCCCGGTACGCAACGCAAAGGATGGGATAGTGGATGAGGCGGTTCGCTTTACCCCGGAGGAGGCAGGGACGGCAAGGGCAAAGGCTGAATTGTATGGAATGAGAGAGGAAGAGATTTCTTTCCGCCTAAAGGCACTCCATGCAGGGCGCAATGAGTTTATGTGTGGCGATGAGGATTGCAGCCGTACCCCCGATGAGAAGATGGGCTGTATGGCAGGCCGTTCTTCTTTCTGGATTACATGGGATGGCCGTATGACCCCCTGCGGCATGATGAATGAGCCGGTGACAAGACCTTTTGAGACCGGATTTTCGGAGGCATGGAAGACCATCTGTCAGGAGACAGACAAGATTTTACTGCCCCCGGCTTGCAAGGACTGCAAGAAGCGTTTTGCCTGCGTGATTTGCGGTGCGTTGAGCATTGCAGAAGGGCAGGGGGATTCTACAAAGAAGCCCGATTATCTGTGCCGACAGACGGAAGTCTTTCTTGATGAGATGGAGTTGGAATACCAGAGACGGCAGACAGCGGAATCCATATGACGTTGGACACGCTGACACGTTCAGAAAATGAAGAAAAATACGGAATGTGATAATCGGAGGATGATCCGGACAGTTCCAGAACATGAATCAACCGGCAATGCAGCACCAAGCAGTGTGGCATTGCCGGTTTTGTTGTTGTTTGGCCGTTGCAAAATAGGCGCAAAAGGCGTATAATGAACAAAAACAGGCAAAGAACAGAGCTGCTGTAGGTGGCTCGGGTATGTTTGCCATTTTTATTATGGTACAGGATTTGTACAGAGTGCCGAGGAGGTTTTATGGCGATTTTAGTATTGGGGGGAGCCGGATACATTGGCTCACACGTGGTGTATAGCCTGATTGATGCAGGGAAGGACGTTGTCATTGCAGATAATTTAGAGACAGGTCATATTGAGGCAGTACATCCGAAGGCAAAGTTTTATCAGGGGGATATTCGCAACCGCAGTTTTGTAGATTCTGTGTTTGAACAGGAGCAGATCGATGGTGTGATTCATTTTGCAGCCAATTCTCTGGTGGGTGAATCCATGACCAATCCACTGAAGTACTATGATAACAATCTGTGCGGTACCAAGGTATTGTTAGAGTCTATGGTGGCACATGGCATTGATAAGATTGTCTTTTCTTCTACCGCAGCTACCTATGGGGAGCCGGAGCGTGTGCCGATCGTGGAGACCGATCATACAGAACCCACCAACTGCTATGGAGAGACCAAGCTGAGCATGGAGAAGATGTTCAAGTGGACTTCTGTGGCACACAACCTGCGTTATGTGTCTCTTCGTTACTTTAATGCATGTGGCGCCCATAGTTCCGGTGAGATCGGGGAGGCGCATAAGCCGGAGACCCATCTGATTCCGTTGATCTTACAGGTACCAAATGGTCAGAGGGAATACATCTCCATCTTCGGAGATGATTATGATACGCCAGATGGCACATGTATTCGTGACTATATCCATGTGACAGACTTGGCACAGGCGCACATTCTGGCGCTGGAGTATCTGACCAATGGCGGTGAGAGCAATGTGTTCAATCTGGGTAATGGTGTAGGATTCTCTGTCAAGGAAGTCATCGAAGTGGCTCGTGAAGTGACCGGTCATCCGATTCCTGCTAAAATGGAGCCTCGTCGTGCAGGTGATCCGGCCCAGCTGATCGCATCCAGCGACAAGGCACGCAGCGTGTTAGGCTGGAATCCGCAGTTTGGGGATCTTCGTGAGATCATCTCTTCTGCATGGAAGTGGCACCAGAAGCATCCGAATGGATATGCGAAATAAGTTAAAGGAGCGTATGATGGGATTTTTAGATAAAGCAAAAGAGGAATCTAGTTATTCTAATGCTTCCGGTCAGGATTTGCACTATGTTGTACTACAGGTGACATTGAAAGAGAAGCTTCTGGGAACCGGTTCTGGTAATCTGACAGAACTGGAAAATGTAATCAATGCTCAGGCAAAAAAGGGGTATCGGTTGCATACCATTACGACTACAAATGGTGGCAGCAAAGGATTAGGCGGTGGAGACCGGATTCAGGCAACGATGGTATTTGAAAAAATTGGATGACTTGGATAGACTGTTTTCATAAAAAGAAGGCGTATCATAAAGGCAAATGAATAAAAGCAAAAGCCCCTGTTGTGGGTGTGGTATTTGGACTGCACTGACGATAGGGGCTTTTTGGGAAAATTGATTTGAAATAAGCGTTTGTTTGCGTGATCGTATTCTGATCAGAAAGCGGAGTTTGCAGTTTGCATGAGCGGCTGCCATGTGTAGAACTGCTTGAAAACAGATATTGCGTATGGTAAGATGAAGTCATAATAGGCGTAGTGTACGTTTGGGTAACAGAAAATTCTGCGTGCAAGCGTAGGGGCAGTATGTTTACATGCTGGAAAGGAGTGTGTAGAGTATGGGGCGGAAGCGGTTACCGATCGGGTTAGACAGTTTTGAAAAAATCAGAGAGAATGAGTTCTACTATGTAGATAAGACGGGTTTCATTGTGGAACTTCTGCACAACTGGGGAGAGGTGAATCTGTTTACACGTCCAAGACGATTTGGCAAGTCGCTGAATATGAGTATGCTGAAAGCATTTTTTGAGATTGGTTGTAATCAGGCACTGTTTGATGGTCTGCACATTGCCAGGGAAGAGGAATTGTGCAAAGCGTATATGGGGCAGTTTCCGGTGATCTCCATCACGCTGAAAGGAGTAGATGGTCTCACGTTTGAAGCGGCCTGCAAGCGGCTGAAAGACATCATTGGAACAGAAGCGGAACGTTTTT
>JAFTGN010000066.1 GCA_017457865.1 Lachnospiraceae bacterium | reverse complement strand
GTATCGGCTGGCTTTGCTGTGACTGTCCTTCCGGAAGAGACAGAACCGGCAGAAGAGAAAATCCCAGTGTCGGACATTGAGATCGGAGATTACAAAGAAGAACTGGAAGTAGATGGGACAATGACCTTATCTGCTACAGTGCTTCCGGATGATGCTACAGACAGCAAAGTGACATACCGGTCTTCTGACCCTGCCGTTGCCACGGTCAAGTCCTCCGGTGAAGTTAAGGGGATCGCACCGGGCAGCGTGACCATCTATGTGACTGCCGGAGGGGTGACCAGAGAAGCCAGATTTACCGTGAAGGTATCCACCAAGGCAATCACCATGAATCAGGATTATCTGGTATGCAAGCCGGGTGATACCTGCCAGCTGGAAGGGAAAGTCTCTCCGGCAGATGCCGTACAGACTTTGACTTACCGGACACTGGATGGAACTGTGGCAGAGGTGACAGAGGAAGGCCTGGTGCGTGCTGTGGGAGCAGGGAACACATCCATTCTTGTGACCAACGGAGATTTACAGACCTCTGTGACTGTGATCGTCAATGAAGGGCTACAGGAAACCGGCGATGCAGAAGAGGGAGAAAGGGCAGATGCATCTGACCGTGTATTGCTGCCGGAGCGGGTTTCTGTGAAAGAATATCCTCTGATCGGAACCCAGATGTTAGAGATGCTGTATGAGACAGGCGGCACACTGCAGGTGCAGGGAAAGGGATACCGGCTCTTGTTAAGCGGAAGTCAGATCGTGAACTATCACAATGAACTGGAAACAGACCTGAAACTGACAGAAGAACCTTACGGATACTCCTTTACTGTCAATGGAGGGAAGCGTCTCTGCGGAACAGTGCGGATCATCGTGGACAGGGACAGCAGACAGAAAGGATATCTGTACCTCTACAATGACAGAAAAGAAAAGTATGAACTGGTAGGGACCACAGACGGAGTGGAACTGACAGTGGACACTGGAGGAACCTATCTGTACAGTGCAAAGAAGCTGTCCGGTTTCTCTATCCCTCCGATTCTGATCGTGGCCGGTCTGCTGGCGATACTGGCAGGAACCGGTATTTATATCGGAACGAAGAAACGGTATTGGTTTTGGTAAAAGGAAAGAGGATGTAAAGAACCTGCATGATGAGGCTGGGAAGAAATGGTATCTTTGAATTAAGTCAGAAAATAAAAATATGAATTAATTACGATCAGCTGAAATACAACAGCGTTTTTACATAAAATCAGAACTGGTTGCAAACAGTAAAGAAATATGATAATATTTAGGAGGAACAAAAAATGGAACTGTGTTATGTGTTGCAATGAAATATTGGTGATGCAAGCAGTTATGCTGTGATGGGTGAGAGTCAAATTGGCAGATTAAGATATATGGCATATCTGTGATATGAAAGGCAGGTGAAAAGATGAGATTTTTGAAAGACAGATATCTAGCATTTGTGACAATTTTTTTCCTGATTTCATTGATAAGGAGTGACTATGATTTTGTGATATGGATTACAGGCACGATTTTACTGATATTGGGAATTGTCTCATATTTTTATAAAGATACAGACAAAGAAAAAAATAAGTAAAAAGAGTGTTGGATTATATCTAAAATACTATAATACAGAAAACAAGTTTACTAAGAAAGTATAAAAATAAAAAAGCAATCAAGAGAAGAAAATCTTGCTTCAAAGCAGGAAATTCTTCTCTTTTTTCATGGAATTTCACTCTATTATTCAGAAAAGGTATGTTGCTGTTCCAATAACACGTCGATGATTTTGTTGATGGAAACCAGTGTAGATGCATTACATTTTTCTAGTTTTTGCGCAATTTCAGTATCTATAATACTGTCGTTGTTTGCATAAGGGGTATCCAGCAGAAAGAAATCAAAATTTTTTTCCAGTGCAGAGGACAATTTCAACAGCATGGAAAGGGAAACTTTTGTCTGCCCTACTTCGATATGGCTGAGGTGATTGTTTGAACATCCAACCATAGCACCCAGATCCGCTTGTGTCAATCCTTTTTCGATTCGGGCAGTTTTTACACGTTGTCCGATTTTTACATAATTCAGTTCAGGTTGCGTCGTTTCTCCTTTATCCGGTGGAAATTTGTCTGGTTTTGTCAATTGATTTCCAATTTTTACCAATTTTATTATAGAGTATACTTGAAAAATTAGAAACAAATTATAAATGCAACTTGCATCTATAGATGCAATATGATAAAATTTACAGGAACTGAATGTAGAGGAAGGGGCGTTCATGAAACTTGTGAATTTTGAATGGAAAAAAGTAGTGGTTGCACTTTTGATCGTGGGGATGATTGTCACCATGAAAAAACCTGTGGTTGCTTTTTCACAGGGCGGGATATTGGTTGTAATTGATCCGGGACACAGCAGTGGATACAACCAGGGTTGTGTTTCTGGATACACGGAAGGTGACTGGTCCATGGAACAGGCGCTGGAGGATAAGGCCGCGCTTGAGGCGTGTGGGTTTTCTGTCATATTGACGAGAGATAGAGAAGGAAACCCGGGACTTTATGAAAGGGGACAGATGGCAGTTCAAAACAGTGCAGGGTATGATGCGGTTGTATTTATGTCAAATCATACAAATGCATATGGGGATACTCAGAATCCGAATGCCAGTGGTGTGTCGGCCATTACCAGTGCATATTTGTCAGAAAAGAATACACAATTGATCAATACTGTGATGAAGGCAGTGGCAGATGAAATGAATCAGGTAACGGGGGTAACAGATGTCAAAGGAATAGAGGTATGCCAGAATTTCAATGGGGAAGATTATTATGGTGTGATCAGAGGCAGTGTTTCAGGTGCCAGAAGTGTGGCAGAAGCCGCAGAGGGGCCGGTACAATATACATTTATTTTAGAACATGGGTTTCATACAAACCAGGCAGAGTGTTCCTATCTTTCTGACAGTAGAAACAGAAAAGCAATAGCAGCTGCCAAAGCAAGCGCATTTTCGGAATTTTTTTATGGAGTTACATCATCTGTTCCGAATATTCAGACGACACAAGTTATGCCCCAAGACGATTTCTATATGCATGGAGTGGTGAATGTGTGTGATGACGATACGCTGAATCTCCGCCTGGAACCGAATTCAGACTATGATAATGTGAGGTAGTGTCAAGTAATCTATGAAAAAAGTGAGCCAGAAAAATAGGCTCAAATGAACCTTGAAAACTGCAAATATATCAAACAGTAAGCCCTCCGGGGGCACAGGGCTCTGCCCTGAGAACCCGCAAGGGACTTGTCCCT
>JAFTGN010000065.1 GCA_017457865.1 Lachnospiraceae bacterium | reverse complement strand
GTTGTGAGGGAAGAAAAGAAAAAATCCTTGACATTGGGTTTGTTTTCTGGTAATATATTTGTCAAGGATAAAAGGGAGTAGCTACTATCTTTCCCTTGATAGGATGAGAATCGTCAGCCGGTATATGCAGGTCGTGTGCGATATGCCCGGTTCCATCGTTGATAGCAAGACTTTTATCGTGGCTCTGAGAAGGGCGACGACAAAAGTCTTTTTTATATGTTTTCATCAACATGCCATCCACAAAGACAGGTCGTACCTTCGAAAGCCTTGTAAGAAAGCCAGAGAATTTGAAATAAGGGGGTTTGACACACAAAAGTGTGTACAGGAGGTAAGAAGATGAGAGTGTGGATCAGAGTAAGTGTAGAGCAGTTTGAGTTGTTACAGAAGATGGGAAAGTTGACAGCAGACCAGACCAATCCGGTAGAAACAAAAGACGGTGCAATGGCTTACCATTGGATTGGGGAGGAGTTGGAAAAAGATGTGACTCGTCCGGCAGACTGTCGCTATCCAGTAACTGCATGGTATCAGGCAGAGGGCAAAAAGTTCGTGAAAGGCGTACGGAAGTCAGCAGAAGATGCAACAGAAGTGCTACTGACATTGGAGATTCCGGAGCAGGAATTGAAATTGTTTGATGGACAGCTGTTCCATTATGTAGAAGAAGGCCGTTACATTCCTATGAGTCCTCTGGACCAGCAGTGCTATGAGCAGGCACTGGCACATTTGCATCTGGAAGATGATGCACAGAGTTTAGAGGCTGCCAGTATGCAGCGCAGACAGGACAATGTGGCAGAGTGTCTGTGCCGTATGGTGAAAGATTCCTGGCATTCTATTTTTGACACCAGAAGAGAGGATGGATTCCTGTTTGGGGAGAACAGCAGGAAGACCATCCAGGCAGCATTGTGGCAGGTACGTATGGATCAGGTAAGACGGGTAGAATATTTATAATGATGCTTCTGGTTCTTCGGAGCGGATGACGATGGCGGCGCTGGAGCGGATCAGCGCCGTCATCATTTGTTCTAATTGTTTTGGTGGAATAGGATAGTCGGCATGTACCCATGTATTTAAGATCGCCAACGTACCCGAGACTACATACTCCAGCGTATAGTTGAGAAGGTTGGCAGGAACATTTTGCTTGGCGGCAAGTTTTTCCAGATAAGGGAGGATGAGCTTTTTGGTGCGCTCTGCTAGATAGAGATGTTCCCCCGATTCAAATACCAGTCTGGCGCGTATTGGCTGGTTGACCATGGCAGTCACCATATGAGTGATAAAGGGGGCGGGATCCATGGCGAGCGCATCCAGATCGGCGTTGTCCATAAAAGAAAACAAAATATCTACATACTGTGCATTGAGTTCCTTTCGTACATCCTGAATGCTGGAGTAATTATTATAAAAAGTCTTGCGGTTCACATCTGCAGTGGCAGTCAATTCGCTGATGGTGATTTTTTCCAGTGGTTTGTCTTTCATCAGTGACATCAAAGCCGTCTGGATGGCAAGTCGGGTCTTTTTCTGACGGCGGTCTAAAGTCTTTTCTGTATTCGGATTCATAAGGGTCTCCTCCTCGTTCATACCTGCTAGACAATTGCGAAACTCTTTCAACAGACCGGAAAAAAGCCTGTTGCACACCAGTGTGCCCAGTCTGTGAATATGGATGTCAGCTCTGTATAAGCTTACGGATTGCTTCGCAGTGAACTGCTCTCGCAATCCTACAGGTATTCGTAAATCGGCCTGTCGGCCTTTTTTACTCATACCTGTTGCAACATCTCATGCCCACAGCCTGTTGCACACCAGTGTGCCCAGTCTGTATGCATGGATGTCAGCTTATACAGTATACTCCACAATTGTGTATTATTTATAAAAAAAGTATGAAAAAATATTTTATTCCACATTTTCACATAAAAATGAGGAATAATGGGCATTTGGGGATTAAATTGACCATTGTACGAATTTGGAGATTGCGATACCATAAGTGCGTATAAAATGAATCATTAGGAAAGAAAGGTGAAGATGAAGATGGTAAAACAGGAATGGAAACGTTTGCTGAAAAATCCATTGATGCTGTTGATCGTCGTGGTCATTGCCCTCATTCCTTCTATCTATGCCGGGTTGTTTCTGGCATCGATGTGGGACCCTTATGGGGAACTGGAAAAGCTGCCGGTGGCAGTGGTCAATTTAGACCAAACAGTAGAGTACAATGGCAAGATGCTGACCATAGGAGAGGATCTGGTAGATAATCTTTTGGAAGATGGTTCTCTGGATTTTCATGTGACAGATAGTGAGACAGCATCAAAAGGGTTGGAAGATGGAACTTACTATATGATCGTCACAATACCGGAGGACTTTTCCGAATGTGCCTCTACTGTGATGGATGAGAATCCAAAGACCATGCAGCTGGAGTATACCACCAATCCTGCCACAAACTATGTGGCCACTAAGCTGAGTGAGTCAGCTATGACAAAGATTGAAAAAAGTTTGCAGGAAAAGGTGACAGAAACGTATACGACCGCAATGTTTGACCAATTAGGCGGCATCGGGGACAGCTTGCAGGATGCGGCAGATGGCGCCGGAAAGCTGAGAGACGGTGAGGATACATTGGTAGATGGAGCCAATCGTCTGGCAGACGGCTCCGGGGAACTGGCGGATGGAGTGGGTACGTTGAAAGATGGCACATCAGATCTGAAAGACGGAACTGGAACATTAAAAGATGGTGTGAATCGTTATCTGGATGGTGCCAGCAAAATTGACCAGGGGGCCCGGACATTAGATGATGGAGTGGGCACTTTGAAAAACGGAACTGCAGAACTGGCAAGTGGAGCTGGCGTGTTGGCATCTGGAACATCCCAGCTGGCAGAGGGAGCCGGTACACTGACATCCGGAACATCTCTGCTGGCAGAAGGAGCCGGTACACTGACATCCGGAACGTCCCAGTTGGCAGAGGGAGCCGGTACACTGACATCCGGAACATCCCAGTTGGCACAAGGAGCGGGTACATTGACTGCGGGTACATCTGCTCTTTCTAGTGGTGCTGTGGCATTGAAAGATGGTACTTCACAACTGCGTACTGGTGCAAGTACTCTTGCAAACGGAACATCCCAGCTGATAACCGGAGCAGGAAGCCTGACAGCAGGTACCTCACAATTGCGTACCGGAGCAGACAGTCTGACTACCGGAACCGCAGAACTGGCAGGCGGGGCAGACCGTTTGACATCTGGAACGTCTCAATTGGTAAGTGGAGCCGATCACCTGACAGCAGGAACAGCAGAGCTGGCAAGCGGAGCCGATTCTCTGACAGCTGGTGCAAGTATACTGTCTGCCGGAATTGATAGTCTGGCTCAACAAGTTCCGGTATTGACCAGTGGAATCAGCAGTCTTTCCGCAGGTGCTTCTCAAGTGTCAGGGGGACTGCATCAATTGGAATCCAATCAGGATGCATTAAATGGCGGTGCGGCACAGCTGACAGGTGGTCTGGGGCAGATTCGAAGCAGTCTCAGTGACACAGAAAGCATGCAGGCATTGGTAGCCGGTTCCGGCACTATGAAAAACAGTCTGGATACGGCTTCCAGTGCAGCCGAAACACTTCTGGCACTGCAGCAGCAGGTCAATGCAGTGGGAGTAGAAAATGTAGATGCTGCTACCTTGCAGAAGCTGTTGGCAGGATATGCACAGCTGGCTGGTTCCGTACAGCAGTTGGCAGGTGGATATGGTGCCATTGACAGTGGAATCCAGCAGACGGCAGGCAGCCTGGGTACTTTGTCTGCCGGTATTGATGCATTATATCAGGGAGCAGATTCTTTGCAGAGCGGGTTACAGACCTATACAGCAGGGGTATCAGCTGCAGCAGCAGGTGCTGCCAGGGTATCCACAGGTGCAGAGACACTGAATGCAGCAGCACCACAGTTGTCTGCCGGTGTGACACAGCTACAGGATGGCGCAGGGCAAGTGTCTGCAGGCGCAAGTAATCTGGCAACGGGGGCAAACCAGGTAAATGACGGTGCCACAGCCCTGCAAAGTGGAATCGGTCAGGTAAATGATGGTGCTGCGGCTTTGCAGAGTGGGATCGGTCAGGTAAATGACGGTGCGGTGGCTCTGCAGGCTGGAATTGGCCAGGTGGATGACGGTGCCACAGCCCTGCAAAGTGGGATCGGTCAGGTGAATGATGGTGCGGTGGCATTGCGCACCGGTGCGGCATCTGCAGCAGATGGCGCAGACAGTCTGGCAGCAGGGGCAGGTCAGGTAAATGACGGAGCCGCCGCATTGCAGGCTGGAATTGGTCAGGTAAATGACGGAGCCACTGCGTTACAGGCTGGAATCGGTCAGGTAAATGACGGAGCGACTGCATTGCAGGCTGGAATCGGTCGGGTGAATGACGGAGCCGTTGCATTACAGGCTGGAATTGGTCAGGTGAATGATGGTGCGGCAGCACTGCACACGGGAGCAGCTACATTAGACAGTGGTGCAGCCGCATTAAAAGATGGAGCAGATACACTGGCGTCCGGTACTACAGAACTGGTTTCCAATAACGGAAAACTTTCGGAAGGTGTGGATACATTGGATCAGGGTGCTTCTGATCTGGACAGTGGTGCACAGGAGTTGTTAAATGGTGCAAAAGAATTAAAAGACGGCACCATTGAATTGAAGGACGGCTTGCCGGAACTGACAGACGGTACCACAGAATTGAAAGATGCATTACAAAGTGGTTCTGATGACGTGAAGAGCACCAATCTGACGGATGGCAACAGTCAGATGTATGCCAATCCGGTAGATGCAGTGGAAAATCAGATTTCTACTGTGAAGGACAATGGGCATGCTATGGCAGCTTATATGATGTCTGTAGGATTGTGGGTCGCTTGTCTGGCATTCTGCCTCATGTACCCGCTGACAGAGCATGGAACATTGAAATCCGGTTTCTCCTGGTGGTTGAGCAAAGCAAGCGTACTGTATCCGGTGGCCATCATTCAGGGTATTGTTTTGGTAGCCATTTTACATGTTGCACTGGGCTTTTCTCCGGTACGTATGGGAGAAACAGTAGCCATGGCATGCCTGACTTCCGTGGCATTTATGGCAATCATGTATTTCTTTAATGTGCTGCTTGGGAAAGTGGGCAGTTTCCTGATGCTGGTATTTATGGTATTGCAGCTGGCAGGTTCCGCAGGTACCTATCCAATCGAGGTATCCGGACCGCTGGCAGCGGCACTTCATGACTATGTACCGTTTACATACAGTGTAACTGCTTTCAGAAGTGCCATTGGCGGCGGTGCACCGTATGGAACATGCATTGCAGTACTCACCGGTATCCTGGTGGTATTCTCCGTGCTGACGGTTGTACTGTTCATGGTACGTGGCAGAAAAGAACAGACTGGAAAAGGAAATCTTCACACATGGATGGAAGCACATGGTCTGGCATAAAAGACAGTCTTACAGAAAAATGCGCAGGTGAAGAGAATGAGCTCTGGCTCGTGACTGTGACAGTGCTGGGCAGTTACAAATAAGTAATGTGAAAAAGGGGCTGTTCGCTGAAAAAAGTGGAACAGCCCCTAAACTGTTAGATCATCCCGATTGGGATGATTTTATTTTGTTTGTCCAGAGGAATCATAACAGGCGAGAGACAGATGACGGCGCCTGCTCCGATTTCGTTAGGCAGTGCCTTTAATACATTGAAATTTTTTAGGGCATCTTTTCCAGGGTCGGCACTCTTTTTGATTTCAATTGGATAAAGGATGCCATTTTCCATGATCATCAGGTCAATTTCACGCCCATTATTGTCTCGATAATAGGTCAGTCTGCTTCGGACATCAATTCCTTGATTGGCATATTCTTTGATCATTTCAGAAACAACATAAGTTTCGAACATGGCACCTGCCATGGCGGAGATTTCCAGTACACGAGGGTTATTCCAAAGGCTCAGATAACAGGCAAGACCTGTGTCCATAAAGTATAATTTTGGGCGTTTCACAATCCGTTTGATGGTATTGTTGGAATATGGTTGAAGAAGGTATACCAAACCGGAGGAAACAAGGAGAGACAACCAGCTTTCCGCTGTCTTTGTATCAATTCCAATATCTTTTCCTAAGTCGTTTAGATTCAATTCCTGTCCTGTCCTTACCGCAACACAGGATAGGAATTTCAGAAACTTGGATTCGTTTTTGATTTCAAGCAAATCCCGGATATCCCGTTCTAAATATGTCTGTAAATATTCACCAAAATAGGATTCTGGTGTTAAGTCAGGGTCGATGATCATCTGCGGCATACTTCCCCGATAAATTTTGTCAAATACAGTGGAGATGGTTTCGGTAGATTTCAGGGTCATTTTGTTGGAAGGAAGAAAGGGAATTTCTTCTGTTCCTAGGATTTCTGACCGGCTGAGTCCGTACAAAGATAAAATTCCTGTTCTGCCGGCAAGAGATTCGGTTACATTTTTCATCAGGCGAAACATTTGAGAACCTGTCAGAAAAAATTGTCCGGGTACTCGATTTTCGTCAATGCGTATCTTGACATAAGGAAGTAATTCCGGGGCATATTGAATTTCATCTATAATAATCGGTGCCGGATATTGTTGTAAAAACAGTTCGGGGTCTGTTCTTGCCAGATCCCGAATGCGAGGATAATCCAACGTCACATAAGTCATCTCAGGATTTGCATCCATCAGGTGCTTCACCAAGGTGGTCTTGCCGGTTTGCCTTGCTCCCGTAATCACAACTGCTGGAAAGTGTTCGGACAAATAAGAGAGTTGCTGTTCGATTTGTCTTCTGATATACATGTTTTTTCCTCCTGAATCAAAACGAAATACCGTAACGAAGGATGTTGCTGTGGAAGGTCTTCACAGAACAGCCAATCCTAAGCAGTTACGAAATATCAAATAGCGATAAGCTTATTATAGCAGAATGCAGATGATAAAACAATAATTTTTTGGAATACAATTCCGAATTTGTATAAATTTTGTGTGAAAAAATGCATGGGTTGTATGTAGCAGTGCCCCTGTTTGAAAGGAACCAATACCAGTGATACAGGAAAGCCGCTTGCATATCGGCATTCATACATGTATAATAATCCTATTCAGAATCAACCTGTCAGGAGGAATTTGGACATGTACATTATTGTAGGGTTGGGCAATCCGGACCGCCAGTATCTTGGCACAAGGCACAATATGGGGTTTTCTGTCATTGATGCGCTGGCGGAACAATATCATATAAAAGTAGATACGAAAAAGCATAAGGGTTTGATCGGCAGTGGTGTCATAGAAGGACATAAGGTGGTGCTGGTCAAGCCTTTGACTTACATGAATTTAAGCGGTGAGTGTGTCCGGGAAGTGTTGGATTTTTATAAAGTATCTCCGGAGGAATTGTTGGTGATTTATGATGACATCAGTCTGCCGCCGGGGCAGCTGCGTCTGCGTGCAAAAGGCAGCGCTGGTGGGCACAATGGCATCAAAAATATCATTCTCCATCTGGGAACCGATACTTTTCCACGGATCAAAGTGGGCGTGGGAGAAAAACCGGCAAAGATGGATTTAAAGGATTATGTGCTGGGACATTTTCATGGAGAAGACCGGATCGCAGCACAGGACGGCATCACAGACGCCTGTGCGGCCACAGCCTTTTTTTTGGAAAATGGCATGGAAAAGACCATGAATCGATTTAATGTAAAGAAACAGAAATAGTGCTTTCTGAAATGACAGGGAAATAGGCAATTGCGAAACCATGACACCGAACGCCTTTGATATACAGGCTGTTTTCTGGTCTGATGAAAGAGTTTCGCAATTGTCTAAGAAGGCATGGAAAGGAAGAAAGGATAGACATGAGCGTATTGTTTTCCAGCCCGTTACAGGAACTGGCTGCCTATCAGGAACTGGAAGAAGCACTGAAAAAAGGAAAAGGACCCTTGCAGGTGTCCGGCTGTCTGGATACACAAAAGGTACATTTGATCCATGAATTGCTGCCGGAGTATTCCCATCGGCTGATCGTCACCTACAATGAGCTGCGTGCAAGGGAGCTGGCAGAGGATTATCGTTTCTTTGACAGAGAGGTACAGCTGTTTCCGGCCAAGGATGTGCTGTTTTACAGTGCAGATGTACAGGGAGCAGCCATCAGTGCCAAGCGGATGCAGGCGATCAAGCACTTGTTAGAGGAAAAGCAGACAGTCATTGTGACCACCGTCGACGGACTGATGAATCTGCTGCCCCCTCTTTCTGTTTTTCGCAAAAATCTGATTCAGATGGAAGTGGGGGCAGAGTTTGATCTGGAAGCACTGAAACAGCAGCTGGTAGATCTGGGATATGAGAGAGAAGGAATCGTATCACAGGCGGGGCAGTTTGCCATTCACGGCGGTATTTTGGATATTTATCCATTGACAGAAGAGACGCCTTTTCGAATCGAATTCTGGGACAGGGAAGTGGACTCGATTCGCAGTTTTGATCTGGAAAGCCAGCGTTCCATTGAACAGGTAGATCAACTGGTGATTTATCCGGCTTCAGAGCTTTTGGTAGAGCAGGAGAAGGTAGCGCAGGCTGTGGCATTGCTGCGAAAAGACGGAGAGGCGGCAAAAGCCGCTTTTTTAAAGGAAGGAAAAAGGGAAGAGGCATCTCGTATCGGGTCAGTGGCAGGAGAACTGGCAGAACAGTTGGAAGAACGGTTGAGCATGACCGGTTTAGAGAGTTGTATGCCTTATTTTTATGAACAGCCATCGGGTATCCTGGACTATTTGCCTCTGGAACAGACCCTGATCTTTCTGGATGAGCCGGAGCGGATGAAGGAACGGGGAGAGGAAGTGGAAACAGAATTTCGGGAGAGCATGAGCCATCGTCTGGAAAAGGGCTATGTGTTGTCCGGTCAGGCACAGATTCTGCGTTCTTTCAAGACGGTAGCAGTACAGTTGGATCGTCCCCGTACAGTGGCAGTCACCAGTCTGGAACAGCATATCAGTATGATGAAGATCAGACAGATGTTTACCCTGATGGTACAGGGGGTCAATGCCTATCAAAGTGATGTGAATCTGTTGATCCATGAACTGGAGACTTATAAGAAACAAGGATATCGGGTGGTCATGCTGTGTGCCTCCAGACTTCGTGGGGAGCGTCTGGCGGCGGCACTTCGTTCTTATGAACTGCGGGCATTTTATTCGGAGGAATATGGACGATATATCCAGCCGGGAGAAATCCTGGTGACTTATGGAACGCTGCATAGGGGATTTTCCTACCCGCAGGCCAGATTTGCGGTATTGGCAGAGGAAGATCTGTTTGGACGGGAGAAGAAAAAGCATAAATATCACAGCCAAAATCAGTTTAAGGGTACCCAGATCAAGAGTTTTCAGGAGTTGACACCAGGAGATTATGTAGTCCATGAAAACCACGGTCTGGGCATTTACCGTGGCATTGAGAAGGTGGAAGTAGAAAAGACCATCCGGGATTTTATGCGGATCGAGTACGGAGATGGGGGCAATCTGTTTATTCCGGCAACCCAGTTTCATCTGATTCAGAAATATGCAGATGCAGAAGCAAAGAAGCCGAAATTGTCCAAACTGGGCAGTCCGGAATGGAGTAAGACCAAATCCAGAGTCCGGGCAGCCGTGCAGGATGTGGCAAGGGATCTGGTGGAATTGTATGCAGCCAGACAGGGTGGAAAAGGCTTCTGTTATGGACCGGATACGGTATGGCAGAAGGAATTTGAAGAGCTGTTTCCCTATGAGGAAACAGAAGACCAGCTGGCAGCCATTGCCGCCACCAAACAGGATATGGAAAGCGATAAGATCATGGATCGTCTGGTGTGCGGAGACGTAGGCTTTGGTAAGACCGAGGTGGCCATCCGGGCGGCGTTTAAAGCAGTGCAGGAGAACAAGCAAGTGGTCTATCTGGTACCTACCACCATTTTGGCACAACAGCATTACAATACATTTTGCCAGCGAATGAAGGATTATCCAATCAACATTGCCCTGATGAGCCGGTTCCGCACCCCTGCTCAAAATAAAGTTGTGGCGGCCGATTTGAAAAAGGGTATGGTGGACATTGTCATCGGCACCCACAGAGTCCTGTCAAAAGACGTGGCTTTTCGGGATCTGGGGTTGTTGATCATCGATGAAGAGCAGCGGTTTGGGGTACGGCACAAGGAAAAAATCAAGCAGATGAAGCAGAATGTAGATGTGCTGACCCTGACCGCAACGCCTATTCCCAGAACCCTGCACATGAGCCTCATCGGCATTCGGGATATGAGTATGTTAGAAGAACCGCCGATGGATCGTCTCCCCATCCAGACGTATGTGATGGAGTGGAATCCGGAAACCGTGCGGGAGGCCATCCATCGGGAACTGGCACGAAACGGTCAGGTCTATTACGTGTATAACCGGGTGACAGACATTGATGAGATGAGCGCAAAGATTGCAGCCCTGGTGCCGGATGCTACAGTGGCATTTGCCCACGGACAGATGAGTGAGCGGGAACTGGAAAAGGTGATGATGGGATTTCTCAATCAGGAAATTGATGTGCTGGTGACCACAACTATCATCGAGACTGGTCTGGACATCAGCAATGTGAATACCATCATCATCCATGATGCGGACCGATTTGGTCTGTCTCAGCTGTATCAGTTAAAGGGACGTGTGGGACGATCCAATCGCCTGGCATATGCCTTTATCATGTATCGCAGGGATAAGATGTTAAAAGAAGTAGCAGAAAAACGGTTAAGAGCCATCAAAGAGTATTCAGAACTGGGAAGCGGTGTGCGGATTGCCATGAAAGATCTGGAACTGAGAGGCGCCGGAAATCTGCTGGGGGCAGAGCAAAGCGGACAGATGGAAGCGGTGGGGTATGACCTGTATTGCAAGATGCTTGGAGAAGCGGTGGCAGCCCTGAAAGGGGAAGAAAGTACGGTGCCTTCTTTTGAAACCACCATTGATCTGAAAGTAGATGCCTATATTCCGGCTTCTTATGTGCGCAGCGAAACCGCCAGGCTGGATCTGTATAAGCGGATTGCTGCCATCGAAAGTGAAGAAGAGGAGATGGATTTGCAGGATGAACTGATTGACCGGTTTGGGGATATTCCTGTGGCGGTGCAGCAGCTGATTACCATTGCCAGTTTGAAAAAGCTGGCACATGAAGCGTACATGACGGAAGTGACAGGAGGGCTTTCCAGTTTGAAATTTGTTATGTACCAAAAAGCTCCTGTAGATGGTGACAGAATGCTGGCATTGATCGATAATTACAAAGGAGAACTGCGTTTTTTGACAGATCATGGTCCATATTTCCAATATGAGCCGTTCAAAAAAGGAAAAAATGACAAAGAAAACCTGTTGCTTTTTGTGAAAAATATGATAAATGAGATAAAAATGTTGCTTGTTTTGTAAAAACGTACTATAATAACAGAGTCAGCGTATGGCATGAGAGCCGGAGTGTGTCAGCGCAGATTGAGGAAAGCATGAGATTCCCTGTAGAGTGAAGGAGCAGGGATGAACGGCAAGGGGAGAATTGGTCTTCCCGGGCTAAGAAATTAGGAGGCATTTATGAAGTTAACACGTAAGAGCAGCGTTGCTGCACTTCTCACTCTGACCATGGGGCTGGGTTTATTTTCAGGCTGTGAAAGAGGGGAAACTGCAGATGATGCAAAGACGGTAGTTGCAAAATATGGCAATGAAAAAATTTATCTGAATGAGGCGCGTTTTTATGCACAGCTGAGTCAGTACCAGTACGAAGAGCAGTATGCAATGGCTGCGTACTGGCAAACCGAACTGACTACAGGATATACCTACGAGGACAGTGTAAAAGACGATGCCATGGCAAAGGTGTTGCAGACCCGTATCCTGTGTGAGCAGGCGGATGCACTTGGCGTATCCCTGGACGATGAGGATACTGCCAAGATTTCGGAAGCGGTAGAAGGTTTTCTGGCAAGTGCGGAGGGCATTGCCATTGGTGCAGATGAGACATTGGTGAAAACAATCTATACACAGAATGCGCTGGCAAACAAAGTACAGCAGGAACTGGTTGCGGATACCGACAAAGAAGTAGATGAGGAACAGTTTGCATGCCGTGATATGGATTGTATCGTCATCTATCCAAGTGAAACTGAGGATGGAGAGGAAGATACGGTGGATGAAGCCGCAGCGGCAGAGGAAATTCAGGCATATATGGAAAAAGGCGAAGCTGTAGATGACATTTATGATCAGTATGACAGCGATGTATATTCTATGTACAAGTTTAATGAATATGCTGTGTGCCGCAATGATGAGTATCCATTTTCAGACGAGTTGTTTGCATTGAAAGAGGAAGGGGATGTGGTCACTTATCACGATGAGGAGACAGATCGGTATTATGTGATTCGTCTGACTGCTTTGACGGATGAGGATGCCACTGCGGATGCCATTGCAAAGGAAATCAGTGACAGAGAAAGCGAGAATTTCAATACAAAATATGAAGACTTGAAAGCAAAGGCCAAGAACTTTAAAGTAGATGAGGATGTATGGGCATCTGTTACATTTGAAGAGGCTTTGTATGTAGCGCCTGCAACACCTGCTGAGACGGAAGAAGTAGAAGAGACAGTAGAAAGTACAGAAGCAGAATAAGACGGTTGAGATGAAGAAAGAGCCACGAAGCAGGTCACCTGGAAGGGGGCAGATCGTGGCTTTTTTAATCGAAAGAAAATAAAAAACGTTTTTAAAAAATAGGCATCTGTGAGTTTTATGGAGGCAGGAAAGAAATACAAAAGAAAATTCAGGAAAATGAAGGAAAAACAGTTTACAAATCTCATGTTATCGTGTATGCTGATAGCACGGAAAAGATTGTTTGAATTTTTTTCTCAGCAAAATAGTTTGACAGGCTTAAAGGGGAGAGTGTCGTGAAAAAGATTCTTTATATTGTAGAAGCTTTTGGCGGGGGGGTATTTACTTATATGGTGGATCTGGCAAATGCCATGTGTGAAGAGTTCGACGTAACCATCGCATATGCATTGCGGGATCAGACCCCGGAAAATTATTTCAGTTATTTTGACAAAAGAATACATATGGTAAGGGTAAATCACTTCACCCGTTCGATTGGTCTGAGAGGGGACATTCAGGCCTATTTTGAGTTACGCGAATTGATTCGGAAGGTACAACCGGACATTCTCCATTTTCATTCCTCTAAAGCAGGCGTTTTGGGACGCTTTGCGGCCAGCAGCCGGATTCCTATGTTTTACACACCCCATGGATACTCTTTCCTGATGAGCAGTCACAGCTGGAAACATCGAAAGCTTTATAAGTGGATTGAGAAAGTTTGTGGATTAAGAAACTGTACCACAGTAGCTGTGTCAAAGGGAGAGTATGAAGTGGCATTGACCGTGACCAAGAGAGCCACCTATGTGAGCAATGGAGTGAGCTTGGAAGGGCTGAAGCATTCTCTTGAGGAAGATGGAACCGTGTGTTCTCCTTATTTAGAAGTGGCGGTATCCAGAACAGCAAATCAGCCGATTATCTGTACACTGGGCAGGATTTGCGACCAGAAAAACCCTGCTGCGTTTAATGCAATTGCGGAACAGTTCCCTGACCTGACATTTTATTGGATTGGAGATGGTTATTTGAGAGAGCAATTGACTGCACCCAATATTGTGATCACAGGCTGGGTGGAACGGGCGAAGGCATTACAGATTATGCAGCAGGCGGATGTGTTTATTTTGCCGTCTTTGTGGGAAGGTCTGCCCATGTCTTTGTTAGAAGCCATGTACTTGGAGAAG
>JAFTGN010000004.1 GCA_017457865.1 Lachnospiraceae bacterium | reverse complement strand
TGTTCTCCATTCCGTGTGCCGATCGCTCGTTTGGCAGCAGCTCAGGCAGCTATCGAGGCTCTGTAATTTTTATGGACAAGTTCAGGCGAATTGCTTGAGATAAATAGGTAAAGAGACACCTCTTGTGTGGAGTAATATCCATGCAGGGGGTGTTTTTGTGTGGAAAGAGAAAGTTCTATTTCATAAAAATGGAAAGTGAACTTGATATATGGAATATTCGTGCAAAATAATGTAAAAATATAAAAAAAATCCATTGATTTTCACATCAATATCTGATAAAATATTGCCAATTAAAACATATAAGTGATGAGGTGTCAAATGTATCGAAAAATAATGGATTTTTTAAAGACATGGAAAGAGAACCAATACCGGAAACCTTTGATTTTACAGGGAGCCAGACAGGTGGGAAAAACCTATGCGATTTTAGAGTTTGGACGGATGCACTATGAGAATGTAGCATATTTTAATTTTGAAACCAATCCAGGATTGTCAGATACATTTGCGGAAAATATCAGTCCGGGTTATCTGGTGCCTGTTTTATCTCACATTGCAGGGCAGACGATTGTCAGAGAGAAAACATTAATTGTTTTTGATGAGGTGCAGCTTTGTGAGAGAGCGTTGACTTCTTTAAAGTATTTTTGTGAAGAGGCACCGGATTATCATGTGATTGTGGCAGGGAGTCTGCTTGGGGTGGCGGTCAATCGAGCGAGATTTTCTTTTCCTGTTGGAAAAGTAGATATCAAAACATTGTACCCGATGGATTTGGAAGAGTTCATGCTTGCATTGGATGAGAAAGATTTGGTGGAACGGATTCGAAATTGTTTCCAGACAGATACTCCCATGCCTTCTGCTCTTCATGAAAAAGCGATGCAGATTTATCGGCAGTATTTGGTAGTGGGTGGGATGCCGGAATGTGTCTTACAATTTGCAGAAACCCGAGATTATATTTTGGTTCGCCACATGCAAGATACCATACTCATCAGCTACTTGAATGACATGAGTAAGTACAACCATTTAAATGAAATCAAGAAAACACGATTGGTATATGATAATATTACAGTTCAGTTATCTAAGAAGAATACCAGATTTCAGTATAAACTGGTGAAAAAAGGAGGAAGAGCCTCAGAGTTTGAAAATGCAATTGAATGGTTGACACTTTCTGGAATCGTATCACAGATTTATAGAGTACAGCAGATTAAAAAACCGTTGGAAAATTACCGGGATATTGATGCATTTAAAATTTATGTTTCAGATACAGGATTATTATGTGCTAAGAAAGACTTAATCGCAAGTGATGTGCTGTATATGGGAGAAGAATTAAATGACTTTAAAGGTGGTATGACGGAGAATTATGTGAATACACAATTGACCATAAATGGATATATCACGTATTATTGGGAATCAGAGAGAGGCGCTGAGGTTGATTTTGTGATTCAGCGGGAAGGAAAGTTAATTCCAGTAGAAGTCAAGGCGGCAGATAATACCAGGGCAAAAAGTTTGAAGGTATATATGGATACGTATCAGCCGGATTATGCAATTAAGCTTTCTGCGAAAAATTTTGGATTTGAAGATCAAAAAAAGACGGTTCCACTTTATGCGGCGTTTTGTATTTGAGACAAAAAAGTTCCGACTATATAAAAAATGGAAAGTAAACTTGACATAGGACAGCGATTGTGTTATATTCTATATGGAAAGCAAACTTTCCATATAGAAAGGAGGACATGTGAAAAACAGGTTAGAAGAATTACGGAAGGAAAGGGGAATCCGGCAGGAGGAACTAGCGGAAGCATTAGAGGTGTCCAGACAGACCATAGGGTCTCTGGAAAATGGAAGGTACAATCCTTCTATTATACTTGCATTTAAGATCGCGCGTTATTTTGGGATGCGCATCGAAGACATTTTTATTTATGAGGAGGAGTGAAAGATGGGAAAGAAGTGGAAGAATTATGGATGGACATTGATCGGGTTGGTTGCAATTATAGTAGGCACTTACTTTTTAGATAATTCTGCATCGGAAGGGTGGCTGTATATCGTACCTTCTCTGTGTGTAGGGGCAGGCTGCATCCTATTGGGCTGTGGAGTGAGCAGACTGAGGGAGGAACGTGCTGAGAAAAAGAATCCTGCTTTGGAAAAGCAGCGCAAAATTGCACACAATGATGAGCGAAACGTCGTGATCGTCAATCAATCAAAGGCAAATGCATTTGATCGGATGATCGTGGTATTCGGTGTTTTGTTTATGGCATTGGCGCTGATGAAGGTGGAGTTGGTGGTGATTGTGTTGCTGGTTGCAGCCTACCTGTTTGTAGTAGGCAGTGAAATTTATGACTGTAAGAAGTTGGAAAAAGAGATGTAGAAAAATTGTATGGCTATCCCATTACAGAATTACAGATATGTGCAAATCTATTGTACGGTTACAAAAATGAAATAAACCCATGAAGCAAATGAAAAAGAATGCCAATCATAAAAATATAGGAAGGGCATTCTTTTTCTGATGAAACATATCCTGAATTATGGTTTTTACAAAAATTATTTACAAATTTTCCAATATCCAGATCGATCGCTTCCAACTCTTTCAATCATGTGTTTGGCTTTTAAAGCATTGATATGTTTGGCGACACTTTTTCGGCTTATATTTATTTTTTGTGAAAGTTCTAAATAGGTGATAGTGGGTTGTTGACAAATAAACTGGAAGATGATAGCTTCTTGTTGGGTAAGAGTATCAGTCACCCCATCAGTCACCCCATCATATGTATGATGATATAAGCTTCTGCCAATGATCTGATTTCGAATCGTTGCATGAATGAGAAATCCCCCTACTGTTTTGTATTCCGGGTCAGGCAGGTTGGCACTTTTCATTTCACGAAACATACGATCTACACCTTCTCCAAATTCCTGCACATAGTCATATTCATGCAGAAATTGTGCGATTTTAGGGTTACGGGAGAAATGGGCAGTGCGTATATGATCCGGACGCACAATACCAGGAAAAATACCTAGGCTTTCTACAGTGATACGGTCATCAAACATTTTAATTTGAATATCGGTTCCTTTGATGTTGTAATCACGGTGTGCGATGGCATTGATGATGATTTCTTTCCATGCAAATTCAGGGTATTCCAAATCGGTTACAAAAAGACCTTCTTTTCCCAAAATATATATTCATAGCTATTCAGGAGCCAATGTTTTGCGAGGGTTTTGCGAAGCAAAATCCCGAGTGATGCAGGCAAAAATCCCATCGACGGAGTCGATTTGGAATGGATTTTTGTCCGTAACTGTGAGGGTACGGAACAGTTACGTATGTTCTTTGACTTGTGTTCGGACAAAATCCAAAGATTTCTGTACCATATCTAATATACGTCCAGTGAAGATGACATCTTTGATGACATTCATTTCAGTTCCTATTTTGGCTTCAATGCCGTCATATCGAACGAAACGAACCCTGGCACGTGGAAAGAACTGTTGCGGGTCTTTGCCAAAGAGCAGGATTGCGGCACCGCTCATATCTTCACGTCCATATTTTGTAATGGTATAATTCTTATTTTGGCGGATATATTCCTCATTTGCAAAAGCCACAATGTGATTGGATAATCCTTTTGGATCCTTTTTGATACTTTTACGATCAAATGTCTGCCCTTCTTTTTTTCTAATAGTTCTCCTACAGTGTAGCGCATCATGTGACTCCTTTGTGTTTGGTTGTTTTATGTAGTTGATTTATTTATCATGAAGAAAATTATTTCAACCAGTTATATTATATCAAAAAGACAAAAGGTTTACAATAAAAAGCAAACGTTTGTTTGCAAAATTGTATTTGATGTAGAGTATGGGGATTCATTGTGAAGGTACTATGCGGTTACTTTTGGACAGAAAAGTTCCGATTTTTACAATTTTTCTCCATTTCTCTATGATAGAATATGACTCGAACAAAGGAGTTTGATGCAGAGATGCACCAGACTCCTTTTTTGTGTACTAGGAAATTCCATTCCTATTACACGAAAAAGTGCTCTGCACGAGGATGCGACCTCGCGCGAAAGAGAAAGAGTTGCCTACGCAACCGCGTTCGGCGCGAGAACTCTGCGTTCGCAGCATTCTTTTCTTATTAATTGCAGAATTCTATTTTTACTGGAGGTGCAGAAATATGAGTGATTCGAAAATTGATTTTTTGTATTTAAATGAAGAAGACATGATTGCAGCTGGTGTGAAAGATATGAAGGGCTGTATCGAAGCAATGGAAGAAATGTTCCGACTGATGAAGGTTGGAAATTACCGGATGGGTGGTGCCAATGGAAATTCCCACGGCTGTATGGTGGTTTTCCCGGAATCTTCCCCATTCCCGGAAATGCCTGTGGATGGACCGGACAGACGTTTTATGGCAATGCCGGCATATCTGGGAGGCAAGTTTGATATGGCAGGTATGAAATGGTATGGTTCCAATTGTGCAAATAAGGAAAAAGGGCTGCCTCGTTCTGTGTTGATGCTGACATTAAATGACAAAGACACCGGCGCACCGGTTGCCTATATGTCAGCCAATATTTTGTCTGCGTATCGTACCGGTGCGGTTCCGGGGGTAGGGTACAAATATTTTGCAAAGGAAGATGCAGAGACAGTTGCCATGATCGGTCCCGGTGTCATGAGCAAAACCGCACTTGCTGCGATTATGGCGGTTCGTCCTGGGATCAAGACAGTGAAAGTAAAGGGCAGGGGAAAAGCATCTCTGGAAAATTTTATTGCCCATGTAAAACAGGAATACCCACAGGTGACCGTATATGCAGTAGATACCATGGAGGAGGCAGTTCGGGATTCTGACATCGTTTCGGCAGGAACCTCTACGCCTACAGGAGATCCAAACGAGTATCCGTACATAAAAGAGGAATGGATCAAGCCAGGTGCCATCATCAGTTCTACAGCAGCCCTGCGATTTGATGATGATTTTATCATCAATCGTGCCAGAACCATTACAGACAACATCAAGCTGTATGAGGCATGGGAAGAAGAAATGAAGCCAAATGCTTACAACGTGATTCCCATTCCGGCAGTGAGAGTGATGGATTTGATTGCGGAAGGAAAAATGACAGCCGATCAGGTGGATGATTTAGGGGATGTATTGATGGGAAAAATTCCGGTTCATCGCAAAGAGGATGAAATTATTATCTATTCCATTGGTGGAATGCCCGTGGAGGATGTTGCCTGGGGAACGGTGGTTTACCGCAATGCAGTGAAAAAAGGAATTGGAACCAAACTGAATCTTTGGAACACGCCGGCAATGATGTGAGGTGAGAAGCATGAGAATACAAGAACACCCAATTTTAGGGACTTACGAAAAAGGGAAAACAGTTTCCTTTACATTTGATGGAAAGCAATTAGAAGGCTGCGCAGGAGAACCCATTGCAATGGCGTTGAAAAATGCAGGTGTGATGGTACATCGTTACACAAAAAAGGAACATAAACCCAGAGGCATTTTTTGTGCCATAGGACGGTGTACAGACTGCGTCATGGTGGTGAATGGCAAACCCAATGTGCGAACTTGTATCACCCCTCTTGAGGCAGGCATGGAGGTGCGGACCCAGTACGGCGTTTCCGCAGGGAAGGAGGGAAATGCAGTATGAAACACTATGACATGATCATTGTTGGGGCAGGTCCTGCCGGACTTTCTGCCGCAATTGAGGCGGCAAAGCGTGGCATGAAAGTGGTGGTTTATGATGAAAATGCAAAACCCGGCGGACAGCTGTTTAAGCAGATTCATAAATTTTTTGGCTCAAGGGAGCATTATGCGAAGATTCGTGGCTTTCAAATTGGAGAAAAACTGTTGGCAGAAGCTTCTGAACTGGGAGTAGAGGTTGTGTTAGATGCCATCGTCATCGGTATTTTCCCGGAAAAAGAGGTCACAGTCAAAATAGGGGAACATGTAACCCATGCCAAGGGAGATACCATTTTGATTGCCACAGGTGCAAGCGAAAACATGGTCACATTTCCAGGGTGGACCCTTCCTGGTGTCATCGGTGCCGGTGCAGCCCAGACCATGATGAACCTTCATGGTGTGCTTCCCGGACATCGTGTGCTGATGCTGGGAACCGGAAATGTGGGGCTGGTGGTCAGTTTCCAGCTGATGCAGGCAGGATGTGAGGTAGTGGCACTTGCCGATGCGGCACCTCGCGTAGGCGGTTACGGGGTACATGCATCCAAAGTGGCAAGATGCGGTGTTCCGTTTTATCTGTCTCATACCATTGTTTCCGCTGAGGGAGAGGACCATGTGACGGGTGTGACCATCGGGCAGGTGGATGCCAACTGGCAGATCATAGAAGGCAGTGAAAAGCACTTCGATGTGGATACCATTTGTCTGGCAGTGGGACTCTCTCCTATGTCCAAGCTTTGTGACATGGCTGGTTGTGACATGGAAGACAATCCTGCAAAAGCGGGATTTGTACCGGTGGTAGATGAGTATGGAGAGACTTCTGTTTCCGGCATTTATGCGGCCGGAGACGTGTCTGGAATTGAAGAAGCTTCCAGTGCCATGATTGAAGGAAGGATTGCAGGCATAGCCGCTGCAGTCAAGCTGGGGTATCTGTCAGAGGCAGAAGGAACAGCGGAAATTGAAAAGCAGAAGGCAGCCCTTGGCGGATTGCGGCAGGGAATGTTTGCACCGGGAATGAGAGGAAAGCAGATCACAGAAACAGAAGAAGGAATTGCCATTTCTCAAAATCTGTTGCAGTATGGCTTTGTTTCTGATGAGGAAGTGGAGCGTTTTCCAGGGGTGACACACAGCAGTGGCATTCATCCTGTGATGGAGTGTACCCAGAATATTCCCTGTAACCCCTGTCAGGATGCCTGTAAAAATCACTGTATCAAAATTGGAAGCCATATTACATCCCTTCCGTCTGTTGATCCGGAGGCAAAATGTACAGGATGTGGTATGTGTGTGGCGGCATGTTCCGGTCAGGCCATCTTCCTGGTAAGAGAAGACTGTGGAGATGGAACGGCAGAAATTACCCTTCCGTATGAGTTTCTTCCACTTCCACAAAAGGGGGAAAAGGGAACCGCTCTGAGCCGAAAGGGAGAGGCGGTATGTGAAGCAGAAGTGGTAGGGGTGAGAACGGCAAAGGTATTTGATCACACCAATCTGCTGACCATGAAAGTGCCAAAGGAATACGCTATGAAAGCAAGATTTTTCAGGAAAGGAGAACCGGTATGAACGACAGAAACAGAGAACTGAAGCCTTTTGTGGAAGCTCCGGATGATGATATGATCATTTGCCGTTGCGAGGAAATTACAAAAGGGGAAATCCGCAGGGCAGTCCATGATGGCATGTTTACATTGACGGAAATACGCCGTTATCTCCGCACAGGAATGGGACTGTGTCAGGGACAGACCTGTACAAAACTGGTGAAAAGCATTGTGGCAAGAGAATTGGGTGTGAAACCAAATGCCCTTGGGTCAGCAACAGGAAGAGCCCCGATGCGGCCCATCGAAATGCAGATTCTTGCAAAGGATAAGGGGGAGTGAACATGAAGGCAGATGTCGTTATTGTAGGCGGTGGAATCATGGGGTGTGCGGCAGCATATAACCTTGCCCAAAATGGTGTATCCGTCATCGTTTTGGAAGGCAGCGAAAATATTGGCAATGGCGGTTCGGTGAGAAACGGCGGTGGTGTACGACAGTCCGGACGGGATCCCAGAGAACTTCCTCTTGTGATGTATGCCATCAAACATATATGGCCCAATCTTTCCGATATGCTGGATACAAATGTGGAGTATCACCAGCAGGGAAATCTTCGTCTGGGCGGTACAGAACAAAATCAAAAGATTCTGGAGGGATTGACAGAACGGGCGGTCAAATGCGGACTGGATGTGCGGATGATTTCCGGTGACGAAGCAAGAGAAATCAACCCTTACCTGTCTGATGCAGTGACCTGTGCCAGCTGGTGTCCTACAGATGGTCATGCAAATCCACTGATGGCTACCATGGGATATTATAAGATGGCACGCCGCCTGGGGGCACACTTCATCAGTGATGAAAAAATCGTATCCCTTCGGAAAATCAAAGGAAAGGTTTGTCAGGCAATCAGTGCATCCGGCAATGTGTATGAAGGAGATCAGATCATTCTGGCGGCAGGCTATGAAAGTCGTTTTCTTGCTTCCACAGTAGGGGTAGATGTTCCTATGCAGCCTGTTTTGCTGGAAACCTTGGTCACAGAGGCGGTTGCCCCTATGTTCTGGCAGATGCTTGGAACGGCAGATGCAGATTTTTACGGCCACCAGACCGATCATGGTTCCTTTGTGTTTGGATTGAATTCCGGTCTGGAGCCTTTTGCAAAACCAGGCAAGCCCGTATCGTCCAGCATCGCGGCTTCCGCAGCATGCAGAGGCATTATGCGGTATTTCCCATCCCTTGCAGAGATCAAAGTGGTCCGCAGCTGGGCAGGGTGGATTGACATTTGTGCCGATCATGTGCCGGTGATCAGTAAGGTGGAAGAAGCACCGGGATTGATTCTTGCCTGTGGCTTTAGCGGACATGGGTTTGGCATTTCTCCTGCCGTGGGACTTGTGCTTGCCCAGTTGGCCACGGGGCAGGAAACCGCGGTGGATTTGTCTCCGCTGCGATATGGCAGATGGGCATAAGGTGCGGAAAAAACTGAGAAAGGAAGGAAAAAACAATGAAATTATCCAGAATTGAAATTATTACAGGTATTTCCAAGATTGAGCCATTGAAAAAGGCACTTGGAAAGTTTCACATCAGCGGAATGACCGTATATCAGGTATTGGGCTGTGGAGTACAGCATGGTACACAGGAGTTTGAAGTCAATGGAAACAATCAGGAGATCAGCCTTTTGCCAAAAGAAGTGGTCATGATGGTGGTGCCGACAGAAGAACTGGATGAATTGCTGGAATTCGTAAAGAAGGAACTTTACACAGGGCATATCGGAGATGGTAAGATTTTTGTTTCTGATGTGACAAATGTCATTCGTGTTCGGACCGGAGAAGAGGGATACGATGCAGTAAACGAAGGAGAATTATAATTGCCTATATGAGATAGGTTGATCAGAAGGAGGAATCAAGATGCGTAAGAAGCTTGGACTGCCGAGTATTATTGCAACCGGGGTAGGACTGATTGTGGCAACAAGCTGTCTGCTTTCGATCGGACAGGGTTCGGCTGCCATTGGAACACCTTTCATCATTACCATGACCATTGCATGTGCATTTAACATTCTCACAGCACTTTCTATATGTGAATTAAATGCGCTTATGCCCAATCTGACCGGGGGAATGGCACAATATACTCTCGCCAGCTTTGGTCCCTTTGTGGCCATTGTCATTACAGTAGGGGGTTACCTGACCTGCCAGACCATTATGGGAAGTTCAGAGGCGGCCATGTTTGGAAACACGTTAAGCAGTGTATTTTCCGGAATTCCCATTTCCGGTTCGGTGTATTCTATTGTTTTGATTATATTGCTGGCCGTTTTGAATCTGTTTGGTGTGGATATGTTTGCAAGGATTCAGAATATTGTGGCATATGGATTGATTGGTTCGTTGATGTTATTGGGGATTCTTGGAACGCTTCGGCTTGGCACAGGGACTGTTGTGGAACAGGCTGCGGTGCTGAGTTCCAGTCCGAAAGATGTTTTTTCCCTGCTGGGACTGGCATTCTTTCTGTTTATTGGCGTAGAGTTTATCGTACCGATTTCCACACAGGTGGACAATCCCAGAAAAAAGGTACCTCTTGGAATGGTCATCAGTCTGGTTGCCATTCTGGTCATGCAGATTTTTGTCACACTGGGATTTCACAATTATACCCCGTGGGATGAACTGGGAGCAAGTACAGTTCCCCATATTTTGTATGGTTCTCTGTTATATGGAAAAGCGGGAACTGCATGGATGACCGTTATTTCCCTGCTTGCGGTCATCAGTACCATCAATACGGCATTGTTTTCGATTTCTCAGATTTGTGCCGGGATGGCAAAGATCAATCTTCTTCCATCGGTATTTATGAACTGCAATCGAAGAGGCACCCCTTATGTAGGACTGTTGCTTGTTTCCTCTGTGATGGTGCTCATCAATGCGGTGGGACTTTCTACAAGTGATGAAGTCACCTTTTTGATTTTAACAGGCTGTACGTTCTGGATTTTCTCTTATATCACACTACACGGTGATGTTTTGATTCTCAGAAAGCGGCTGCCAAAGGCACCTCGCACCTTTAAATTTCCCTTTGGACCTGTGATTCCCATCATTGGAATTCTGGGAAATGCTTTCATGATCTGGAATATTGATCCCGATCCTGCTGTGAAACAGAAAATCTATTTGATTTTCCTGATTGTGCTTGCCATTCTTTCTGTTTATGCGGTGATCTGGATTCGATTGATCATCAAGCGTCCATTGTTCAAAGCATACCAGATCAAAGAAGTGATGGCCATGGAATCCGATTTGTATCAGGTGACACACAATCCCAAGATTGCAAAAAGACTGCATATCAATCCGGAACCTGCCATGGAAAGTGTTCCGGCAGATTTTAATACTGGAACAAGACCGGAATAAGACTGAAAAGGCGATACACAATGAGGTGTCGTCTTTTTGAGTTGTAATTCTTTTCAAAAGTGGTATAATTCTGTTGGAAAGAAGGGATGCGGATGTATGACTATGTTTATATGGAGCCCAGGCAGCCGTTGTTTGTGACCGGTTCAGAATCTTATCAGAAATTTGTGTTGAATCGCTATGGCATTGTACATTTTTATCGTTGCAATACTTGCAGCCAGCCTCGATTGGCCATTCCTGATGGTTGTGTAGACATGGTATTCTGCTGTGACAAGGTGGAACCGGAAGCGCATATCTGTGGTACTGTCCTGAAGCCGGAACAGGTTCTCACAAGAGCTCATACATATTATTTTGGAGTGCGATTTATGCCTGGATATAATCCGGTGCTTGGGCAAGCGGATGTGATGGAATATCTGGTGGGGGCAAGGATACCTTTTGAAACACTGGTACACGATGAGCGGATGCTGGAGGGGATCTGGAATGCGGATCATTTTTATACACAGATTAAGACTTTTATGAATTCCTATATGAAAATTTATCGCAGGATCAGTCCTTTTGAAAACGGAAATCTTCTTGTTACACATAGTCTGAATCGTATGTTTGAAAGTGGAGGGATCATCCGGCTGGAGCAGCTTGCGGAGGAAACCGGATATTCTGAGCGTTATTTGAATAAATGCTTTCACAAAGAAACAGGTTTGAGTCCAAAACAGTTTGCAAAAATCATCAGATTTCAGAAATCGGTCACAGCATTGAATGAGTTCGGCGAAATTTCCCTGACAGAAATCGCAGCAAATGCGGGGTATTTTGACCAGGCACATTTTGTACACGATTTTAAGGCGTATACCGGATTGACACCAAAGCGATATCGAAAGTGTCTGAACGAGAATGAGTTCTATGAAAAACTGAAAATTGTATATTTTGAGTAACTATTTTGAATAAAATCATGTGGCACCGCCTTGTAAAGAGGGGGTGCCTTTTTGCATAAATAGGAAAGCTCTATTACACAAAAAAGTGTTCTGCACATGCAACCTTGCTTCCCCAAATGGTATATGCAAACGACTGCATAAAAAGTTGGTAAAAAAGGGTTGACTTTTTAGTAGGGATAGAGTAAGATAGCTAGCGTAACAAAAACCTACAAAACCTACATGAAAAATAGGGAATAGATTTTTGAGATGGAGGATGAGAGATTATGAAAAAGAGAAAATTATTGGCAATTGGTTTGAGTTTATCATTGGTATTTGGTTTATCTGCGTGCGGTTCTGCCAAGGAAAGTGCTTCTACAGGCACAAATGTTTCCGCTGAGAAGCAGGCTGATCTGTCACCGGTTGAGATTACCAACGTATCTTATGACCCTACCAGAGAGTTGTATGCAGCATACAATGAGCTGTTTAAGAGTTACTGGAAGGATAAGACTGGACAGGACGTAACGATTGTACAGTCTCATGGCGGTTCCGGAAAGCAGGCGCTGGAAGTAGCAAATGGTCTGGAAGCAGATGTGGTTACACTGGCACTGGAAGGTGACGTGCAGGCAGTAGCAGATGCAGGATTGATTGAAGATGGATTTACAGAGGAATTTGATTTGAGCAGTTCTCCATATACTTCTTCTATCGTATTTCTGGTAAGAAGCGGCAATCCAAAGGAAATTTATGATTGGGATGATCTGGTACGTGACGATGTAGGCATCATCACACCAAATCCAAAGACCTCTGGCGGCGCTTGCTGGAATTATCTGGCTGCGTGGTACTACTTTGAGCAGCAGGGGGAAAGCGAAGAAGACATTCTTGCTGATATGACAAAGCTGTATTCCAATGTAGTGGTATTGGATTCTGGTGCAAGAGGAGCTACCACATCTTTCGTAGAGAATGGTCAGGGTGATGTATTGTTAGCATGGGAGAATGAAGCATTCCTGTCACTGGCAGAGTATCCGGGTGAATACGAAATTGTGATTCCATCCGTATCCATTTTGTGCCAGCCGACTGTTGCAATTGTAGACGAGGTGGTAGATGACAGAGGAACCAGAGAGGTGGCAACAGAGTATCTGTCTTATCTGTATTCCAAGGAAGCCCAGGCAGTGGAAGCAGAGAATTATTATCGTCCATCTGATGAGGAAGTACTGAAAGAGTATGAGTTTGATACAGACAGCACTACCATTACAGAGATTCCAGAGGATGGAAAGTGGATTATTACAAGCGTAGAATTGACAGACATTGACCATTTTGGTGGATGGAAGGAAACAAAGGAGAAACACTTTGCAGATGGCGGTCTGTTTGACAAAATTTATGAGAAGTAATTTCAATGCAAACGGATAGATTGCAGCGTCTGATGTCTATAGTCTGATGTGTACCTGCGTACCCGTTCTGTACCCATGGATGCTAGCCTATACAATAAAATGTGGAAAGGATGTAAGGAAAGGTGGCTATAAAAAGAAAAAAGACGAGAGTCATACCGGGATTTGGACTGAGTTTTGGCATTACTATCGCAATGTTGAGTTTGATTGTCATTATTCCATTATGCTCCCTTGTAGTGTTTACAGCGCAGCTGTCATTTAAAGAGTTCTGGGAGACGGTAAGCAGACCGAGAGTATTGTCAAGCTACTGGGTTAGCTTTTCTACAGCATTGGTTGCATCATTGATCAATGCAGTTATGGGATTGATTTTGGCATGGGTGTTGGTACGTTATGATTTTCCGGGGAAACGGTTTATGGATGGGTTGATTGAATTACCTTTTGCACTGCCTACTGCAGTTGCAGGTATCTCCCTGACTCATATGACGGTATCCACAGGATGGGTCGGTGGTTTTTTTGCCAAATTTGGTATTCCTATTGCATATACCAAAGCAGGTATTACCATTGCACTGGTGTTTATTGGAATCCCTTTTGTAGTGCGCAGTGTACAGCCTGTATTGGAGAAGATTGATTATCAGTACGAAGAGGCGGCACAGATTCTGGGATTCAGTCATGCCAGAACGTTCTGGAAGGTGATCTTTCCGGAAATCTTTCCGGCATTGATTTCCGGATTCACACTGGCATTTGCCCGTTGTCTGGGAGAATACGGCAGCGTGGTATTTATTGCCGGAAATACACCTTATGAAACAGAGATTACGCCGCTTTTGATTATGTCAGAGTTGCAGGAATATGATTATGCAAGTGCAACGTCTATTGCGCTGATCATGCTGTTTGCGGCATTCGTCATTCTGTTCATCAATGCGGTGCTTCAGAGCCGGGCATCAAAGAAGATCGGCAAGATTGCATAGAAAGGAGAGGCTGAAATGGGAAGAAAAAACGATGGAGTCTTAAAATGGACGCTGATTGCAATCTGCGCAATATTCTTATTCATCATGCTGATTTTGCCTTTGATTTATATTGTGGCCACCGCACTGCGAGAAGGATTTGGGGCATATGCAGCAGCTCTTTCCGATGAATATGCCAGAAAAGCAGTCGGATTGACCATAAAGGCAACCTTATGGGCAGTGGGATTGAATACTGTGTTTGGTATTTGTGCCGCATGGTGCATTACCAAGTTTAATTTCAAAGGAAAGAAAATCATTTCCACTTTAATCGACCTTCCATTGACGGTTTCTCCGATTATCGCAGGTTTGATTTTTGTACTGACATTTGGTCGACAAAGCTTTCTGTATGATTATTTGAAAGCAGCAGGTATTTCGATTATTTTTGCAGTGCCTGGTGTCATTTTGGCAACAATTTTTGTGACGTTTCCATACATATCCAGAGAAATCATTCCAGTGTTGAATGCCCAGGGAACAGATGAAGAGGAAGCAGCTGCACTGATGGGGGCAAAGACTTTTACGATTTTCAGAAAAGTCACATTTCCTCATATCAAATGGGCATTGTTGTATGGTGTGGTGCTGTGTACCGCAAGAGCCATGGGTGAGTTTGGTGCGGTATCTGTCTTATCCGGACATTTAAGAGGAAAGACCAATACCATGCCATTGTATATCGAGTTGTTATATCAGGGATATGATTTCACAGGTGCATTTGCCGTTTCCTCCCTGTTGGTGATCATGGCAGTCATAGTACTGGCATTGCGCAGCATTTTGGAATATAAGGGCAAGAAGGAATCCGAGCAGGATCGATAAGGAGAGAGAAGGGAGACCATATGGCAGATACAGTACAGAATTATGTAGAATTGCATGATATCAATAAAAATTACGGGGATTTTCAGGCATCCCATCAAATCAATTTCGGAATTGAAAAAGGAAAGCTGGTGGCATTGTTGGGCCCCAGTGGAAGTGGAAAGACCACCATTTTGCGTATGATTGCCGGTCTGGAAACACCGGATAGCGGTGAAATCAAAATTGACGGACAGGTGGTGAACCATATTCCGGCCAATAAGAGAGGCATTGGCTTCGTATTCCAGAGTTATGCATTGTTCCGGTATATGACAGTATATGACAACATTGCCATGGGTTTGCAGATTCAGAAAGTGCCGAAGCAGCAGATTAAGGAGCGTGTTACAGAACTGTTGGATCTGGTAAGTTTGAAAGGATTGGAAAATCGTTACCCCAATCAGCTGTCCGGTGGGCAGCGTCAGAGAGTGGCATTTGCCAGAGCCATTGCTCCCAATCCACAGCTGCTGCTGTTGGATGAGCCATTTGCTGCCATTGACGCAAAGGTGCGCCAGGAACTGAGAAGTTGGTTGAAAGAAATGATCGGCAAGCTGGGTATTACCAGTATCTTTGTAACCCACGATCAGGATGAGGCCATGGAAGTGGCAGATGAAATTATTTTGACCAATCGTGGACGAATTGAGCAGATCGGTTCCCCGTCTGAGATTTACACCTATCCAAAAACTGCCTTTACCGCCTCTTTCTTTGGACAGAATGCCCAGTTAGAGGGTTATCAGGCATTTCATACCTTTGGGGATGTGCCGGGAGCAGACAAGGCGCTGATCAGACCGGAGTTTGTGAAAGTTTATAAATTGGATGAGAAACAGCAGTACCCGGAAAGTGCTTCTATTGGTACAGTAGAACAGATTTCCTTTAGAGGAGACCGGACAGAATTACAGATTAATGTCAATGGTCTGCTCATTACTGCGAAGCGAAATCTGGGAGAAAGTCCCATTGCAGTGGGGGAGCAGGTAAAAGTATTCCTGTATCGCATCTTTGTCTTAAAAGGAGAAGAAGTCATCCTGCTGGAGAATGAGGCAGTGAATAGTAACTACTTTAACATTTAAATAAAAACAAAGCCAGATTACATTCGGAAATTTTTTGAGGTAATCTGGCTTTGTTGTCATCATCATTCAGATAAAATTGCACTGGTTTTTCTTCTCCTCTCTTGATTTATAAAATAGAAAGTGCTACTATAATTTCATGTGAAGAATTTTACAACAAGCCCCTTATGGTAAGTTTACTGTAGGAATGCGTAACTGGGCAGGTATTGAACAGTTATGGGAAGGCTAAGGAGGTAACACAATATGGAAAAGAAAAATTTAGACTGGTCAAATCTGGGATTTGGCTATCGTCAAACAGATTATCGTTATGTAGCAAACTGGAAGAATGGTGCATGGTCTGAGGGAGAATTGACCACAGATGCTACCATCACCATGACAGAGTGTGCGGGTGTATTACAGTATTCTCAGTCCTGTTTTGAAGGTTTGAAGGCATATACCACAGAGAAGGGACAGATCGTGGTATTCCGTCCTGACTTGAACGCATCCCGTATGGCAGATTCCTGCCGCAGACTGGAGATGCCGGTATATCCGGAGGACAAGTTTGTAGAGGCAGTGAAGGCAGTGGTTCGTGCCAATGCAGCATATGTACCGCCATATGGTTCTGGTGCCACATTGTATCTGCGTCCATTTATGTTTGGTTCCGGTCCTGTCATCGGTGTGTCTCCGGCTCCAGAGTATCAGTTCCGTATTTTTGCCACTCCTGTAGGACCATACTTCAAGGGCGGTGCAAAGCCTCTGACCATCCGTGTCAGCGATTTTGACCGTGCAGCGCCAAATGGCACCGGACATATCAAGGCTGGTCTGAACTATGCCATGAGTCTCCATGCCATCGTAGATGCGCACAATCAGGGCTTTAATGAGAATATGTACTTAGATCCAAAGACCCGTACCAAGGTAGAAGAGACCGGTGGTGCCAACTTCCTGTTTGTCACAAAGGATGGCAAGGTTGTCACTCCAAAGTCCCCCAGCATTCTGCCATCCATTACCCGCCGTTCTCTGATGGTAGTGGCAAAGGAGTATCTGGGTCTGGAAGTAGAAGAAAGAGAAGTTTACTTCGATGAGGTAAAGGACTTTGCAGAGTGTGGTCTGTGCGGTACCGCAGCGGTCATCTCTCCTGTAGGCAAGATCGTAGACCATGGTAAGGAAATCTGTTTCCCAAGCGGTATGGACGAGATGGGACCTGTTACCAAGAAGTTGTATGATGCGTTGACCGGTATCCAGATGGGTCGGATCGAGGCACCGGAAGGATGGATTCAGGTCATCGAATAAGGAAAAGGTCATTTTTGCAAACACTTGCAGAAAGTGCAGGAATATACATTGCAGAGAAATGAGATTCTGTGATATGATAAGACGGAGTGCATGTGGATGTGCTTCGTCTTTTATATATTACAGCGTGAAGTAGAATGGAGGAGCCGTATGAAGAAAGCAGTGATCATGTTACTGGCAGGTGCGTTATGCACAGCAGGTTTATCCGGTTGTGGAAAAAAGAGTAACCAGGAGACATTGTATGTGTATAACTGGTCTGAATATATGCCCCAGGAAGTGTATGATTTATTTGAGGAAGAGACTGGCATTCGTGTAGTGGAGAAGACATTTTCTTCCAATGAAGAGATGCTGGCAAAACTGGTGGCCGGTGGTGCGTCCCAGTATGATTTGATCGTGGCAAGCAATTATGTGTTAAATGCCATGAAGGATCAGAACCTGATTCAGCCCATTGATGTATCCAGATTGGAGAATTTTGAACAGATCTCTGCTTTTGCAAAGGGCAGAGCGTTTGACCCAGACAACGAATACAGTGTACCTTATATGTCTACCATTACGGTGATTGCATATAATGAGGAGTTGTGTGAGCAGCTGGGTGTGGAGATTCAAAGATTGGATGATCTGTTGGATCCTGCACTGGAAAATAACATTGTAGCAGTGGATGATTGTCGTGAAATCGTAGACATTGCACTGAAGGCAAAAGGGGAAGATCCGGACAGTACCGATGAGGCGGTCATTTCCGGTACCATTGACTGGCTGAGCAAATTGGCACCTAATATCCGTTTGTACGACAGTGATACCGCATTTTCTGCGCTGGCTACCAATGAAGTGGCAGTGGGCATCGTCTACAATATGGATGCGGCACAGGCAATTCAGGAAAACGAGGACATCAATGTATGGTATACGGAGGAACCCTGCGAATTATCCATTGATAATTTTGTATTGTCTTCAACTTCACAGCATATGGATGCAGCCTATCAGTTTATAGATTTTATCCATCGCCCTGAAATCTACAAACTGTGTCTGGATGAATTTCCGGCAGTATGTCTGAATGATGGAGCCAGGGAATTGTTAGATGAGGAATACTTTGGCAATGCAGGTGCCAATATCAAAGAAGAGGCACTGGAGCAGGCTCATATCATTGATGATGTAGGAGATGCGGCAGAATATTATGATGCAGTATTTGCCAGGATGAAAAATTAATCGGAACGATTCAGAAACAAAGGAGCAGACAGGTGGAAGAAGGACGTAAGAAAACCATTGTAAAACTGATTCAGGTGGAAAAATCATTTGGACAGACAGATGTGGTGAAGAAGCTGAGTCTGGAAGTGGGAGCAGGAGAATTTTTGACCCTGCTTGGTCCTTCCGGCTGTGGCAAGACTACTACACTGCGGATGATTGCCGGATTTGAACAGGCAAATGGTGGCCGGATCGAATTAGAGGGAGTGGATGTGGCAAATTTGCCGCCAAATGCCCGGAATGTAAATACGGTGTTTCAGAATTATGCGTTGTTCCCTCATATGAATGTGGCAGACAATGTGGCATTTGGTCTGGTGGAAAAGAAGGTGAAGAAGCCGGAAATCAAAAAGCGGGTATCAGAGATGCTCAGGCTGGTACAGTTAGAAGGCATGGAAAAGCGCATGCCTTCTGAACTGTCTGGTGGTCAGAAACAGCGTGTGGCCATTGCCAGGGCACTGGTGAATGAACCGAAGGTATTATTGTTAGACGAGCCCCTGGGGGCATTGGATCTGAAGCTGCGCAGACAGATGCAGATTGAATTGAAGCATTTGCAGAGAAGGCTGGGCATTACCTTCATCTATGTGACCCATGACCAGGAGGAAGCACTGACTATGAGTGACCGGATTGCAGTCATGAATGGAGGCATGCTGGAGCAGGTGGGCACACCGGAGGAGATTTACAATCATCCCAGAACCCGTTTTGTGGCAGATTTCATCGGAGAGTCCAATATTATGGAAGGTGTGGTCAAAGAGACGAAACAGGGAGACTGGCAGCTTTATATGGACTGTGGTAGTGTGCTCTTGTCCCAGGAGGAAGGCTGCCGTCCGGGAGAACTTCACTACGTGTGTATCCGTCCGGAAAAGTTGAAAGTGTCTGCTGCACCGGTGGAAGGATTTTCTATTCCGGTTCAGGTAGTGGAGCATGTATTTATCGGTTCTCAGATCCGCACCATCGTGAAGACAACAGACGGAAAGAAATATAAGATTTCCTCCCCTCCGGATGGAACACTGCTTCCGGCAGAAAGTCAGGGCTTTTTGTACTGGAAGTCGGGAAATGCGGTGCTGCTGCCAGATGATGAACAGGATGGCGCACCATTGGAAAAAGGGGAAGATGCCTTTGCCATAGAGGGAGGAGAGGCAGGTGGGTCACTTGTTTAAGGAAAAAAAGAAACGTTCCGGGGGAAGTAGACTGTCCTGTATTGCCATGATTGGTCCAGTGGTGGTTTGGATGCTGTTGTTTTTGCTGGTGCCGCTTCTGTATGTGATCTGTATCAGTTTTTTGAGTAAAAATTCCTATGGGGGTGCCGGACTTCCGGTGACTTTACAAGGGTATCTGGGAATGCTGCAAAGTGAGTATGGACGAATCTTTCTGCAATCTTTATGGTTGTCTGGGAAGACCACACTGATCTGTCTGCTGTTTGGCTATCCCTTTGCGTGGATCATTGCCCATGCACCCAAAAAATGGAAGCCGTTTTTGCTGCTGCTTTTGATGCTGCCGTTTTGGATCAATTCCATGATTCGGATTTACGGTTGGATCACCCTGCTTCGTTCACAGGGGGTGGTCAATCAGATGCTGATGGCCGCAGGGCTGATTCAAAAACCACTGGATATTTTGTATACAGATGGGGCAGTGCTGTTTGGCATGGTCTATGATCTGCTTCCTTTTACGGTACTGCCGATCTATACTTCCATTGAAAAACTGGATCATTCTCTTGTTGAGGCAGCACAGGATTTGGGTGCCGGAAAGTGGCATGTGTTTACAAGGGTGATTTTGCCTCAGACCATGCCGGGTATTTTTGCCGGTTCCATCCAGACCTTTATCCCTTCGCTGGGGCTGTTCTATATTTCAGATATGATGGGCGGAGCCAAGACCATGTACATTGGAAATCTGATCAAAAATCAATTTCTGTCTGCCAGAAACTGGCCTCTGGGTGCGGCACTGTCTATTGTACTGATTCTCATTACACTGATGCTGATGAGACTGTACACGAAAGTGGGCAGTCTGGACGATATGGTATGAAAGGAGAAGTGCGGTGCGTCACAATCAAATGAACAAAACCACTGGAAAAAGCAGAGAATTTCATCCGTTGGCAGTGGGGTATGCCTGCCTGATCTATCTGTTTCTGTTTTTGCCGATTTTTGTGGTGATTCTGTTTTCTTTTAATTCCTCTGCCCGAAATATCATGTTTGAGCATTTTACATTGGAATGGTATGGACGGATGTTTCAAAACAGACAGTTGATGGAAGCGTTCTGGAATACCATTCTCGTGGCGTTTGCCAGTACCCTGATCGCAGTGGTGATCGGTACATTGTGTGCGGTGGGACTGCATAAGTTTGAGTTCAAATTGAAACAGACCATCAATCAGGCGTTGTATATTCCCATTGTTATTCCAGAGCTGGTGTTTGCCATTGCCATGCTGGTATTTTTTACATCACTGAATGTGGAAATGAGCCTGTTTACCCTGATCGTGTCTCATGTGACATTTTCCATGCCCTTTGTGGTCATTACTGTGCGGGCACGGATTGCGGGATTTGATCAGTCTATCGAGGAGGCAGCCAGAGATCTGGGTGCCAATGAGTGGCATACCTTTTACAGAGTGACTTTGCCGATGATCCTGCCAGGTGTAATTTCCGGCGGCATGCTGGCACTGACCATTTCACTGGATGATGTGGTGGTCAGTTATTTTACAGCAGGACTGGATAGCACTACGCTGCCTTTGAAGATTCTTGGCATGGTAAAAAAGGGCATTTCACCGGATGTGAATGCCCTGTCTACTCTGATGATCATCGGTACGGTGGGAATTTTGTTCTTAAGTACCGCCATTCAGAATCATTTGGAACGGAAGCAGGATTCCCGAACCAGTTCTACAGGCATGTCTACGCCTGTCCAGAGCCGGAAGGCTTCTGCGCCCTGATAGAGGAGCATATACATGCCGTTTAGTGCGGCACAGCCTGCTTCTTCGGCAAGTGCCATCAGCGTGGTTTTTGCCGGGTTATAAATAATGTCAGACACCACCAGTTCCGGATGAAAATACGAAGTGTCCGGAATGAGACAGCCTTCTGTATTGGGTGCCATTCCCACACTGGTGGCGTTGGTCAGCAGGGCAGATTCCTGGATTTCCCGTTTCAAAACAGAAGGATCCTCATAATCATATAAGGTCACTTTGCAGGCGGTTTCCTCATTCAGGCGGTTGGTTAAATGGACTGCCCTGTCCCAGAAGCGGCTGCGGCGGCTGAATACCGAAATTTCTGCCACACCGTCTAGCGCAGCCTGAATCAAAATGGCAGTGGCGGCACCGCCAGCTCCAAGCAGGGTCATCTTTTTGCCAATGACAGAGTAGCCTGCATCTGCAATAGAGCGCATATAGCCTGCACCGTCTGTGATGTGACCGGTCAGCTTTCTGGTGACCGGGTCGATGACCACTGTATTGACCGCACCTGCCAGGGATGCGGCAGGGGACAAGTCATCGCACAGTTCCCACATCCGGTTCTTGCATGGCATGGTCAGGTTAAAGCCTCTTGCCCCAAGTGTCTGCAATCCCTTGACCCCATCGGCAAGGTGGTCTGCATCCACATCAAAAGCGAGATACCGGTAATCCAGTCCCAGTGCGGCAAACGCAGTGTTGTGCATGGCAGGGGAAATGCTGTGTGCCACCGGACTGCCAAGCAGGCAGATCAGACCGGTGTGACCGGAAATGGGTTTGACATCTATGTTTTTCATGGTATATTCTCCTCCTGATTGAAATCAAACATGTGCAGGCTGAACATGCGATACAGATCAATGTTGTGAAACACAATTTTGGCAGATTTGTATTGCAAAATCATGTGAGATTTTTGTCAGCACTGTATCCTTTATTATAAAGTCTGGATACGGAAAAGAAAAGCAGTTTTGAACAAGATACAAGAATATTCAGAAAAATGTAATTTCAAAACCCACAAAAAAGTTGTATACTGGTATCTGTGGAGTTTCGGGATCGCGAAGAAATCAAATACCAATTGAGGCAATTGCGAAACTTCTTGAGCAAACCAGAAAACAGCCTTCGCCATCAAAATTTTTACGTTTGAAAAACTCTGTGGAGCGTTGGCACTTTGTTTTTCGAGTATTACGAAGAAAAACATTAGTGCCACTACGCGATTCATTCGTAAGAATGATTCCGATGCTAGGGAGCGTGTTTTGAAACAAAAATTTTGAGGAAGAAGGCGTTCGGTGAAATAGATTGCGCAAGTACAAATATAAATTTTGATGAAAGGCGTTTGGTGTTACAGTTTTGCAATTGCCTGAAAGGATAGAACATATGAAGATAGAACCATTGAAATTAAAGCAGATTGTATTAGGGGAAGGCAGACCGAAAATCTGTGTGCCTCTTACCGGCAGAACAAAAGAAGAACTTTGTACACAGGCAGAAGTAGCTGCCGGGACAAATGCGGATCTGGTGGAGTGGCGTGTGGATTACTATGAAGCATGGCAGGACAATGAACAGGTGCTTGCGGTGCTGGCAGACATTGTCCGAAATCTGGCAGGTAAGCCATTGATCTTTACGTTTCGGACTGCCGGAGAAGGGGGAGAGGCTTCCATTTCTCGTTTAGAGTATTTGTCACTGAATCTGATTGTAGCAGAAAGTGGATTAACTGATTTGATTGATGTGGAATTGTACTTCCACGAAGACGTACCGGCACTGGTGGAAGCCATTCATCTGGCAGGGGGAAAGGTAATCCTTTCCAACCATGAGTTTCACAGTACACCGCCGGAAGAGGAATTGATTGCCAGACTGTGCCGAATGCAAGAGATCGGCGGGGATGTGTTGAAGATTGCAGTGATGCCACAGGAACCGTTGGATGTGACCACATTACTGTCTGCTACAGCCAGAATGTACAGAGATTATGCCAGCAAACCTATCGTGACCATGTCCATGTCGGGACTTGGCACGGTAAGCCGGATTGCAGGCTCTGTGTTTGGTTCTGCCATGACTTTTGGTACGGCAGGACAGACATCGGCACCGGGACAGGTGGACATTGACAGACTGGAACAGGCATTGGACTTGCTTCAGGTAAAATCAAGAGCATAATGTAAAAAACTTTTGAACAGCATGAAAATGTGCAAAAAGTGTTGCTCGGCATGGAGGATTGATATGATACAAGATACTGTAATTTATCTCATCGGTTTTATGGGTGCCGGAAAGAGTACCGTGGCGAAAGTCTTACAGCAGAAGTATGGTGTGCAGTTGGTGGAGATGGATGAGACCATTGCTGCTCGGGAGGAAATGCCCATTACAGACATTTTTGCCACAAAAGGAGAAGCCTATTTTCGGCAGAAGGAAACAGCATTGTTAGAGCAGGCTGCTGCAAAAGGAACGGTCATTTCCTGTGGCGGTGGTGTGGCCATGCGGGAAGAAAATGTCCGGCTCATGAAGGAGAAGGGAATCATTGTGCTGCTCCGTGCCACACCGGAAACGGTACTGGAGCGGGTGTGTAATGGTACGGATCGTCCCTTGTTGAATGGCAACATGAATCTGGAACATATCACAAATCTGTTAGAGGGACGGCGGCCTTATTATGAGCAGGCGGCAGACATCTGCATTGATACAGATGGAAAGCTTCCGGAGACCATTGCACAGGAGATTGGGGAGAACCTTTCAAAAAAGAACTTGCACTGACTGGACTTGTGGGAGAAATCATGGTATAAATAAATATGGGTAAAAGTAACTGTGAAAGACGATCCAGAAGTTACGATTCAGCGCAGATTTTGCATGGCAAAATCTGAAATGCTGTAAGCAGGAAATGAAAAAGGGGGAGAATTGGATGGATGACTTTTCAAAGAATACAGATTCCCTCGGCAAGAAGGCAGAGGAAATTTTGGAGCGTGCCCAGAACGGTTCTCTGAATCATGATATAGAAGCTACATTGGATACGGTGTTCAGTTCTGTTGCCAATGGGGTGGGGAAGACATTTGATCATGTGAATCAGGAAATGGAGAAGACCAGGCAAAGAGCAGCAGAGCTGGAACAGGAGATCAGACAGAGCAAACAGTCTGGCGGTTCTTTTTCCAACTATCGGTATCAGACCACCAGACGGTCTTCTGATAAATACGGGAACCGACAAAATATTCCATATGGGGCACAAAATAAAACAGCTTATAAAAACGGATACAGCAGCTATGGAAGAGGATATGCAGTTCCGGTACAGCAGACTGGTACTGCCAGAACCACCAGATCCATTTGCAAACCGCCGGGAAACGGTCTGGCAGAGCGGATCGTGGGCGGCATTTTGACTGGTACTTTTGGGTTTCTGGAAGGACTGTTTTTGCTGGTAGGGTTGTTTGAGTATGACTCGGGATTGGGAATTGCATTTGGTATGTTCTTTCCGTTTCTGGCGGCAAGTGTAGCCCTGCTGACAAGGGGTATTTTGAAAAAGAAACGATTGAATCGCTATATGAAATATGTGCGGGAGATGCAGGGGAAGCCATACGGTTCCATCGAGGAGATGGCAAAGGCAATCAACAAAAGCAAGGACTATGTGGTAAAAGATTTACGGAAGATGATTGCAGACGGAATCTTTCCGGATGGACGAATTGATGACAAGGAAGAATATCTGATGGTCACCAGAGAGGTCTATGAGGATTATCGCCGTGCAGAGAACAGCCGGAAGCAGCGGGAAGCAGAAGAGAAGAAGACCCGGCAGGCACAGGAAGCAGAGGAAAAGAAGCGTCAGCAGATGACAGAGGTAGAAGAAACCATACTGGAAGGCAGAACTTACTTAGAGGAAATCTTTGAGGCAAATGAAGCCTTGGAGGGAGAGGTCATCAGTGCCAAATTGGATCGTTTGTATGACGTGGTGGACAAGATTCTGTTTTGCGTGGAGAAGCAGCCGGAGAAATTAGAAGAAATCCGGCAGTTTATGAAATATTATCTGCCTACCACATTGAAGCTGGTAAAGGCATATCGGGAGTTTGAGGAAAATACCATTCAGGGCAATAACATTCAAACTGCCAAAAATGAGATTGAACTGTCCTTGGATACCATCAATGATGGATTTGAGCGGTTGTTGAACAATCTGTTTGAACAGGATGCAATGGATATTTCGACAGACATCTATGTGCTGCAAAACATGCTGGCCAGAGAGGGACTGACAGAAAATCCGTTTGAGGATATTTATCAGGCGTCTGAAGACCCATTTGCAGATGGAGATTTTGAAGAATTTGAAGCAACACAAGAAGGGAGCGTATTGGAGAGCAATGAGTGAAGAACTGGATTTTATGGCAGAGGAAACACCTGTACTGACATTTGATGCATTTGCAGAAGCAGCACAGGCGACACAAACAGCAGAGGCAGTGGCAGTACAGCCACAGGTCCAAACAGAGGAAAAGAAAATTGAGGCACCGGATCCGTTTGATGAAAGCAAGTTGACGGAGCAGGAAAGACAAATGGTAGATCAGTTTTCCGAGCAGATTGATTTGAATAATTCTACACTGGTTATGCAGTATGGTGCAGGGGCACAGAAGAAAGTGGCAGATTTCTCTCAGACCGTTTTGGATAATCTAAAAACAAAGGACATGGGCGAAGCCGGAAAGATGCTGACGGATGTGGTGGCAGAATTACAGGGCATGAGTGATGAAGAAGAAGGGGGCATTCTGGGGTTTTTCAAGAAGAAGGGTAATCAGGCAAAGAAGCTGAAGATCAAGTATGATTCTGCCAGTGCCAATGTGGATAAGATTGTAGATACATTGCAGGATCACCAGACACAGCTGATCAAAGACACTGCTATGTTGGATAAGATGTATTTGATGAATCAGAACTATTTCAAAGAATTGTCTATGTATATCATTGCCGGCAAGAAAAAAATTGCCAAGGTTCGGGAAGAGGAACTGCCGGCCCTGATTGGCAAGGCAGCAGAGACCGGTTTGCCGGAGGATGCACAGGCTGCCAATGATCTGAGCAACTTGCTGAACCGCTTTGAAAAGAAAGTACACGATCTGGAGCTGACCCGCATGGTGTCTATCCAGATGGCACCACAGATTCGTCTAGTGCAGAATAACAATACATTGATGTCTGAAAAGATTCAGTCTACTATTGTCAATACCATTCCTCTTTGGAAGAGTCAGATGGTCATTGCATTGTCTGTAGAACATTCCAATCAGGCAGCAAAAGCACAGAGTGAGGTGACTCAGTTGACCAATGACTTGTTAAAGCAGAATGCAGATGCATTGAAGATGGCCACTGTGGATACTGCAAAGGCTTCTGAGCGTGGAGTAGTGGATTTGGAAACACTGGTACATTCTAACGAGATGCTGATTCAAACATTAGATGAAGTGATGCACATCCAGCAGGAAGGCCGTGAAAAGAGAATGCAGGCAGAGCAGAAGATGCAGGATATGGAAGCGGAACTGCGGCAGAAGCTGTTGGAAGTTCGTTCTTAAAGAAAAAATGTTCTTGAGAGTAAGATAAGAAAAGAACACACTGTTGCAGTGTGTTCTTTTTTAGAATTGATATAATTGTTCAGAAGTCACGATTCCCCGAAGGTTTTGCGTAGCAAAATCGGGAGTGATGCAAGCAAAAATCCCATTGCCAAAGACGATTTGGAATGGATTTTTGTTCGTAACTGTGAGGGTACTGAACAGTTACGAGTTGATTAAAAGAGTGGGGCAACAAAGAATGACTTTATGCACAAATGTTACTTGCGGGGATATTGTTTGGGATGATTGCTGACACCACTGATATAGTCAACAGATACATCATAGAATTTGGCCAGTCGAATGAGTCTTTCTACTGGAATTCGTGTTTTTCCGCTTTCGTAATCGGCATAAGTTCTTTGTGCCACATGAAGAAAATCTGCGATATTCTGCTGGGTAAGATAACGTTCTTCTCTAACCTCTCGTATTCGTTCGTGACATTTCATAGTGTGATTCCTCCTTATGGTATAGTGTTGACAGCAGGCCGCGGTGAAGTACATTTGTGTGTAAATGATTTCTCAGCGGCCTGGATAATAGAGCGACAGACAGGGAACCGAACGTGGAATGGGGTATGTCCGGAATGTCTGTGTCTATAAGCAGGCAATGGAAAAATGAAATTGCTTGCTATTTTCAGTATAAGAAAAAAGATGGAAAAATTTGGAAAATAGAGTTATAAACTCTAAAAAAATGTAATAAAATGGAATTGTATCTTGAATAGAAAGAAAATAATCTTAAGAATAAAGAAAACATAAAAAATAGAAATATAAGAAAAAGGGCCATTGCACGTTCGTGCAATAGCCCTTAAAGTGTATAAAAACACAAATGAAATCGTAAAAAATCTGGTATAAAGAATTATTCAGAAAAATCCTCGCCTTCTTCTACTAACTCATCGTATTCCATACTGTCTAGCATTTCATCAAATGCATCGGAAGCAATTTCAAATTCTTCGTCATCCACGATGTTTTCCAGATTCGGTTCTCCATTTTGTTCTGTGTAGCGGTACAGATAGACACGTCCTTCTTCTGCATCAGAACCGGACATGGGAAGAAGTGCAATATACTCTCTGCCACCGGCAGGAAAGACATCACCCACTACGCTGCATTCCAGTTCGCTGCCATCATCCAGTGTTAAAGTAACAGTATCGGTGCTTACATATTCGCTTTCTTCATAAGACATATCAGTTGTCCACCTCCTTTGGTTGTTATGTTTATACGTTGAAACGGAACAGGATCACATCTCCGTCCTGTACTACGTAATCCTTACCCTCTAAGCGCACCAATCCTTTTTCACGGGCTGCTGTATAAGACTGGCAGTTCAGCAGATCCTGATAGTTGACTACCTCGGCACGAATAAAACCACGTTCGAAGTCAGAGTGAATCTTGCCTGCCGCCTGAGGTGCTTTTGTGCCTTTGGTAATGGTCCATGCACGTGTTTCAGATTCTCCTGCTGTCAGGTAGCTGAGCAGACCCAGCAGATCATAGCTTGCCGCGATCAGCTTGTCCAGACCAGATTCGGTCAGTCCCAGTTCTTCCAGATACTCTGCTTTTTCTGCATCGTCCAGCTCTGCCAGTTCCTCTTCCAGATGGGCGCAGATGACGAATACACCACTGCCATCTTCAGCAGCCAGTGCACGCACCTGCTGTACATATGGATTGGAAGCACCGTCATCTGCCAGATCGTCTTCTCCTACGTTAGCAGCAAAAATGACAGGTTTGGCGGTCAGCAGGTTCAGGGAAGCCAGGATTTCTCCCTCCTCTTCATCCTCTAGTGTGACAGACTTGGCAGGCTTGCCTTCTTCTAACACTGCACTGATCCGCTTGAGTAAATCCAGTTCTTTTAACAGGCTCTTGTCATTCATGGCACTTCTGGTAGTCTTAGCAATCCGGCGTTCCAGCACCTCCATATCTGCAAAAATCAATTCCAGATTGATGGTCTCAATGTCACGGACAGGATTCACATTGCCTTCTACGTGGATGACATTGGAGTCCTCAAAACAACGTACCACATGAACAATGGCATCTACCTCTCTGATATTGGCAAGGAACTGATTTCCCAGACCTTCACCCTTTGATGCTCCTTTTACCAGACCAGCGATATCGACAAACTCAATGACAGCCGGTGTGATCTTTTTGGACTGATATAAATCAGCCAACAGGCCAAGACGGGCATCCGGTACCGGTACGATACCCACATTAGGATCAATGGTACAGAATGGATAATTGGCAGATTCTGCACCAGCTTTGGTTAAAGAATTAAATAATGTACTTTTGCCCACATTTGGCAGGCCTACAATACCTAATTTCATGGTGTAAATTCCTTTCTTATACGCAACTGTTCCGTTCCTTCACAGTTACTCTTGTACAATAAAATTCAGGTCATTCTGAATCCAAAAGTCACTTTACATGATAGCACAATCTGGAGGGAAAGACAATCTTTTTCGGGAAAACAGAGTGGACAACAGAATATGTGCAGGCAAAAGATTTGGTAGAGCAGAAAAAGAGGATTCTGCAAATGAAAAATCACAGGATACGGATGGCAAAATCCTTATAAAATGAAAAAAAATACATTGATTATTTTGGAAAATTGTTTTAGAATGAATCTAAGTGGAGAAATGTGGTTCAAAATCAGGTTTTTGTGGGGGAAAGTAGAGCGATACGACAGGAAAAGGAGGTGATCAGATGTTTTTAGGCACAATCAACCATACGCTAGATACAAAAGGACGTCTGATCATTCCCCAGAAGTATCGTACCCAGCTTGGAGAAGACCTGGTCATTGCCATGGGACAGGATGGCTGCCTGAATTTATACCCACGAGCGGCATGGGAAGACTCCATCCGTTTTTTGAAAGACCTGGTGACATTTAACGATGCAAATGCCCGCGAGGTCTATCGTTTTTATATGGGTGGGGCAGATGATACCATTGAGATGGACAAGCAGGGGCGGATCTTGATTCCAGCTTCTCATCGAGCCTTTGCCCGGCTGGATAAAGAGTTGGTGTTGGTGGGTGTCGGCGATTTCATCGAAATCTGGGATCGGCACATCTACGAGACAGAACATACGTTCCAGAATATTTCTTCCATTTCCAGACAGATTACACTGCCTGGCAGCAGGGAGGTGTAAGGATGGAATTTCAGCATACCTCTATTTTGTTAAATGAAGTGATCGAACAACTGCAGATCAAACCTGGCGGCTGTTATATGGATGGTACACTGGGAGGCGGTGGACATGCCTACGGGGTGTGCAGTCATCTGGGAGCCGGAGGACGATATATTGGAATCGACCAGGATGGAGATGCACTGGAGGCTTCTAAGAAGCGGCTGGCACGGTTTGGCAGTATGGTCAGTTTCCACAGATATAATTATGTGGAATATGAACAGGCACTCAGAGAAACCAGCGTAGAGAAAGTAGATGGAATCTTACTGGATCTGGGAGTGTCCAGTTATCAGCTGGACAATGGCGAGAGGGGGTTTACTTACAGAGAAGATGTGCCGCTTGATATGCGGATGGATCAGAGGCAGAGCCGTACGGCCAGAGACATTGTCAATGAATACAGTGAGCAGGAATTGTTTCGGATCATCCGGGATTACGGGGAAGACCGGTTTGCGAAGAATATTGCCAAACATATCGTAGCGGCCAGACAGATCACCCCTATTGAAACCACAGGGCAGCTGACAGAGATCATTAAGGCGGCGATTCCCATGAAGATGCGTATGACAGGAGGACATCCTTCCAAGAAAACCTTTCAGGCCATTCGCATTGAGTTAAATGGAGAATTGCGTGTGTTAGAGGAGGCCATTGATGGTATGATCGCCCATTTGAATCCGGGCGGCAGATTTTGTATCATTACATTCCATTCCTTAGAGGATCGGATTGTGAAGAATAAGTTCCGGGAGAATGAAAATCCCTGTATCTGTCCACCTTCTTTTCCGGTATGTGTGTGTGGAAAAAAATCCATGGGAAGAGTAATCACCAGGAAACCGATTTTACCGGGGGCAGAAGAACTGGCGGCAAACAGCAGAGCCAAAAGTGCCAAGTTGAGAGTATTTGAAGCAGCAGATAATAAATGATGGCAGCAGAGGGCCGGGGAATGGAGGATGTTATGGAAGAAAAGAATAGAAAAGAAGGCAGCAACATTTACTATATGGGAGGCACGATCGTACGTCGTCAGGAACTGGAGGTTCCGGATCAAAGCAGACCCAATGAGAGACGGCGCAGACAGTTAGAGGAAAGACGGGAGAAGCAGCTGATTCGGGAAGGCCGCAGGAAAACCAGAGAATTCAGCCGTTTATATCTGGCAGGCTTTGCAGCAATCAGTCTGGCGGCATTTGTTCTGCTTGGTATCTTTGTATGGGGAGAAGCCTCTTTATATCATCATTCCCGGAATGTGCAGACATTACAGGGGCAGTACGAGGAATTGCGGGAGAATAACAATGCCACACAGGCAAGGTTAGAGGCATCCATTGATTTGGAGCGAATCTATCAAATTGCAACAGAGGAACGCGGGATGTCTTATCCGGCAGAAGGCCAGATCATAGATTATGAGAAAGAGGATAGAGAGTATGTCCGTAAATACGAAGCAATCCCAGCCGAATAGGCCCAGTCGAAAACCCAAGGCAAAAGAAACAAAACAATATATGCGGTATAAGCTGGTGTGGCTGTTTTTGCTGATTGCACTGGCTCTTTGCATTTTGTTTGGGAAGATGTTGTACCGGGTGGTGACCCATCATGACACAGATACCAAAAAAGTACTGGAACAGATGGATTATTCCAGCAGCACCATTCAGGCACAGAGGGGAGAGATCCTGGACTGCAACCTGATTCCCATTGCGGAGAGCAAGCCATTATATATTTTGATTTTAGATCCTAAGGTAATGGTTTATGATGCCAATGAAAATGATGATGTGAACAATCTGGAACCGACGCTGGATGCATTGCAGGCATGTTTTGGATTGAATAAGGAAGAGGTGCGGGCAGCCGTCATGGAAGATCCTACCGCATCTTATTTGCGTTATGGCGGAAAGCTGGTCTATACATATGATGAAATGACTGCGTTTGAGACGTATAAGCAAGAGTTTAACAGTCGTCCGGCAGAAGTGGATGCGGAGGGAAAGACAAAAGCCAAGCCTCAAGTGACGGGAGTGTGGTTTGAAACAGAGTACCAGAGGGTGTATCCATATGGAGATGTAGGCAGTAAAGTTATTGGTTTCACTTCTTCAGATGGTTCTACTGGGATCAATGGGTTGGAGTTACAGTATAATGACAGTCTGACCGGTATCAATGGCAGGAAGTATGGGTATCTGGATCAGAATTCCGATTTGGAGCGTGTGACCAAGGAAGCAGAGGATGGATATACCATTGTCTCTACCATTGATATCAATATCAGTAGCATCATTTCCCGTAAGGTAAAGGAGTGGAAGGAAGCCTACGGTGCCAAAGCAATCAATGTACTTGCGATGGATCCTAACACAGGAGAAGTCAAGGCCATGGTTTCTGATACGGATTATGATCTGAACAATCCGAAAGATTTGTCAGCGTATACATTTCCACAAATACAGGAAACAAACGAAGAAACCGGAGAAGTGACTTTTCGGGATATGACAGAGAGTGAAAAACAGAATACCATATGGAATAATTTTATTGTCAATGGTACATTTGAGCCAGGTTCTACTGCCAAGTGTTTTACACTGGCAGCTGCTCTGGAGGAGAATGTGGTTTCTAAAACAGAAACATCATACGACTGTTTTGGAGATGTGACCCTGAGCAATGGTGTCCGGATCAAATGTCATAATTATGAAAAGGGCGGATGTGGACACATCGATGTGGCAGGTGCATTCGCCAATTCCTGTAATGTGGCGTTTGTTGCCATTGGACAGGCTTTGGGCAGAGAACAGTTTGCACGGTATCAGGAAATTTTTAACTTCGGTCAAAAGACTGGAATTGATCTCCCAGGAGAGGCCAGCGGTGCAGGTCTTTTATTTACTGTAGATCAACTGGAAGTGACAGAGCTTGCCACCAGTTCTTTCGGACAGGGATTTAATGTAAGTATGATACAGTTGGGGGCAGCGTTTTGTTCCCTGATCAACGGAGGCAATTATTACAGACCTCATGTGGTGAAGAAGATCATTGATAGTCAGGGGAATATCGCGGAAACTTTCGATCCGGTGTTGGTACGCCAGACGATCAGCCGGGAGAACAGTGATTATTTTAAGGATATTATGTTTCAGGTAGTAGAGGATGGAACCGCCATGTCTGCCCGAATCGAAGGCTATCACTTAGGCGGTAAGACCGGTACCGCTGAGAAGCTGCCGAGAAGTGATGAAAAGTATATCGTTTCGCTGATCGCAGCGGCTCCCATCGAAACACCGAAACTGGTGCTGTATGTGACCATTGATGAGCCGGAGACAGAGATTCAGGCGGATAGTTATCCGGCACAGGAACTGTCTAAGTGGATCTGGGAGGAATTGTATCCGTATCTGGGCATTTATCCGGAGGAATAAACCGTCCCGGCAATTTGGAAAAGTTATATTTTGAAAGGCTTTGCAATACACTGGTAAAAAGAAGTTTGAGAGGAACCGGATGCATTGGAGCAAGTCTTATCATAGACGGGGAATTGTCATTACCTGTTGTATCATTGGTCTGGCAGCACTGTTTTTGATCGGCAGACTGGTTCTGTTGATGTTGGTGCAGTCAGACCATTATTATGAACTGGCAGAAGAATTGCATACGAGAGAGCGGCGGATCAAGGCAGCCCGTGGCAATATTTACGATAGAAATGGAGTCCTTCTGGCAGGCAATGAAACCGTCTGTACCGTATCAGTGATTTACAATCAGGTACAGGACAGGGAAGGGGTCATTGCCATGCTTTGCAAAGAACTGGATCTGCCGGAAGAGACGGTACGCAAAAAGGTAGAAAAATATTCTGCCAGGGAGATCATCAAGACCAATATTCCAAAGGAAACCGGTGATCACATTCGCAGTCTGGATTTTGCAGGGGTCAAGGTAGATGAGGATTTTAAACGATATTATCCCTTTGGTGAGCTGGCATCCACTGTTCTGGGTTTTACCGGCAGTGACAATCAGGGGATCATCGGTCTGGAAGTTACCTATGAATCGGTATTAAAAGGATTAGATGGAACCATTTTGACCCTGACCGATGCAGCCGGAATTGAAATTGAAGGGGTGGCAGAGGATCGAATCGAACCGGTAGCCGGTAACAATCTGTATCTGACCATTGATGCCAATCTGCAAATGTATGCCCAGCAGGCAGCAGAAAAGGTCATGGAACAAAAAGGTGCCAACAGAGTCAGTGTGTTGATGATGAATCCCCAGAATGGAGAAATTCTGGCAATGGTCAATGTGCCGGAGTTTGATCTGAATGCACCGTTTACATTGAACGTCCAGCCGGAAGGGGAACTGACCCCAGAGGAGAAACAAAATCTGTTGAATCAGATGTGGCGCAATCATATCATCAGTGATACCTATGAGCCGGGTTCCACTTTTAAGACCATTACAGCGGCTTCGGCGTTAGAGGAAGGAGTGGTGTCGCTGGGAGAGACGTTTCATTGTCCGGGATTTTATGTGGTAGATGACAGAAGAATCCGCTGTCACAAGGTAGCCGGACATGGGACGGAGACGTTTGTACAGGCAACTATGAATTCCTGCAATCCGGTATTCATCCAGTTGGGACTGCGGCTTGGAACAGAAAAGTTTTACAGTTATTTCAAACAGCTGCGTCTCATGGAAAAGACAGGTGTGGATTTGCCGGGAGAAGCGGCTGCCATTATGCACAATCCGGCCAATATGGGAGACGTGGAGCTTGCCACCTGTTCCTTTGGTCAGTCCTTTCAGATTACCCCGTTGCGGCTGCTGACTACTGTTTCTTCTATTATCAATGGAGGAACGACTGTGACCCCTCATGTGGCAAAGGAAATTCACAATGGGGCAGAGGATGAGGTGAAGGCGTTGGCGTTTCCGTCAGGAGAGCGGGTGCTGTCCGAGCAGACCAGTGAGACCATGCGGTATGTGTTGGAACAGGTAGTGGCAGAAGGCGGCGGCATCAAGGGCTCCATCGAAGGTTATCGGATTGGCGGTAAGACGGCCACTTCTGAAAAACTGCCAAGAGGTACCGGCAAGTACATTGCATCTTTTTATGGTTTTGCACCGGCAGATGATCCACAGATCATTACGCTGATTACCATTGATGAACCGGAAGGGGTCTACTATGGGGGTACCATTGCGGCACCGGTGGTGAAGGAAATTTATGAAAATGTACTCCCCTATCTGGGAATAGAACGGTCAGAACTGCCGGAAGAAACAACAGGAGAAGACGGATGACAGGCAGATGGGATAGAAAGTCTATAGAAAAAAGGAAAAGAACAGAAGTACAGTATTGATTATTGTGAAAAAAAGCATTATACTATAGAAGTCAGTCTGGGTAGACCGACGCACAGAAAAGAACAGGATAACGGTTCAGAACGGAGTTATTTATGATACAGGATTCTATTATTGCATTGTTCATTGCATTTGCCATCAGTGCATTGGTGGCAAAACCCCTGATTGCATACTTACGGAAATTGAAGTTTGGACAGACAGAAAGAGAAGATGGTCCACAGAGCCATTTAAAGAAAAACGGCACGCCTACCATGGGCGGTGTGATCTTTCTGCTTGGCATTGTAGTTTCCTCCATATGCTTTATCGGAAAATATCCCCGTCTGGCACCGGTCTTGTTTGTGACAGTCGGTTTTGGCCTGGTGGGTTTTATTGATGATTATATTAAGGTTGTGATGAAGCGTTCAGATGGACTGAGTCCCCTGCAGAAGATGGCAGGTCAGTTGATCGTAGCTGCCATTTTTACCTATTATTGCATGACACATACGGAGATTGGGACAGAGTTGATCATTCCTTTTACAGGTGGTAAGACCGTTGACATTGGCTGGGCATTTGCCCTGTTTTGTCCTTTTGTCATGATTGGTACAGACAATGGTGTGAATTTCAGCGATGGATTAGACGGACTGTGTGCCAGTGTGACCGTCATGGTGGCTACATTTTTTGCCATTGTAGCAATCGGGTCTCAGAATGAGGTGGCACCGTTATGTACCGCTGTCATGGGAGGTCTGATGGGATTTCTGTTATTCAATGTCCATCCGGCCAAGGTGTTTATGGGGGATACCGGTTCTCTGGCACTTGGCGGATTTGTGGCAGCAGCAGCATTTGTCATGCGCCTTCCCATTTTTATTTTGATCATCGGTGTGATTTATCTGATCGAGGTGCTGTCCGTCATCATTCAGGTGGGGTATTTTAAAGCCACTAAGGGAAAGCGTTTTTTTAAAATGGCACCTATTCATCACCACTTTGAATTAAGTGGATTTTACGAGACCCAGATTGTGGCGATTTTCTCAATCATGACAGCCATTCTTTGTCTGGTGGCGTATATGGCATTGTAATAAGGAGTAAGACTGCGGCATAATATCCTTAAGAGAGGGATTGTGCCGCAATATGTGTTTTGGCGTGCAGGCTGTAAAACACCTGTAGAAAAGAGAAATGAATGGAGAACAAAAACATGGAATACAATGGATACAGTGAAAAGGAAAAGAAAGTACTGGTGGCAGGTTGTGGCAAAAGTGGCATTGGTGCATTAAAGTTGTTGGTTCAAGTGGGAGAACCCGTCATCCTGTATGACAGCAATGATGCTCGTGATCCGGAAGAGATTCGGCAGGCAGCAGGTGTGGGACAGCCGTATGAGATTGTACTGGGTGAGTTGTCAGAAGAGGTGACTGCACAGGTGAAGTATTGTGTCATCAGCCCGGGGATTCCATTGGATGTACCATTTGTGGGGATATTACAGAAAGCAGGGATTCCCATCTGGAGCGAGATCGAGCTGGCCTATCATTTTGGAAAAGGAAAGATTGCGGCCATTACTGGTACCAACGGGAAGACCACGACTACTGCATTGACAGGTAAGATCATGGAAAACTGGGTGGGAGAAAAGGCGTTTATCGTAGGAAACATTGGCATTCCTTATACAGAGCGTGCACTGCTGACCACAGAGGATAGTATCACGGTAGCAGAAATCAGCAGCTTCCAGTTAGAAACCATTATTGATTTCCATCCAAATGTATCCGCCATTTTGAATATCACTCCGGATCATTTGAATCGTCACAAAACTATGGATTGCTATGCACAAGTAAAGGAGTCCATTACAAAGAACCAGACAGCTGAAGAAGCAGTGATCCTGAATTATGAGGATGAACGTCTCCGTGCATTTGGAGAACAGGCAGCTCAAAAGATAGTATATTTTTCCAGTGTCAGACCGTTAGAAGAAGGGTTCTGGATGCAGAATGATACCATTTATTATAGCCATGAGGGACAGACGGAAGTCATGGGACGGACCGATGAATTCCATCTGGTAGGACAGTGTAACTATGAAAATATCATGGCGGCATGCGGCATTGCAGTTGAGATGGGGGTTCCTATGGACATCATCAAAAAGACCATTCGGGAATTTACCGCAGTGGAGCATCGTATTGAGTATACCGTGACCAAAAAGGGTGTAAAATACTATAATGATTCCAAAGCCACCAATACAGATGCTGCCATCCAGGGCGTAAAGGCCATGAGCACACCAACGATTTTGATTGGTGGAGGATATGACAAAGGCTCTGAATATGATGATTGGATTGCAACTTTTGGAGATAAGATTAAGATGCTGATTTTGTTAGGCGCCACAGCAGAGAAAATCGCAGACTGTGCCAAAGTCCACGGATTTACCAATATCCGCTTTGTGAACAGTTTGGAAGAAGCGGTGAAGGTGGCAGCCGCACATGCGGAACCGGGAGAGGCGGTATTGTTGTCTCCGGCATGTGCCAGCTGGGGGATGTTTCCCAATTATGAAGTGAGAGGCAGAATGTTTAAAGACTTATGCCGGGCACTTCCGGATGCATAAATCAGATGGATTTAAGAAATGGATAGACACAGACCGGAAGCTGGTGCATATGATGTAATAGACAGGGTACCAGCCTTCTGAAACGAAAATGGGAGGATTGTATGGCGGAACAGACAGGAAAGACAGTTGCAGCAAAAAGAGCTGTGCCAAAACGTCGTTTGGGATTGCGATTTCACTGGGATAGTACGCTGGATTACAGTCTGCTCATTATGATTGGTATTTTGTCTGCATTTGGTCTGTTGATGATTTACAGTACCACCAGTTATGCAGATTCCATCAGCCATGCGGGAAATTCCTACTATACAGTCACCAAACAGGCGGTCTATCTGGTCATTGCGTTGCTTGTGATGGCGGCTGTTTCCAGAATTGATTATCATGTATGGCTGAAATATGCAAGGGTATTGTATGTGGCCGCAGTGATACTTGGGATTGCAGTGCTCTTTTTGGGAAAGGAAGTCAATGGACAAAAGCGGTGGTTTTCTCTTGGGCCGATTTCGTTTCAGCCGGCGGAGTTTGCCAAGCTGGCATTGATCATTTCTATGGCAGCGCTGGCAGATTTTTATTACGGTATGCTTCGGTATTATCGTGTGTTGTTTGTCTTTTTTATGGCAGCGCTTCCCATTGCATTGCCGGTATTGTCTGCAAATCTGAGCTCTGGATTGATTCTCATGGGCATTGCGTTTGTTATGGCATTTATTGCCAGCAGAAGAAAGATCATTTTTGGAATTGTCATTGGGGTAGGAGTCATACTGGTAGTAGTATTGTATCGAACCGGCATATTGGAAGTGGTGCTGGATGAGTATCAGATGAACCGCATCAATGCATGGTTTGATCCGCTGGCATATTCCAGTACCAATGGATTCCAGACCGTGCAGGGATTATATGCCATTGGTGCTGGCGGGTGGTTTGGCAGAGGGCTGGGGCAAAGCTTGCAGTCTCTTGGCTATCTGCCGGAAGCACAGAATGATATGATTTTTTCTATTATTTGTGAGGAACTTGGGCTCATTGGTGCCATTCTGGTCATCTGCATGTTCTTGCTTCTCGTATACCGTCTGATGCAGATTTCCAGTCAGGCCAAAGATTTTAAAGGCACTATGATTGCAGCAGGCATTATGGCGCACATTGCCATTCAGGTACTGATGAATGTGGCAGTTGTGACAAACACCATGCCCAATACAGGTGTTAGTCTGCCTTTTATCAGTTATGGAGGTTCTTCTGTGACATTTCTGATGGTGGAAATGGGCATTGTACTCAATATTGCCGGAAAGGTGAATTCCTCTTCTGCTACATAACCGAAGCATACTCGCTTCGGGATGAACAAAATGAGGGAGGAATTGTTTTGTCAATACTGAGAATCAAAGGGGGCAGAGCACTATCCGGCAGCATCCGGGCACATGGTTCCAAAAATGCCATACTTCCCATGATGGCTGCCTCGATCCTGTATCCGGGTATCACGGTATTACATGGTGTACCGGAAATTCTGGATGTGTTTTATATGATAGAGATTCTGGAACAGCTGGGTTGTAAAGTCAAATGGCAGGACAGCTCACTGGTCATCGATGCATCTGCAATAGAGGCAGTCAGTTTATCGTCTTGTATGACAGGGAAGATGCGTTCTTCTGTATTTTTGTTGGGGCCTTTGCTTGCCAGATGCGGAGAGGCAAAGTTGGGACAGCCGGGAGGCTGTTCCATTGGAAGCAGACCAGTGGACATCCATGTGGCAGGTCTGCAGCAAATGGGCGCAGAGCTGACAGAAGAAAACGGATGGCTATATGCGTCGGCATGTCATTTACATGGCAATGTGATCCGATTGCCTTTTCCGTCGGTAGGTGCCACAGAAAATCTGATCATGGCGGCAGTGCTGGCAGAAGGAGATACCATTCTGCATCATGCAGCCAGGGAGCCGGAAATTGGTGATCTTTGTCGCATGTTGCAGGGAATGGGTGCACGGATCAAGGGGATTGGCAGTAGTACACTGGTGATTACCGGAGTAGAGGGGTTGCGGGAAAGTGCGTACACCGTCATGGGAGATCGGATTGAGGCTTCTACTTATCTGATTGCGGCTGCGGCCAGTGGTGGAGAACTGATGGTAGAAAATGTCCTGCCGGGACAACTGACAGGGGTATTGACTGCGTTGTCCATCTGTGGTTGTGATGTAATGCACAACCAAAGGGCAGTATATTTGCGGCGCAAAGACAGGCTGCGGCCGGTTCCTTATTTGCGAACGGCACCTTTTCCAGGATTTCCCACCGATGTCCAGTCTCAGATGATGGCATTGCTTTCCTGTGCAGAGGGGAAATCTGTCATTCATGAGACCATATTTGAAGGTCGTTTTCAAACGGCTCTGGAGTTGAGAAAGATGGGGGCGGATATCTGCATTGACGGAAACAAAGCCGTCATACAAGGAGTACAAAGGTTGACAGGAACAAAAGTATGTGCCAGAGATCTGCGGGGCGGCGCTGCACTTGTGATTGCAGCACTGGCAGCAGAAGGTACGACAGAAATCTGCCACTGTACTTATATTCAAAGAGGATACGCAGCCCTTGACGAACATCTCATCCGTCTGGGAGCAGACATACAGACAGTGGAAATTCATTAAACAGGCCGGCGGCTGCTGTGCCGGAAACGGAGTGATATGTGGTTTAAAACGCACACGATACGAAAAATACTGCTATTGCTTTTGGTGACAGGGGCAATAGCAGGTATGGCGTATTTATACAGTTTTCAGATACAATCTTTTACTGTGAAAGGAAATGAACGGTTTACGGCAGAAGAGATTGTAACAGGTGTATTTCCGGAGGAAAAACCGCCCCATACAATGGTAATATGGCTCAATTCTCTTTTGCACAGGGAACAGAAAGTTCCCTTTTTGGATCATTATGAGATTTCATTGACAGGTATGCAAGAGGCTGTGATCACAGTGAGGGAACTGGAAATCATCGGTTGTCTGGATTATGCCGGCACCTATTTGTATTTCAGTAAGACAGGCGCATTGTTAAAACAGCAGTTGGAAAAGGAAGATGACATTCCTCTCTATACGGGAATCTTGCCAAAGACCGTTGTCAAGTATCACCAGATTGAGACAGAAAGAGCTGGCATTTTTCAGACCATCAACCAACTGGCGCAGCTGCTGAAGCAATATAACCTGCCCATTGAGCAGGTACATATTGATCTGGATAATCAGGTCACGCTGTATTTTGCAGATGTGACGGTGAAGCTGGGAGGGGAGGCATACATAGAAGAAAAGATCACAGAGTTGTACGGTATGTATGAGAATTTGGCAGAGATGAGTGGAACACTGGACTTGAGTACCTACGATCCGGATGCGGATAGACAGGAATTTCACTTTAAACAAAATGGATAAAATATCCAGTTTTGACGGATTTTCCCGGTTTATGTAAAAAAAACACGAAGTTTTTATAAAAATGCAGGAAAATTCCTTGATTATTTTTCAGTTTAATAATATCATATAGATATACGATTTTTTATAAAATGATACCAGCTGAAAAAGTTTGCATGTCATAACAGGTATCAGGATTCTCTGTATATTCCCATAGAGCAGAGGAAGGACAGACAGAAAGAAGGAGGAACATATTTTGTACGAAATTAGTATAAATGAGACAGAAGGTGCTGCAAAGATTATTGTCATTGGTGTAGGTGGAGCCGGAAATAATGCAGTCAACCGTATGGTAGATGAGAATGTATTTGGTGTAGAGTTTATCGGAATCAATACCGATAAGCAGGCCTTGGCATATTGTAAGGCGCCGACTGTATTACAGATCGGTGAGAAGCTGACCAAGGGGCTTGGTGCAGGCGGCAGACCTGAAGTTGGGGAAAAGGCAGCTGAGGAAAGCGTAGAGGAACTGAGAGAAGCCATTGTAGGAGCAGATATGGTATTTGTCACTTGTGGTATGGGTGGCGGTACTGGAACCGGTGCAGCACCTGTGGTTGCCAAACTGGCAAAGGATATGGGTATCCTGACCGTTGGCGTTGTCACAAAGCCGTTCCGTTTTGAAGGACGTGCCCGTTCCGGGTTTGCAGCTTCCGGTATTGAGAACCTGCGGGAAGCAGTAGATACTCTGATCGTCATTCCAAATGACCGCCTGTTAGAGTTGGTAGACAGACGCACCACCATGCCGGATGCATTAAAGAAAGCAGATGAAGTGTTGCAGCAGGCGGTAAAGGGCATCACAGACTTGATCAACTATCCTGGACTGATCAATTTGGACTTTGCGGATGTATGTACCGTTATGAGAGACAAGGGTATCGCCCATGTAGGCATTGGTACGGCTACTGGAGATGATAAGGCGATGATTGCCATGCAGGAGGCATTGTCTTCTCCGCTTCTTGAGACAAGCATTCAGGGTGCGTCTCATGTATTGCTGAATATTTCCGGTGATGTCAGTCTGCCGGAGATCAACGATGCCACTTCTTATATGGCAGAATTGGTAGGAGAAGATGCAGAGATCATCTTTGGTACCATTTATGACGAGAGCACACCGGACCAGGTGACTGTGACCATCATTGCCACAGGTGTGACAGATACTGCAAAACCTGCATTTGGAGAGAAGAAGACAGCCAGAGAGTTTGTGAAGAAGACAGCTCCGGTACAGCCAGAGACAGCACAGCAGGAGTCTGCGGCTACCACACCTTCCAGACCGACTGTTGACAATACGTTCCGTAGACCAACCAACCAGTTTGTGCGTCCGAGCGTAGAAGAGAATCCAATCGACATTCCTACCTTCCTGAAGAAGAAATAAAAAGATTCTAAATTATAAGCATAACTGAAACAATGATCAAAAGGGATATCTGGTATCGAGAGATGTCGGACATCCCTTTTATACATAAAGCAGGCAATTACAAAACATTAGTACCGTTACGCATAACCGAAGCGAGAGCATGTTTTTTGAATGAAAATTTTGAGAAAGAGCGTATGGTATTACAGTTTTGTAATTGCCTGCTCATGTGGATCGTAAAAAGGAGAAGCGATATGATTTCCTGTGATGTTTTTTTTGATGCACTTCGCAAAGAAGGCATTGACTTTTTTACCGGTGTGCCGGATTCTCTTCTCAGCAGTCTCAGTGCATGGCTCATTGCCCATACACCTGAGCGGCATATGATTGCAGCCAATGAAGGCAATGCAGTGGGAATTGCAGCCGGATACTATCTGGCAACCGGGCAGATTCCGGTGGTATACATGCAAAATTCCGGCATTGGCAATACCGTCAATCCGGTGGCATCTTTGTTACATAAAGATGTATATCAGATTCCGGTGCTGTTTTTGGTGGGATGGCGTGGAGAACCGGGTATTCACGATGAGCCACAGCATGTTTTTCAGGGAAAGGCCACCATACAGATGTTAGAAGCCATGGATGTGAAAGCAGTTGTGCTGGATACAGACTGGGAACGGGCACAGACGCAGGTGACAGAGACCATTGCCTATATGAAGGAAACCGGTATGCCGGCGGCACTGGTGATCCATAAAAATACATTTGAGACGGTCAAGTATGCCAAAGCACAGAACGGATATCCGCTGAGTAGAGAGCAGGCACTGGAAGTGATTCTGGCTCATCTGCCACAGGAAAGTCGGATTGTGTCCACTACCGGGAAACTGTCCAGAGAACTGTTTGAATTGCGGGAAGCAAGAGGAGAAGGACATGACAAAGATTTTTTGACAGTGGGTTCTATGGGGCATGCTTCCTCCATTGCACTGGGCGTGGCCATGGAAAGCAATCATCCGGTCTATTGTCTGGATGGGGATGGTGCAGTGCTCATGCATATGGGGGCTATGGCAATCTTAGGACAAAACCAGGCAGACAATATCCAGCATATTTTGATCAACAATGGCTGCCATGAGTCAGTAGGAGGTCAGCCTACTGTAGGCATGCAGGTACAGTTGGATCAGGTGGCACTGGCATGTGGTTATGAGAAGGTGTACAATTGTACAGATGAATCTGCATTGGAGGCAGCGTTAGAGGAAGTGAAACAGGCAAAACATGTGTGTCTCATTCAGGTGTTTGTCAATACAGACAGCCGCAGTGATCTGGGGCGACCTACGGTGACTTCCCATGAGAACAAAGCAAACTTTATGGCGCATCTGCCGGAATCATCATGATGCCGGAAATGGGAGAAACTGAGATCACAGAAAAGACGGAGAATAGGAAGATGACGGAGCAAACAAACATGGCAAAAAATCTGACAAGAGCAGAATTTGAACGGTTGTATCAATACTGGTGTCAGGCACAAAATAAAAATGCAACAGATCAAAACATGTGCAGTGGGAAACATGACTATGAAACATGGGCAGAAAGTGAAACAGCCTTGCAGGAAAAAGGATATGTGGCAGAGGGAATTATTACAGAAGCCGGAATTGCTGCACTAGAGCCATACAGGGTAAAACGGGCAGTGATTCTGGCTGCCGGATTTGGTTCCAGACTGATGCCTGCAACAGAGGACTGTCCCAAGCCTATGGTCAAGGTAAAAGGGGTTTCCATGGTGGAAACGGTACTAGATGCCATTGTGGCAGCCGGAATTTCAGAGATTTATCTGGTCAGAGGACATAAAGGGGAGAAGTTTGATGCATTGCTGGGAAAATATCCCCAGATTCATTTTTTGGAAAATCCACTGTATGACAAAGCCAACAATATTTCCACTGCATGGATTGTCAGAGACTTGATTCGGGATGCCTATGTATGTGAGGCAGATCTGGTGGTACGCAACCCGGGTCTCATCCGTCCATTTGAGTATGAAACCAACTATCTGGGAGCATGGGGAGAAGAAGTACACGACTGGTGCTTCTGGACAGATGAAAATGGATATGTGACAAAGCTTTCCTCCACATGGGGAACAAAGTGCTACCGGATGTTTGGCATTTCCTTCTGGACAGCGGCAGACGGAGAGAAACTGGCACAGTATCTGGAAGAAACTTTCCAACAGCAAAAGCAGTGGCAGAAATACTGGGACGAAATCTCCATGATGGATCATCTAGAGGATTTTTCTATCTATGTACGCCCCTGTTCCTTCGAAGATATACTGGAAATCGACACCTACGAGGAGTTACAGGAGCTGGAGCAAAATCCGGAATTTCAGATATTCTGTCGGATTTGAGAAAATGAATATCCTATCACTGTGAAGGTACTGAACGATCGTAATATAAATTTATAAAACGTTGTGTGAAAAAAGACTTTTCATGCAGCGTTTTTTTGTTACGGTGATTGTGAAGTTTTCCGGCATTTTTGAAAGTGATGGCAAGTAGGGCAAACATGTCTTGAGAAGGCTTTTGAAAAACGCCGGTACTTACTTTTTGGAACCGTAAGGTGAACAAAAAGTTTAGTATCCGTTGCGATTTTCACGAAGCGAAAGCGTGCCTTCGAAGGACATGTTGCATACGTAGCCATCACTTTCAAAAAGAAAGAGTTCACAATCACCGGAACTTTTTGTCTGTTTTTGCGGAAATAGCAGGAACACTTTTGGAATACGGGGACATCCTTTCGACATTCTTTGCAGAGCAGGTGTGTTATACTCTCCTCATGCTGTACATAGATGTATATTTTATCGTGAATTGGTGGATGGATGTGCTGTTGCTGTCTGTGACAGCAGTGTGGCGGCGAAGCAAAATTCAGCTTTGGCGTTTGGCAGGGGCTGCAGCGATAGGAGCCACGGGTGCTTGTCTGCTCAAACTGATAGAACTGTTTTTCGGGTTTGTTTGGGTCAGATGGATTGGCATCTGGCTGTTGCTGATGGGGATGACAAAGCTTGCATTTGGCAAAATGTGTCTGAAATACTGGCTGTTTGCCTGCGGACAGGTCATATTGCTTGCATGGATGGCAGCAGGTATTTTAGATTTTATCTATTACCAAACAAACGTGGGACAGATGGTACATGGAATACTGTACGGTGAAAACAGTGCCCCAAAATCCGGATGGTTATTTTGGTGGTCATTGGTGTTAAGTGGAGGCGGAAGCATGATGATGCAGTTGATGGTAAACAGCAGGCGGGAAAAAAGTCCGGTTTGCAGTGTGACAATGGAGTTTCGGGACAAAAAAGTGGAGGCACATGCCCTGGTGGACAGCGGGAATCGATTGTTTACACATTTGGGCATGCCGGTGACCATTGTAGAGAGGGAAGTGATGCACAGATTGTTGGAACCGGAGGAGTGGGAAAATTTGTGTTATTGGTCGAAAATGGGAAACAGTTATCCGGAACGACTGTTGCAGTTTCAGCTGGTATTGTTTCACAGTGTGGGAAAACGGCAAGGGGTCATGCCGGCCGTTACCATTGACCGCATGGTGATTCACAGACCCACTGGTGATCTGACAGTGAAAAGGCCGGTCATTGGATTCTCAGAATCCGTTATATCAGAGCAAAATGAGTATCAAGTGATTTTACATTCCAGTTTTTCATAAACAAATGTTTGTTGAGAGCCAGTTGCAGAAAGGGGAACAAGTATGATGATCAAGGTTTCAGTACCAAATCGCTTTCAATTTAAGGTTGTGGCACCACATCGGGGACATATTGGTACAGGTACAAGGGAAGTGCATTACATTGGAGGCAGTGATATTTTGCCTCAGCCATTGAATCCAGTGCAGGAGGCCCAGATGTTAGAGCGCATCGGAACAGGCGAAGAAGAGGATGCCAGAAAAATATTGATAGAACATAATCTGCGTCTGGTGGTATATATTGCCAAAAAATTTGACAATACCGGAATTGGAGTGGAGGATCTGATCTCTATCGGTACCATCGGGCTGATCAAGGCGGTGAATACCTTCAATATGGAAAAGAATATCAAGTTGGCTACATATGCATCTCGGTGTATTGAGAATGAGATTCTCATGTACCTGCGGCGCAACAACAAAACCCGTATGGAAGTGTCCATTGATGAGCCGTTGAATGTGGATTGGGATGGAAACGAACTGCTGTTGTCGGATATTCTGGGGACAGATGAAGATGTGATTTCCAAAAACATTGAAGATGAAGTGGAAATGAGTCTTTTGAAACAGGCACTTCGTACCCTTTCTAAGAGAGAACGACAGATCATTGAAATGCGGTATGGATTGAACCGGATGGATGGAAAAGAAATGACCCAGAAACAGGTGGCAGATTGTCTGGGGATTTCCCAGTCCTATATTTCCCGGTTGGAGAAAAAGATTATGGGGCGGTTGCGTCGGGAAATTGTGCGATACGAATAATCAATCAGGACTTTTAAGCAATCTTTGAACAGGCAAATACAAAACAGGTGACACCGCTGTCTTGTATTTGCCTATTTTTTGTGTAACAGAAAAATTCGGTCACCAAAAAAGTGCTCTGCACGGGATGCGGCCTTGCGCGAAAGAGAAAGAGTTGCATAAGTGGCTGCGGGAATTCTGCATTCGCAGAATTCTTTTCCTGTATTGGAAACCCATAGGAATAAGGGTAGCAAAAAAGAAAAATTTATGTTATTCTATAAAGGCAAAAAACGAATGGAAAATGTGGATACAGATAGAGGATTGAGATGAATTTAATTACAATAGAACAGTTGGAAAAATCATATACAGAAAAACCGTTGTTTACACAGGCGTCTTTTTATCTGGAAGAAGGGGATAAGGTGGGGATCATTGGTATCAATGGAACAGGCAAGTCAACTTTGCTGAAGATCATTGCCGGGCTGGAAGAACCGGATCAGGGAACCGTCACCAGAGCCAATCATGCCATTATACGTTATCTGCCCCAGCACCCTGTTTTTCAGGAAGGGCAGACCGTATTAGAGGCAGTGCTGGAGGGAAATGTGACAGAGGAAAACAGCTGGAGTGTGGAAGCAGATGCCAAAAGTATGTTGCATCAGTTGGGCATACAGGAGTTTTCTGCATTGGCAGAACATTTATCCGGTGGGCAGAAAAAGCGTCTGGCTCTGGCATCCGCCCTTCTTTCCAGCGCAGATATTCTCGTGTTAGATGAGCCTACCAACCACTTGGACGGCAGTATGGCAGAATGGCTGGAGCAGTATCTGAAAAAAAGTCGTGCCGCTTTTGTAATGGTCACTCATGACCGTTATTTTCTGGATGCAGTATGCAACCGGATTGTAGAAATTGACAAATGCAGTTTATATGGTTATAAGACCAACTATGAAGGCTATCTGGAATTGAAGGCAGAACGAGAGGAGATGGCACAGGCCACAGAGCGGAAGAGACACAGTATCCTGCGGACAGAATTAGAGTGGGTCAAACGTGGAGCCAGAGCCAGATCTACCAAGCAGAAAGCAAGACTGGAACGATATGAGGAGCTGAAAAACCAGAAAGGACCAGAGCAAGAACAGAAGGTGGAGATGCAGTCCATCTCCTCTCGTCTGGGGCGAACGACGATAGAACTGAATGAAATTTCCAAATCTTATGACAAGCCTTTGATTACGGAGTTTACCTACACATTTTTGAAGACTGACCGAATCGGCATCGTGGGGGACAATGGCAGCGGTAAAACCACCCTCCTTCGGATGATTGCCGGATTAGAACAGCCAGATTCTGGCAGTATTATAGTAGGGCAGACGGTGCAGATTGGTTACTATGCCCAGGAGATTCAGGATACGGCCCAAAAAGGAGAACTGGCATACATGGACCCTGAAAAGCGGGTCATTGACTATATTCGGGATACGGCAGAATATGTGCGGACAGAAGATGGGTTGGTGTCTGCCTCCCAGATGCTGGAGCGTTTTCTGTTTCCAGGAGAGAAGCAGTATAGCCTGATCGGGAAACTGTCCGGTGGGGAGAAGCGGCGATTAAATCTGCTTCGGGTACTGATGGAAGCACCCAATGTGTTGCTCTTGGATGAGCCTACCAATGATCTGGATATACAGACTTTATCCATTTTGGAAGATTATCTGGCACATTTTGCCGGAATCGTAGTGACCGTGTCCCATGACCGGTATTTTTTAGACAGAGTGGTCAGTCGGATCTTTGCTGTAGAAGGAGAGGGCGTAGTTCATCAGTATGAAGGTGGCTGGACAGATTATTATGAAAAGGCCAGGTCAGCTGGACGGTTGTCGGATGGTGGTGTTTCTGTGACGTTGAAAAAGACATTGGAAAATGTAGAAGAACAGGTGTCAAAGGCAAAACAGCCCAGAACCCATCAAAAGAAACTGAAACTGTCCTACAAGGAGCAGAAGGATTACGAGACGATAGAAGAAACGATCTCGGAATTAGAAGAGAAGCTGACAGAAATCGAACAGCAGATTGGTGCCAATGCATCTGACTTTGTGAAGCTGGGACAACTGATGCAGGAAAAAGAAGAAACAGAAGCGCGATTGGAAGAAAAGATGGAATATTGGACCTATCTGATGGAATTGGTAGAAAAAATAGAAGCACAAAAAGGATGAGGGACTATGAAGATATTGATTACAAGTGACTGGTATTATCCTACCATCAACGGAGTGGTACGTTCCGTATTGAACCTGCGGAAGGAACTGATGGAGATGGGACATGATGTACGAGTGTTGACGTTAGAACAGCGGAAAGGGCAGGCGGCAGATTTGGAACAGGAAGAGAATCAGGGGGTATATTTCTTTCGTTCTTTTTCTGTAAACCGTATTTACCCACAGGCAAGAGTGCTGAAAAAATATGACCGAAAGATGATTCAGCAGATTGCAGACTGGCATCCGGATGTGATCCATACCCAGTGTGAATTCAGTTCTTTTTTGTTGGCAGAGCGTGTGGTAGCAAAACTGGGAAATGTGCCGGTGGTGCATACATATCATACGGTGTATGAAGATTATACCCATTACTTTTCTCCCAGTGCCAAATTGGGGAAAATGATGGTGCGCCGTATGACCCGGCTTTTGATGGCAAAGGTAGACGGGGTGATTGCACCTACGGAAAAAGTGACAGATATGTTAAAGGAATATGGAGTCAAGTGCCCGGTGTATACGATTCCAAGTGGAATCGATACCAGGCGGTATGAACAGCAAATTGCAGAAAAACGGAGAGCAGAAATCAGGCAGTCGTATGGAATTCCAGAGGATGCCACCGTGCTGGCATTTGTTGGGCGGATGGCAAAGGAGAAAAATGTGCCGGAACTGATTTCCTATACAGAACAGGCTTTAGGTGAAAGGTTGTATCTGCTTTTGGTGGGGGGCGGTCCACTTTTGGAGGACATACAGAAACTGGTACAGAAAAGCCCAAAGGCAGATTATATCCGGTTTACCGGTATGGTTTCCCCGGATGTGGTACAGGAATATTACCAGACGGGAGATATTTTCATCAGTGCGTCTACCAGCGAGACACAGGGATTGACGTATATTGAGGCACTTGCCAATGGACTGCCTGCACTGTGTCGCAAGGATGAATGTCTGGATGATGTGATCATAGAAGGAGAGAATGGTTTCCAGTATGAAACACTGGAACAGTTTGAACAGGGACTGACACAGTTACTGGCCCTGTCTGTGGAAGAACGAAGACAGCGGGCCAGAAGTTCTGTGCAGAAATTTTCTATGGAAGTATTTGCAAAGACTGTGTGCACTTTATATGAAAGTGTGTTGGAACAGAAATCACAGTAAAGATCAGGAGCACATGGGTGTTTCACTCAGGTAATGGCGCATTGTTTTCAGTGCGCCTTTTTCCAGTCGGCTGACCTGTGCCTGGGAAATTCCCACTTCTTTTGCCACTTCCATTTGTGTTTTCCCCTCAAAAAAGCGCATTTCGATGATGCCTCGTTCCCGTCCTGGCAGACGATTTAAAGCATCATTTAGTGCAATGTCCTGAATCCAGTGTTCTTCTCCACATTTCTTATCACTGATTTGATCCATGACATATAGTGTATCTCCCCCATCGTTGAATACCGGTTCATACAGGCTCACCGGATTTTGTATGGCATCCAGGGCAAAGACCACTTCCTCTTTGCTCATACCGATTTCTTCCGCAATTTCCATGACAGTGGGTTCTCTGGAAATTTGTCTGGTCAGTTTTTCTTTGGCACAAAGTGCTTTGTAAGCAGTATCCCGAAGAGATCGGGATACACGGATGGAATTGTTGTCTCGCAGATAACGTCGGATTTCCCCTACGATCATGGGAACGGCATAGGTGGAAAAACGCACATTTTGTGTCACATCAAAGTTGTCAATGGCTTTGATCAAGCCAATACACCCGATTTGAAACAGGTCATCCACATTTTCTCCATTGCCACTAAAACGCTGGATGATGCTGAGTACCAGCCGCAGATTTCCTTTGATGTAATCTTCCCTTGCCTGTGTATCTCCCTCTAAAATCCGTGCGAACAGTGCTTCCTTTTCTTCGTTTTTGATCAGTGGTAGCTTTGCTGTATTCACACCGCAGATTTCTACTTTATATGCTGCCATATTGACATCCTCCATCTTCTGAATAGTTGCAAGCATTGTACAGTTAATCATGTGCAAAAAAGACGGATTTTATACGAAGGGTGTTTGATTCCTGATTTTTGACTTGAGACTGGAAAAAAGTTGTGGTATGATTGCAGACAGGCAGAAATGCCATGGAAACAGAAAAATATTGGGGAAATGGCATGGATGCACAGTAGGAAAACGTGTTCAAAGCGAACGCAGAAAAGGGGAAGATGATGTTAAAAAGAACAGGTGTAGTATTACTGGCTGTACTTTTGGCAGCCATGACAATGACCGGATGTGGGAAAAAGGGCAACGTGGAAGAATCTGCCAGTGGAAATGAAATTGTCATTCATGAGGATGTAAAAGCAGAATATGTGTTGATCGATCAGGTGGTGAATCTGGAAAAAGATGCCAAATTGCGGGTGTCTCCGTCTAATGAAGGCACTGTAGCGGTAGAATTACCAGCAGGTCAGGCCATTGACTGGGTGGCATATGGTTCTGCATGGAGCATTGTAGAATACGATGGAGAAGTTTACTATACCAGTACAGGTGCACTGCCGGTGAAGTCAGTCAGCCTGGAAGGAAAGCGTAAGGTCACAGGCCCAGAGGCAGTGGCAGTTGAGACATCTGTACCAGATACAGTATCTGCTACAGAAGAGGAAACAGAAGGAGTTGTTGCGGTAGATAGTACGGTGGACAGCACAGAAGAACTGGAATCTGTAGTATCTGAGACGGTGGCGGCAGTGGAAGAAGGCGGACAGCCTGCTCAGGGAGAACAACCGGAGGAAACCATGTCAGAAGCCCAGCTTCCGGAAGCATCTGTACCGGCAGTGTCCGGCACTACAGCAGTGGCATTGCAGCCCTATTCCATTGGGGCATTTGATTTATCTGCATTGCCCAATGATTCTTTGAGTTCCGGTTACAGCACAGATGACAGAGATGCTTCCAATCGTCCAAATGGTTGTCTGTATTTGCAGCATATATATGGCAACAAATATGGTGCGGATTTTATTGTTGAGAATCCAGGGGCACAGACCATCTATCTGACCATGGATGAAGGATATGAGGCAGGTTACACACCAGTGATTCTGGACACATTGGCAGAAAAAGGGGTAAAAGTTGTCTTTTTCGTGACCAAACAGTTTGTATCCGAGCATCCGGAACTGGTACAGCGCATGATCAATGAGGGGCATATCATTGGCAATCATACCTGTGCCCATCCGGCAGCAGGCATGCCATCTTTTGGGGTAGAGGGCGAGACCAATGACATTATGACATTGCACAATCTGATACAGGAGCAGTTTGGTTATACCATGAATCTGTTCCGCTATCCATCTGGTATTTTCAGTGAGCAGTCTCTGGCACTGTTACACAATCTGGGTTACCGTCCGGTATTCTGGAGTTTTGCCCACCGTGACTGGGTCATTACCGAGCAGCCCGATCCGACGACTTCTCTGAATTCTATGATCAATCAGCTGCATCCAGGTGCCATTTATCTGTTGCATGCAGTATCTGCCACCAATACAGAGGTGCTGGGACAGTTCATCGATGAAGCAAGAGCCAGAGGATATGAATTTGGGGTATATGAATAATAGATGGATGGGATTTTTGTTTTCATAACTCAGGATGTTGCTATGCAAACTCCTTGTGGAATCATGATTCCTGAGTGGTTACAAAAATTTACAAAAATATATTGACAGAAGTTGGAAAAGCGGATATAGTAAAAAAAGATTTGGCAATTGTTTGACGGTTGCCATTTTGGACAAAAATAATAAGAAAAAGAAAGGAGGTAGCTGTCATGATTTATTGGAACACAACGATGAGAATCAGAAATAATGCACACAACAGAATAGATCACACAGCTGCCGCCTGTACAGAAAGATTGCTTTGTGCGTGACACATTTCAGAGGGAATCCGTTTTGGTGAAGGAGGGCATTTTGCCCTCTTTTGTCATGGACGGATTTCTATGAAACCATGCAGACAATCCAATCATCATAAACAGAAAGGAAACGGCAGTTCTTGTGGACTGCTGTTTTTTTGTGTGTAATAGCAAATTCCTATACAAAAATAAAAAGAAGGAGAAAAGAGAGAACTTATGGGGGAACAAAAGAAAGAACGTACCAATCCGGAAAGTTACAGGCGGATTGGGCGGGAAATGAAAAAGGGCTGGTATTGGTATGTGTCCGGTTTTACTGCAATGGGCATTTTGATATGGTTAGGTGTGCTTGGACCGCAGCTGATCCAACAGATAATTGATGATGTACTGCTTGGTGGAAATTTGAATGTATTGAACCGTTTGTTGGTGTTTCTGGTGTTGGTGGGTGTGGGAAAAGGTGCCAGTGGGTATCTGAAAGAAGTGAGTTTTGATCTGGCAGGCTGTAAAGTGGGGAAGGGGCTGCGGAAAGCATTGTTTCATCATTTACAGAAGATGGATGTAGGTTTTTTTGAACGCAACAATGTGGGGGAATTGATGGCCCGCATCAATGATGACATTGAGCGCATCTGGGGAATCACCGGATTCATTGGTATGCTGATTATAGAGGCAGTGATTCACACCATATGTGTCATTGTCTGTATGGCACAGATCAATCCGCTGCTTACATTGATTCCTTTGTGCACTCTGCCATTGGTAGGTTATACCGCAATTCGTCTGGAAAAGGAGATTGACAAAAGCTATGACAAGATCAGTGAGACCAATGCGGAGCTGACCAGTGTGGCACAGCAGAACATTTCCGGTGTGCGGACGGTACGGGCATTTGCCAGAGAAGCTTATGAAATGCGGAAGTTCCGCCAGTTAAATGAGCAGTACTGCGCAGAAAACATCAATCGCTCCCGTGTGACAGCCAAATGGGAGCCCAACATTTCCTTCTACAGTCGTACTATGCTGGTGCTGGTCATTGTAGTGGGCGGAATATGTGTCATGTATGAGAAGATCACGTTGGGAGAACTGGGCGCTTTCACCGAGTATGCCAACAGCATCATCTGGCCGATGGAGTGTCTGGGCTGGTTGTCCAATGAGGTGGCGTCTTCCATAGCCTCCAACAGAAAGATTCAGAAACTGTTTGAAGAGCAGGAGGCTGTGGTGGACGATCCGGAAGCAGTGCCGTTACAGGTGACAGAAGGACAGGTGACCTTTGAACATGTGGATTTTGCACCGGATGGACAGCAGGTGTTAGAGGACATTTCCTTTACAGTCAAACCAGGGCAGACGTTAGGAATCATGGGACTGACTGGCTCCGGCAAAACCACCATCGTGAATCTGTTGGAGCGCTTTTATGAAACAGATCATGGCAGAATCCTGGTGGACGGACAGGACATCCGCCAGGTGACGGTACATAGTCTTCGCCAGTCAGTGGCAGTGGTGATGCAGGATGTGTTTTTATTCTCTGACAGCATTCGGGAAAACCTTCGGATGGGCTCTCGGAGAAAACACCAGTCGGAAAGGCAGTTACAGGAGGCATTGCAGGCAGCCTGTGCGGCAGACTTTGTAGAAAAACTGCCCGATGGTGTGGATACCGTCATAGGCGAGCGTGGCGTGGGCCTGTCCGGCGGACAGAAGCAGCGGATTTCTATGGCAAGAGCCTTTGCCCATCAGTGTCCCATTCTGGTATTGGACGATGCCACTTCGGCACTGGATATGGAAACAGCCGGAACCGTCCAGCAGAACTTTCACCAGATGAACCAGGTGACCAAGATCATCATTGCCCACCGGATTTCCTCAGTCAGCAGGGCAGATGAGATCATCATACTGGATCAGGGACGGATTGTAGAGCGAGGCACCCATGCGGAACTGTTAGAAAAGCGGGGACAGTACTACCAGACATGGGTGGCGCAATACGGAGAATGACAGAGCCATTGCGAAACTATGATACCGAACACCTTTTATCAGAAATTTTATTCAAAAAACACGCTCTCGCTTTGAATCATTCGTAAGAATGATGTTCACAGCAGCGGTACTAATATTTTTTTCGCTTTATGCTCAAAATGCCAAATATGCCGTTGCAGGCAACTGGATATTTGGCACTCGCGGCATTCGTCATACTGACAAGCAAGCTTGTCAGCCTGACTCATTGCTAACGAGAATAAAGTACCGGCGTTTCACAAAGTTTTTTGAATGAAAAATTTCTGATAGACAGGCTGTTTTCTGGTCAGTCAAAAAATTTCGCAATTGCTTCAATAACAGTAATAAAATAAATGGAAAGGAATATGATATGCCGGTAAATTCATTTCGGGAAGATGAAGATCAAAAACAAGTGGTGAAACGGCAGACGATCATTCGTTTGTTTCGATATATGGTACAGTATCAAAAGCAGGTGGCAGGTGTATTGGGCATTATGGCAGTGACCACAGCCATTTCCCTGCTGAATCCGCTGATCATTGAACGGGCGGTGGATGTGCATGTGGCAAATGGAGACTGGAAGCGTTTGCTTCTTTTAGGGGCAGGGGCAGTGGTGCTGAATTTGATTCTCATGTTTGGCATCAAGCTGCGGATTCGGATGATGGCGCAAGTTACCAATCGGGTGTTACAGGAAATCAGAGAAGAGTTGTATACTCATATCCAGGAACTGGGATTTGATTTTTTTGACAGCAGACCTACGGGAAAGATATTGTCTCGAATTGTCAGTGATGTAAATGCCCTCCGGGAGGTACTGGACAGTGCGGTCATTACCCTGCTGCCGGAACTGTGTGTCGTGATTAGTGTGATGGTCATTATGTTGCTCAAAAATGCTGCCCTGGCACTTTCTGCCATCTTGATTTTGCCATTGCTTCTGGTGGGGGTGTATGTGGTGCAGATTCTGGCACACAAAAAGTGGCAGATTGTTCGTAAAAAAGGCTCTAATATGAATGCCTTTGTCCATGAAAATCTGTCCGGTATCCGGGTGGTGCAGAGTTTTTGTGCAGAGGAGGAAGAGGAAGAAACCTATCATCAGCTGGTAGAGGAGCATATGCAGGCATTTGCCAATGCCATTTATTGTTCCGATGCATTTCAGCCGGTGATCGAAGTGTCTTGGGGAATTGGTACTTGTCTGTTGTATCTCATTGGCATACGATACCTGGGCGCAGAGCAGGTAGGCGTAGGTACCTTTCTGGCATTTTCCACTTATCTGGGTATGTTCTGGAACCCCATTCAGCGGTTGGGTGAATTTTACAACAAAATCATCACCAATCTGGCAGGAGCAGAGCGAATTTTTGAAATTCTGGATATTCCAGCAGACATTACAGACAAGGAAAAGGCAGAAGAAATGCCGCCGGTGAAAGGAGAAGTGACCTTTGACCATGTATCTTTTGCTTATGCCAATGCGCCGGAAGTGCAGGTGCTGCGGGATGTAAGTTTTACGGTAAAGCCGGGACAGACCATTGCGCTGGTAGGTCCTACCGGAGCAGGCAAATCCACCATCGTCAATCTGGTCAGCCGGTTCTATGACGTGACAGAAGGCAGCGTGCGGATTGACGGCACGGATGTGCGGGATGTGACACTCCATAGTCTCCGCAGCCAGATGGGTGTGATGACACAGGAAAATTTCCTGTTCACCGGAACCGTCAGAGACAACATTCTCTATGGCAACCCAGAAGCCACAGAGGAGGAGATGATACAGGCATCCAAAGCGGTTCATGCCCATGAATATATCATGAAACTGCCGGATGGGTATGATACCAAAATCAGTGAGCGGGGCGGCAGTCTGTCTGCCGGACAGAGACAGTTGATCGCCTTTGCCAGAGCCATGCTGTCCATGCCTGCCATACTGGTGTTGGATGAGGCCACAGCCAGCATCGATACCCATACGGAACTATTGGTACAGCAGGGCATCGAAGGACTGTTAGAGGGGCGGACCTCTTTTGTAGTGGCACATCGTTTGTCCACCATTCGAAAAGCAGACTGTATTTTTGTCATAGATGATGGTATGATAAAAGAAGCGGGCAGCCATGCACAGCTGATGGAGCAGCAGGGGGCATATTATAGGTTGTATCAGGCACAGTTCTCAGTCTAATATAATTGCGAAACTTCTGTCACTTTCTAAATGTGCTGTCTGCGTACGCAATATGGCTTTCTCAGACACGCTTTCGCCAAGTGAAAACGCAACGGATACTAAGCTTTTTGATCGCATTTGCTCCAAAAAGCAAGTACCGGCGTTTTCAATGGTCTTCGAAAGCCATATTTGCCTCCCTTGACAGCACATATTAATTTGGCTGGAGTTTCGCAATATTTGTTAGTGATATGAGAACTGTGCTTGAATGAAGTGACCTGATTAGGGATTTTATGCCTGTAGGATTGCGGGAGCTGGAACAGCGAAGCAATCCGTAAGCTGATACAGTTTACATGTCCATGGATAGATACAGTTTACATGGCGTTGTCCAATAAAAATAGGCAATTGTGAAACTATGATACCGAACGCCTTTCATCAAAATTTTTATTTGAAAAACACGTTCTCACTTCGGTTCCAAGCAACGGTACTAATATTTTTATCGCCTGACGCTCAAAATGCCAAATATACCGTTGCAGACAACTGGATATTTGGCACTCGCGGCATTCGTCATACTGACAAGCAAACTTGTTAGCCCGACTCATTGCTAACGAGAATAAAGTACCGGCTTTCCACAGAGTTTTTCAAATGAAAAAATTTCTGATGTGCAGGCTGTTTTATGATCGCTTCAAAGAGTTTCGCAATCGCCTATCCAATGAAAATAAGGAAAGGATTGGAGAAATGGAACAGCTTTTAAAGAGAGAAGATGTAGCGGTAGAGGACACCTGGGATTTGGAGCGTGTGTATGAAGATGAAACTGCATGGCAGGCTGAGTTTCAGGAGACTGCCAGACTGGTGCAGGCATATGGAGAGAAGCAGGGCACTGTCACCAAAGACAGGGCAGTGGTGCGGCAACTGCTGGATGATTACTATGAATTGTCCAGAAAGGCAAATAAACTGTTTGTCTATGCCAATGAGCGGAGAGACCAGGATACCACCAATTCTACGTATCAGAAAATGGCGGATCAGGCGTATGGTCTGATGGTGCAGGTAGACAGTGCCAGTGCATTTTTAGAGCCGGAGCTGCTGGCACTTGGCGAAGAATGGCTGAAGGAAGCCATGCACAGTACAGAGTTGTCCTTTTACAAGCGGGTACTGGAACTGATGCTGCGAGGCAACGAACATACCTTAAAGCCGGAGCAGGAACAGTTGCTGGCAGAGGCAGGTGTCATGTCTGGTGCGCCAAGAGAACTATATCAGATGCTCAATACCGCCGACCTTCGTTTCCCGGAAGCAGTGGACAGCGAGGGAAATGCCCATACACTGACCGGCAGTACCTTTGTTCAGCTGGAAATGAGCAGTGACCGCACTTTGCGGAAATCTGCATATGAAAATCTGTATGGCACATATGACACCTTCCAGAATACCATGGCAGGACTGTTTGCTGCCAATATCAAGCAGGCCTCTTTTTTTGCCAAATCCAGAAAATTTGCGTCTACCAGAGCGTACTATCTCCATGACTCCAATATACCGGAACGAGTCTATGACAATCTCATTGAAACCATCCACCAAAACATGGATGTGATGCACCGGTATGTGGGGCTGAGAAAAAAGATGCTGGGAGTGGAAGAACTGCATATGTATGATGTGTATGTGCCTCTTCTGGCAGAGTTTGACAAGAAGTATTCTTTTGCGGAAGCCCAGAAGATGGTAAAAGAAGGGCTGAAACCTTTGGGAGAAGAGTATGCGGGATTGTTGGACAGAGCATTTACAGAGCGGTGGATTGATCGTTATGAAAATGAGGGCAAACGGGGCGGTGCCTATTCCTGGGGCAGCTATGATACCACACCTTATGTGTTGATGAATTATGATCAGACATTGGACAGTGTGTTCACCCTGGCACATGAACTGGGGCATTCCATGCACAGTTATTATTCCTGTAGCAATCAGCCGTATGCCTATGCAGATTATAAGATTTTTGTGGCGGAAGTGGCATCTACCTGTAATGAAGCATTGCTCATTCGCCATCTGCTGGCACAGTGTACGGATATCCAGGAACGTGCCCACCTGATCAATCATTTTCTGGAATCCTTTAAGGGAACCGTATACCGTCAGACTATGTTTGCGGAGTTCGAGATGATCTGCCACAGAAAAGTAGAAGCAGGAGAGACACTGACCGCAGATGCATTGAAGGCACTTTACAAAGAGTTGAATGCACAGTATTTTGGCACGGATATGGTGACAGATGATGCCATTGCCATGGAGTGGGCAAGAATTCCCCATTTCTATACGCCATTCTATGTGTACCAGTATGCCACAGGATTTTCTGCTGCCATTGCCCTGTCTGAACGGATCCTGACAGAAGGAGAGTCTGCACTGGCAGATTATAAAGCCTTCTTAAAGACAGGCGGTTCCATGGATCCAATCGAGGAACTGCGGATTGCAGGGGTGGATATGGAGCAGCCGGAGCCCATCCAGAAGGCACTGGATTTGTTTGCGGAACTGGTGACAGAGATGGAACAGATTTGCGAGAAATTGTAATGTAGGATTTCTGGTGAAGATTTTTGCGACATATGGCAAAAATCTTCACCAGAATGTTGAAAAGAGTTTAGAATTCCAAACTATTTGGATTTAAAAGGAAGTCCTGAATACTCATGATGAGTATACCATTTTCATTGTGCCATGGCTTAATGGTATCTTTGACAATGATGATTTTTTTGAAGAAGTCACCGGTATAAGCCAAAGAACGCTGTTCCTGTTGCATTTTTTCCTGATTTGGTATGGAAAAAGCGGATTGAATATAATAACGTTGACTGCCACGGTTACACACGAAGTCTATTTCGTATTTTTTGGCAGTCCGTTTTCCTTCTGCTGTTTTTTCAATATGCTCTACGACACCCACGTCCACATGAAAGTCGCGTACAAGCAATTCGTTGTAAATGATATTTTCCATGATGTGATTTTCTTCTTGTTGACGAAAATTCAGTCGTGCATTTCTAAGCCCCACATCACAAAAATAATATTTGAATGGTGAAGCAATGTATTTTTTTCCTTTGATGTCATAGCGTTCTGCTTTTGTAATCAGAAAGGCATCCATCAGATAGTTGATGTAAGAACTGATGGTTTTGTCTGATATATTGCCCATTCCATTGCTGGCAAAGGTATGGGCAAGCTTACTTGGATTTGTAAGAGAGCCAATGCTGGAAGCCAAAATATTGACAAGGCTTTCCATGATCGTATCACCGCGCAGGTTGTTTCTTTCTGTGATGTCGGTGAGATACACTTTTTGAAAAAGATCTGTCAGGTAGTTGGATTTCTGTTCATCGGTTTTGCGGGTGAGAATCAGCGGAAGGCCACCATAGGTAAAATAATCTGCCCAGGCTTCCTGTATACTGCCGTTATAGGCAGAAACGTATTCAGAGAAGCAGAGCGGATACACCCGCACTTCATCACCCCGGCCTCTGAATTCTGTCAGGATATCAGATGATAGAAATTTGGAGTTGCTTCCAGTGACATAGATATCCAGATTGGAACGGCGGTTTAAGCCATTTAGAACCTTTTCAAATCCAGGTACAAATTGAACCTCATCTAAGAAAATGTAATATTCATCCTCATCCGTAAGCTGCTCTCGTATATAGGCACCAAGTGCTTTGCTGTCCAACAGCTCTTCATGTTCTTCATCATCTAGAGCAATCCGGATGATGTGATCGTTTGGAACACCGTCTTGGAGCAGATAATGATAAAATAAGTGAAAAAGTAGATAAGATTTTCCACTGCGTCGTATGCCGGTAATCACCTTTATCGATCCGTTTTCTCTGCGATCAATCAGCTTATTAAGGTATAGATTTCGTTTGATTTCCATATTATATACCTCCTATTACGAGAAATGATGAAAAAACAATATTTCTCGTAATTTATTTTACTCGGGATCAGTCATTTTGTCAATGCATGAAGCATACAGATGATGATGCATCAGTCTTGAAAATGTGTTATACTGTGAATGACGATTTGCCAATGATATCACGCTGGTTGCGAAAACATCATTATTGACATAAGATAAAAGTGATACAAGTGCAATTGATACAACTATAAAATAAATGGAGGACGGAAACATGACATTTGAAACAGATATTTTTCAACAGTTTGACAAACAGTGGGCACTGCTGACCGCAGGAACAGCAGAGGATTTTAACACCATGACCATCAGCTGGGGCGGCATGGGAACCCTCTGGCATAAGCCGGTGGTGACAGTGTATGTGCGGGATTCCCGTTACACATATGAATATATGGAAAATAATGAATACTTTACCGTCAGCTTTTATCCCCAGGCGTATAAGAAAACATTGGGAGTACTGGGCACCAAGTCCGGCAGGGAGATGGACAAAATTCATGATTCCGGATTGACGCCAAAGGGACTGCCCCAGTCTGTCACCTTTGAAGAGGCAGAAGTGACACTGGTGTGCAGAAAACTGTTCCAACAGGAACTGGAAGTGGATCATATGCCGGAGGATGTGGCAAAGGCGTTTTATGAGGGGATGGCGCCTCATGTAATGGTGATCGGAGAAGTGGTAGAGGTGATACAGTAAGCCATACTATAAAATGACTATCTTATTCGATTTTACGGTAGGAATGGACGTGGATCATCATGCAGCGACTGCTTCGTAAAAACTCTGACAAAAAATTGTAATAATTTTCGGCAATATTTGGAATTATTCCAGAAGCAACTGTGCTATACTGGAAATACAGTGCAGTGTGTCAGGAAAATGATGGCATATACCGGTGGTTTTCCTGTGATTTTGTAGATGGTGAGGTTGTCAGATGAATCCATATGAAGCAATTTTTGTCAGAAAGTCCGTGCGTCAGTTTCAGGAGATGCCGCTTACAGAAGAAGATAAGCAGGGTATCCAGGAGTATATTGGGATGCTGCTCCCATTGTATGGAAAAGAGAACTGGGAGATTGTAGTATCCGAAAACAGCAGTGCTTTTGAAGGAAAATTCAAAGTAGAGGCACCGGCATATATCGTCTTTTTGTCTGATTCCGCAGAGCCGGAAGATTATTACAATGCGGGATATTTGTTGGAAAATCTGCTTTTGTATCTCCAGACCAGAAATATTGGAAGCTGTTATCAGGGGGATGTCCAGTGGATTGAGCGGGATGATGTAGACGGATATGTGCGGATGGTGGTGGCCATCGGATATGGGGTGGATTCCATTCGTCGTGAGCGGAAAGCCTTTAAGCGGAAACCTCTGCGGAAACTGGTGACAGTGAGAGAAGACTATGACGAAGAAGTGGCACAGATGTTAGAGGCGGCAAGACTGGCGCCGTCTGCGCTGAATACACAGCCGTGGCATTTTGTGGTGTATCACAATCGGATTCATTTTTTCATTAAAAATGGCAAAGAGCAATTCCCTATGCATCTGGTGGATATGGGAATCTGTATGGCACATATGGCATTGGCAGCAGAGGAAGCATGGATCGATGTGGATTTCACATACTTGGAATCAGTAGCAGAAAAGAAGGTGCGGAAGTATCAGTATGTCAGCACCATGATGATTCAGTAGCACATGCAGTGAGACAGAAGTGCATTGGATGATTTGAGAAAGAATAGGGCATAGACGTAGGACGGTATTGTAGAAATGCAAATATCGTCCTCTTTTTGTTTCTTTCTCCACATAATGTGGCAAGGGAACCTGCCTACATGTCCATTCCACCCTTGCGTCACATGGTGCCCCTATGTTATAATGCTAACATGGGTGTGGTCTGTACACGTGAAGCAATACAGGCCATACAGAATTCCGAAACAGGATGAGGCGTAACGGTTCAGGTGCCGGTATTCCGTGCAGGTACTGAATCGTTACGATACAAAATGAATGATAAAGGCTTCACAGAAATGAGGAAACAGATGATCAATCAGTTGACAGCAAAGATTCAGAAGTTACATGCGCCGATCGTAGTCGGTTTAGACCCCATGCTTTCCTATGTGCCGGAGCACATCCAGAAGGAAGCATTTTCTGCATATGGAGAGACATTAGAGGGAGCGGCAGAAGCCATCTGGCAGTTTAATAAAGAAATTATTGACCATACATGGGACTTGATTCCGGCAGTGAAGCCGCAGATTGCCATGTATGAGCAGTTTGGTGTGCCGGGGGTGGCTGCTTATCAGAAGACAGTAGAGTACTGCAAGTCCAAAGGGTTAATCGTCATTGGTGATGTGAAGCGTGGTGACATCGGTTCCACATCTGCCGCATATGCAGTAGGACATCTGGGACGTGTACAGGTAGGTTCTAAAAAATTACCAGCTTTTAATGAAGACTTTGCCACTGTCAATCCCTATCTGGGATCTGATGGCATTCAGCCGTTTCTGGATGTATGTAAGGAAGAGAAGAAAGGTATCTTTATTCTGGTGAAGACTTCCAATCCATCCAGCGGGGAGTTCCAGGATCGCCTCATTGACGGAAGACCATTGTATGAGTGGGTAGGAGAGCAGGTAGCCAAATGGGGCGAGACCTGTATGGGAGATACCTACAGCTATGTGGGATGCGTAGTAGGCGCTACTTATCCGGAAATGGGACGCATTTTGCGCAAGCAGATGCCAAAGTCTTACATTCTGGTGCCGGGTTACGGTGCGCAGGGCGGTACCGCAGATTCTCTGCGTCCGTACTTCAACGAAGATGGTCTGGGTGCCATCGTCAATTCTTCCAGAGGTATCATTGCGGCTTATAAGCAGGAGCAGTATGGGAAATTTGGACCGGAACATTTTGCAGAGGCATCCCGTGCGGCAGTAGAGGCCATGATCGCAGATATTGCACGGATTTTCTAAAATGAAATGAAGTGATTGCGAAACGATGGAACCGAATGCCTTTCATCTGCACAGGCTGTTTTCGCTTTATGCGAAGTGTTTCGCAATAAACTAAAAATAAATGAAAGGTATCTTTCATTGACAGGAAGTGGAGAAGAAAATTATATGAAATATAAAGAAACGGCAAAAGTGATCCGTCAGGAATGTCTGATGGACGGGATCTACAGTATGTGGATTCAGACAGAGAAGATTGCCGGAGAAGCAGTACCGGGACAGTTTATTTCTGTCTATTCCAAGGATAGCAGCCGAATGCTGCCACGCCCCATCAGTCTGTGTGAGATTGACCGGGCACAGGGCAGTCTTCGCATCGTATACAGAGTGGCAGGTGCCGGTACCGCAGAGTTTTCCGGTTATCAGGCAGGAGACGACATTGAAATCCTGGGTCCTCTGGGCAATGGATTTCCACTGACAGAAAAGAAAGCCATGCTCATCGGCGGCGGAATCGGCGTACCGCCTATGTTGGAACTGGCAAAACAACTGACAGGAGAGAAAGTGATCGTGGCAGGCTATCGTGACAGCCTGTTTCTGGATCGGGAACTGTCTGCCAATGGAGCGTTTTATGTGGCCACAGAAGATGGCAGTACCGGAACCAGGGGCAATGTGATGGATGCCATCGCTGCCAATGGATTAGAGGCAGATGTGATCTATGCCTGCGGTCCGAAACCTATGCTGCGTGCCATTCAGGCATATGCCATCACCCATGGCATCCAGTGTTACCTGTCTCTGGAAGAGCGCATGGCCTGTGGAGTAGGTGCCTGTCTGGCATGTGTGTGCAAATCTACAGAAGTGGACGAGCATACCCATGTACACAGCAAGCGGATCTGTAAGGAAGGTCCGGTATTTCTGGCAACAGAGGTGGAGTTAGATTAAAAGCTGCATAAACGCTTTGGAATTGGAGAATAGAATGGCTGAGAGAAATCTGTCGGTAGACATTGCCGGTGTGACACTGAAAAATCCGGTGATGACATGTTCCGGAACCTTTGGCTCCGGTATGGAATATAGTGAATTTGTAGACTTGAGTCGTCTGGGTGCAGTGGTGACCAAGGGGGTTGCCAATGTGCCGTGGACAGGCAATCCCACCCCTCGTATCGCAGAGGTCAGCAGTGGGATGCTCAATGCCATCGGCTTACAGAATCCGGGCATTGACGTCTTTGCACAGAGAGACATCCCCTTCCTGAAACAGTACGATACCAGGATTGTGGTCAACGTATGCGGACGTTCCGAGGAAGATTATGTAGAAGTGGTAGAACGGCTGGGAGAGGAACCGGTGGATCTGTTGGAAATCAACATCTCCTGTCCCAATGTGAAAGAGGGCGGCATCGCCTTTGGGCAGAATCCAAAGGCGGCTTATGCCATCACCAAGGCAGTGAAGGCAAAGGCAAAACAGCCGGTGATCATGAAACTTAGCCCGAATGTAACAGACATTACAGAGATGGCAAAGGCAGTAGAAGCAGCAGGGGCAGATGCGGTTTCCCTGATCAATACCCTGACCGGTATGAAGATCGACATTCACCGCAGAGCCTTTGCACTGGCCAATAAGACCGGTGGATTGTCCGGCCCTGCCATCAAGCCGGTGGCAGTTCGTATGGTCTATCAGGTGGCACAGGCAGTGCAGGTTCCCATCATCGGTATGGGCGGGATCTGCAATGCAGAGGATGCACTGGAGTTTATCTTAGCAGGCGCCACCGCAGTGGCGGTGGGCACAGCCAACTTCCATAACCCTGTGGCTTCTGTGCAGGTGGCAGAGGGCATTGCTGCTTATATGGAGCGGTATGGCGTCAGTGACATCCGGGAACTGATCGGTGCAGTGAAGTAAAAAAGGATACAGTCTTCCCCTCAGATATCAATACAGTCTGAGGGGAGTTTTGTATAAGGAGAATTTATGAGAAAGAAATGGAAACGGATCCTCTTGTTTGTGATGATGGTACAGATTTGCGGATGTGGGAAGAAGGAGCAGGAGACTACAGAATCGGAAATGGCAATGGGAGATTACTTGCAAGCCTTACAGACGGCAGAAGAAACCATAGGAGAGGCGGTGGAAGAAAATGCAATAGATTATGTACATATTGGATCAGGAACGGGTCAAACAATTAATTTGATCGGCAAGGATGGGGCACCTCAGGGATACAAAGATGAAGTTTACACTGGAGAGGCATTTGAATTTGAAGTGTATTATGACATTAACCAGCCAGATGAAGCAGTAGAATATTCGAATTACATTTTTGTGCTGATGATTGATGGAGTTCCCCAACCGTTTTGCTGGGACGGGGAAGAGGTGATGTATGTCTCCATTCCCATGGAAAGTGAGATGGAGGATGAAAGTAGAATCAGCACGTTGCGTTTTCAACCGGCTTATGTGCCATATGGAGATACGGTTTGTATGACTTTGTTACAGATTGCACAGCCTCAGACACATTTTGATTTTGCTCATACATTTGCTATGGCAGGTGGGCTTGGGTGGCAGTTTCGGATCACAGCTGCCACACCGGATGTGGCCATTGATAGAGAAATGTGCCAGTTGGATTTGAACATTCCTGAGTACGATGCAAAATCCGATTTTCAGGGAACGGCCAATTGGAGATTTACCAGTGATATTTCGGTTGCAGAAAAAATGGAAATGTTAGATCAGCTTGAAGTCAATACTGCATTTGTCAGTGACCAGCAGTTGTATGCAGTTTGTCAGGCAGATCAATACACAGAAGAAAATACCAAGATGTATGTATATGCATGGATGGACGGAAAACCGTTGGCTGCATTTGATGGAAAGTGGTATTGTACGTTTACGGTCGATCCGTTGAATGTATATGAGATTCCATTGGATATGAGCCAGATTCCACCAGGAGACCATCTGATCTGGTTTTCTGCTAATAGCAACGTGATGGAAAAACAGGAATTTATGCTCTCTTTTCCTGCTTATATGTATGATGTCGTTGTTGAATAGAACAGCTACAGAGAAGGGGGGTGCTTTGGATAATTACCTAAAAACGTTATTTACGGGAAAGGAGAGGGACGTGCAAAAGGGTGGAAGATGTATGGCATTGTTTTTGGGGGTTTGTTTGTGCGTTCTGGGTGGATGCCAGCAAGCAGGGACAATCCATGCAGTGAAGGAAAGAAAATCTACAGAATTGGAACAATATTATGGAAATTGTGGGAGTTTGGCAGAGGACGATTCTTCTTATTATCTGGTATCAGAGGATAGCAGATTATATGTCATAGACAAAGAGATATTTGCAGTTCGTCCTGCATGCAGAGATGCTCTCTGTCTTCATGATGGTGGTTGTGCCTACTCAGGGAAGGTAGATTCTGTGGTCAATGTACAAGGACAGATTTTTGTGTCATTTGCAGGCATGGCAGAATGTTACGAACCGAACAGTATTTATTGCCTGAATCCGATTACATTGACTGCCAGTAAGGTTTATGAGGCAAAACAGCCTATTATGATATTGCAAAATGATCGAGATCATCTCAGATGTACGTGGCAGAGTGTAGATGGCAGCCAAAGTGGAGTTTGGAGTATCTATCCACAGACAGGTGAGAGGACAGAATTGTTGGATGAGTATATGTACGCACTTTCCGGGCAGAATGATCAGTATTTATATGCAGTGAATCAGGATGGGATTGCCTTGCAGATTGATCTGGATACTGGAGAAAAGAAGCGGATTAGTCCTTTGAAACTGAACAATATACAATTGGATCAGGGAAATCTATATGCAGAGTGGTACAATGGGGAACAGGGATGGATAGAGTTGATTCAACTGGGAGCGGACGGACAGAAGGCAGAAACACTGTTGACAAATGTATATAGCTGTCAGGTGTGGCAGGGGCGTGTATTTTATCAGAATGGAGACAATGCGTTGGCTGTATATGATATCGCAACGGATCAGGCACAGGTGCTGTTGGAAAATATCAGTCCTCGTTTCTATGTACTGCCGGGTGCAGAAAAGTTGATTGCCATTCAGGAGAATCGTTATATTTGTATGAATATGGATGGTAGTGAACCGTTTCTTTTATTTGAGTCACAAAGCTAACGGATGTTTTTCCGTGAGAGTGGAGGATGCGATGGAACTAAAATTAGATGGAATCGGAAAACGATATGGAAAACATCGAGCGTTACAGAATGTGTCTTTGATATTTCATCCTGGTATTTATGGATTGATCGGTCCCAATGGTGCAGGCAAATCCACTATGATGAATATCATTGCGGGAATTTTAAAGCAGACAGAGGGAAAGGTATTATTGGACGGACAGGAAGCAGGGAAACTTGGAAAACGGTATCGGGCAAGATTGGGATATTTGCCGCAGGCAGTTGGATTTTATCCCAATTTTACTGCGGTGCAGTTTCTGCGTTACATGGCACAGATTCAGGAAATGGAAGGAACGGCGGTGATAGAACAACGCATTTCTGAACTGCTGGAGATGGTTAATCTATCCACCCATGCCAATCAGAAGATTGGCGGCTTTTCGGGTGGCATGAAACAGCGCCTTGGGATTGCGCAGGCATTGTTGCATGATCCTGATATTGTGATTTTTGATGAACCGACAGCAGGTTTGGATCCGATGGAACGGATCCGCTTTCGTAATCTGGTGACACGGATTGCAGTCAATAAAATTGTGATCCTGGCGACACATATTGTATCCGATGTACAGAATCTGGCAGATGAGTTGCTGATCATGCAGAAGGGAAGTGTGATTTGCCGCGGAACCATACCGGAGTGCCTTGAAATTGTAAATGGACGTATTTATAGCGTACATATACCGGAATCGGAGTTGCTGACATTCTGCGAGCAATATCGGGTCACACAGATTGATGCAAAAGGAGAGGATTCAGTAGTACGGATTGTGACAGATGAGCCACCGAAAGGGGCAATGTTGTTAGAATCACCTAATTTAGAGGATTTATATCTGTACTTTTTTGGAATACAACAACAGAATGGTACATCGGAGGAACTATGAGAAAATTGATCGGATACGAATTGAAAAAGATATTGTTTCATCCATGGGTTCCTCTGTTATTTGTGTTTCTTTTAATAGTGATTGTCTGGTCGGATATTCAAGTGTATCGGTTCAGCCCTGATTATGCAAGGGCAGGAAAGGAATTATATGAACAATATGGCGGTACAGTGACAAAGGAACATTATGAGGCGATTCAGGCAATCCAACAAGGAGAAGAAACAGTGAGTTTTTCTTACTTTTGGAAAAGTGACATGTTGACCAATATTCGATCTTTGGTGTCTTTTTCTTCTATGCGCAGTGGAATCGCCAAAACAGCGTTGGAGAATGTGGTATGGTATCAGCAGCATGAAATGGAGTATGAAGCACGTTTGAATCAGAAGATTGCAGAAGCGTATCAGCCAGAGATTCGGGTGCAGCTAGTGTCTTCAGAGGACTGGAAGACATATTTTACGGACAATCAATTTACAATGGCAGCATTATTACTCATCACAATTCTGGTGTGTACAATTTTTCCAAGCGAAAGGGAAAGTGGCTGTGATCAGGTACTTGCAGCTTCAGCAACAGGCAGAAAAGGGTTATTTTGGGCAAAGTATAGTGCGGCAATGTTGATTTCTGTCAGTGTGATGTTCTGTTCTGTTTGTGTCAACTGGTTCGTGAAGCGGATGTGCCTTCCTCTTACACATTTAGAAGTATCTGTACAAAGTATTTCTTATTTTGCAAGATGTCCCTATTCACTGAAGATTTGGCAGGCAGTGGGCATTCAGTGGATGTTGCAGTGTGTGCTTGCATTGGTATATGGAATCATGATGGTGGCATTGTCTTCTTTCTTTTCGAAAAACTTGTCAGGTATTTTATCAGGAGGCAGCTGGTATTTGATTGGTTTTTTGTGGTGGGCATTCCCTATTTATCACAGTGGGTTGATGGGAATCAATCTGGAAAACAGACAGGTGGTTTTATGGATAGAAAAGTTGCGGGCGTTTTGTTTTCCGGTGTTGTCTGATCCAGAAGGGTACCTGATCAAATTGCAGTGCTTGAATGTGGCTGGGTATCCTGTCTCAACTCTGCATTGTTGCTTGTTTGTAACAGGCATTATTGTGGTTGTTGGGACAGTGGTTGCATACAAATATTACACGGAGGCCGGATGATGACACAGGAATTAAAGAAGATATGGAACATACCTATGGTTTTGTTGGCTGCAGGTGTGTTGTTGGTGACGGTGTTTTTGTCTGTTAATACGGGTAGGTGGGATTATTTTGCAGAAGATGATGCATTATATCGAACTTATATCAATCGTTGGGAAGGCAGGGTCAGTCCCTATAAAACAAACCGAATTATGGAGGAGGGGGCATCTATCAGCCAAATCCTATCTCAGAAAGAAGAAATGCTTCAGGCATATCAGAATGGGGAGCTTGATGGTTTACAATATGATGCGTATTTGAAAAAGCTGGATGATGCTTCTCTCCATGAAGCAGTATTTTTCAGAATGCAGGAGGAATATTTCTATCTTTTAACAGAACAGGAAAAAGGAATAGAGAATTTACAATTACTGTATGGAAGATACTGGAATTATTTTTTTCAGACGGATACAGTAAGTCTGCTGCTGCTATTCCTGACACTGGGAATTGTGATACGGTGCTTTTTTTTGGAAACATCTACCAGAATGCTGTCGCTTTTGAAAGCTTCCTGTAGGGGATATGGTGGTGTGATGGCACAGAAAGGAGCGGCAGTGGCATGCTCCATTGGAATCATAGCATTTCTGACAGAGGGGATTCGCTTTTTGGTATTTTGGCTTTGCTTTTCTATGAAGAATGGAAATGCGGCATTGCAAAGTTTGTCTGTTTTTGCAGATGTGAATATGTCGCTTGGATTGGGCAGTGGTGTGATTTTGGTGATTGCATTGCAGGTGGCAGGATGTATTCTGACTGGATTAGTGGGATTGTATATAGCGATGTGTATGCCAAAGGAACTTCCGGCAGTGGGACTTTTACTGGTAATTCTCTTTCTCCCATATTTATTGCGGGAGAGTGTGCCATGGTTGTTTTCATGCAGTCTCTATAGTATCATGACAGGCACAAGCGTTTTGCAGACAGCTGCTTTATATGGCGTGGATGCATGGCGGGAAGTGGGAATCATGGCAGGAATTAGTTTGCTTTGGGGATTGGTAGCAGGAATTTTATATTGGATTGGAAAAAGAAGATAGGTTTGTTTGAGAAGTCAGATTTTCATGAAAATAATAAAAACACCCCTAACTGGATGAAGTAAAAAGATTGTTTGATTTTCTCTTTCAGTGGGATATAGGGAATGTAGTTCGGGCGATCATTACATTTGTATTATGGATGGTTGGAACAGAAATATAAATAGATTTTATAAACCATATTCTGGTTCTTTATGGATTTCGGCTACGGAATATTGGATATAAAATATTAGAAAGGATATCATGAAAAAGATATACTTTGTTATAACATTGTTGATCTATTTTGGTTTGTATGCAATATCAAAAATATGGTTGAGAGACGCTTATGTGTTGGAATGGACAGCTCGGCATGTTTATTTATGCACATGGCTGGTTGCTCTCATACTCATTTTCTTTGATTGGTTGCGTGTCTCTTTTGCGATTACACTTGGAAATTTAGTGGGGATCGGAATCGGTCAAATCATTGGGGATTGGATGCAAAGTTATAGTATGCAGAAAATTACAGCAGATATGAGTGCAGAGATGATATACCGGTTACAATTGCATTACGGTGTGGTATTGTGGTTATTTACAATACTTGTTTCTACGATTACAGGAATTGTAATTCAATTACGAAAGCATAAAACTGTAAGAACAAAGTAATAAGATGGGGATGTAAGTGGTTTTACATCCAGGAATGAAATGATAGAAAATAAAGTATAAAATTTGGCAAAAATTGTGGTAGGATTTCCTTTTCAAATATGATATTCTCTAAATAAAAGAAAAATATCTGAGAAAAGGAGAAAATATGCAGAAAAATTCCATTGTAAAAGACATTATTGTTGCTGTGATCAGTGCCGTTGCAGGTGCTGTTGTAGGTGCAGTTGCGACCAATAATTTGATGGTGACAGATTATATTTCTTTGAATAGTCTGGGCACGCTTTTGAATACCCATTTTGTACAAGCCGGTTTGGTTGACGATTCTGTGCTGGAACTAGATGCCAATGAGCAGATGGAGTATATTGCAAAAGCGATGGCAGACCAGAAGAAAGAGGAGATTGACAGCAAAGAAGTATTGCAACAGCTTTCCGATCAGCTGGGACTGGATGTAGAAGAGGCAGATTTTCTCACTTCCCTGCAATCTATTTCAGAAGAAGTTACTACATTACAGAATGAAAAGAGTGAATTAGAGTCATATAGAGACAATGCCGAGGCAGAAAAGGCAGACCTTAAGCAACAGATTGCGGAAAAGGATGCGCAGATTGCAGACTTGAAACAGCGTCCTTCTGCGGAAGTGTTGCAGACAGGTCTGATCATCGATGGGGAGAACATTGCCGACATCTTGTCCGGTGGGGTGGCACAGATTGATGGCAATTCTTATTATGCAGAGTCCATGTTAGAAACCTATTTCCTGGATCAGGATTTGCGCTACGATCCAGACGGAAATCACATCGTATATGGCAATGAAAAGCCGGAGAAGGTACGGTTTTCTAAAGATTATATGAAAAGTAATGATTCGAACATAGATTACAATACTACTATTTACATGGATGCGGAAAAGTATAGCGATAGTATGAAAATTGGTTATTATGACACATATCTACAGATAAGTCTCAAGAAACAATATTCTAAATGTAAATTTACTGTCGGACATATAGATAACGAAAGCATGCGTAATGGTACTATGACTATATATACTCGTAGTAATGATGAGAGTGGATTTGATCATGTTGTTAAAACAATTCCTTTGTCTGGAACAATGGCTCCTGTTACATATGAAATACAACTTGATTATGCATCTGGGATGTATATAAAATACGAGCCTGATGTAAAGAATAACGGGAATAACTATAATTATGGCATAACGGATTTTTATTTTTACAGGTAGTATTTTTTGCTACAATACAATATGATTGAAAGAGAGGTTGTGATACTGGTTGAACAGGAAAAAGGTGTCATAGCCTCTTTTTTGTATGATTCCTGGATCAACAAAAACAGTTTGTACTTGTCAGGATCCATTCTATAGAGAAATCAAAATTTGTCATATGATGGTCTGTAGACCCCAGAAGGAATTGCGAAGAACGATTGAATTTGTACAAAGAGTGTTATAAAATAAAGTTTGCACAAATAAATGGTCGATAGAGAAAAGAGAGAATAGGAAAAGACTGGGAAAGGAGTGATCACATTGATCAATAAGTATTTTCCTGATGAAACAATTCAGAAAAATGACTTGTATTTTATCTGTTACATGATTGAACGTGTGGCCAGAAGATTACACCAAAGAAATCGTTATGTGGTAAACAACATCGGGAAAGAAGAATTGGAACACTTAATTAGTGTGGCCAATGTGCTTCATTCTGAAAATCCTTTGACAGTAGAGGATGATTGGATTCGAGAATATGCACTCATCCAAGGGAACTTTGACATTACGGTTGTTGACAAGGATTTGGTTGAAAAAATACCAAGTCCGACACAAATGGGAAAGGTGTATCAAAGACTGATTTCTGATACGCTAGGACAAAATGAAACAGAAGTGGAAGGCATGTTGAGAGTATATAACAATACGATTTGTGACACGATCGATAATTACAATTGCAGTGCCTATTATGAACCGTCCTATGTGATTGCAAGAGCATATCGAAATGGGGGATTTTAAAAACAAGAGGTTGTGACACTGGTTGAACCCAAAACTGGTGTCTCAGCCTTTTTTGTGTTTCATTCATTTTTGGAAATGGATTGATAACCGAAGGGTTCTATGTTAGAATGGAATCGATATTTGAGAGTTTCCCATCAGGAGGTTTTGGAAAATGGAGCAGTATAAGCAGGAATTTATTGAGTTTATGATTGACAGCGAGGTACTTCGCTTTGGAGATTTTGTGACCAAGAGTGGACGGAAGACACCGTTCTTTGTAAATACCGGATTTTATCGTACCGGCAGCCAGCTGCGGAAGTTAGGAGAGTACTATGCAAGAGCCATCCATGATCAGTTTGGCACAGACTTTGATGTGCTGTTTGGACCGGCTTACAAGGGTATTCCACTGTCTGTGGCCACTGCTATGTCCATCAGTGAGTTTTATGATGCAGATGTGCGCTATTGCTCTAACCGTAAGGAAGTGAAGGATCATGGGGATGTGGGCATTCTGCTTGGCAGTCCTCTCAAGGATGGAGACAAAGTGGTGATGATCGAGGATGTGACCACTTCCGGGAAGTCTATTCAGGAGACATTCCCTATCATCAAGGCACAGGGAGATGTGAATGTACTGGGATTGTGCGTGTCTGTAGACCGTATGGAGCGTGGACAGAACTCTGAGAAGAGTGCATTGAAGGAAGTGGCAGAGACGTACGGCATCCAGACCACAGCCATCGTCACCATGGCAGAGGTCATTGAGCATCTGTATAACAAAGAGTACAAGGGCAGAGTGATCATTGACGATACCATCAAGGCTGCCATTGATGCGTATTATGAGCAGTACGGTGCCAGAGAATAAAAATTGAAAACATACACATCATAGAAAATGAAGCAGACGGCTTCAGAACAGGAGGCATATATGAACGAGAAGATCTATCGGGCACTTGGAATCGGCGGTGCAGCCGGAATCGCAGTGGGGGTGATTGTGCTGGTGACCGGCTTGACGGCTGGTATTGTATCTATCGTCACAGGCGCACAGCTTCTGAATAAAAGAAAGCATGTGACATTTTAAAGAGAGCCGGATCGGCAGAAGGAACAAGGTATATGAAAGACAGAGCGTGTCAAAAGCATACCCCATCCTGTCGGAGCAGACGTGTGCTGGGGGTGCTGTTTGCTGCCTACCTTGCAGGATTGTGTTATCTGCTTTTTTTTGAAAAGGCACTGGGCAGAACTGATGTGCACAGAGGGTATTCCTACAACCTGGTGCTGCTTCGGGAAATCCGTCGTTTTGTGCGGTACAGAGAGCAGCTGGGTCTGTGGCCGATCATGGTCAATCTGGTTGGGAATGTATGCTGTTTCATACCTTTTGGGATGTTTCTGTATCTGGAGTTTCCCAGACTCCGGTATGTGGCAGCCATTACAGCAGTGACCTGTCTGTTTAGTCTGTTGATTGAGACCACACAGCTGGTATTTCGGGTAGGATGTTTTGATGTGGACGATATTTTGCTGAATACACTGGGCGGATTTTTAGGAGCAGTGGGGATGGTGTGTTACAATTATCTGGGGATGAAAGGGAAGATACATGGCGAAATGGGAGATTGATTTTGCATCCAGACGACATATCTGGCAGAGCTATGGCACATGGATCTGTCTGGGATCGGAACTGGTTGTGTTTTTCTACTGCCTGCTGCGTTCCCTGTTTGCCATGGGGCAGGCAGGTGTGATGGTAGGCGTTGCCTGTGTAGGGATTGTAGTATTGGCATTTGTCGGCGCATATATTGCCTATTCAGGCCTGAAATTAAAAGGACGGATTTACCGTAACGGGTTGAAAGCAGGACTGCTGTGCAATCTGGCGGTTCTCATTGGGATGGTTGCCCTGTACATCTGGGGCGGTTCCACATTATCTTTATAAAATAGACAGGAAATAAGGAGAGGCATCGGGAATGAATGAGTTGATTTTAGAACGGTATGCACTTGCCACGGCCCGTCTGGCAGAGGTGGCAGAAGAAACGGTTCTGGCGCAGCCCTATCTGGACTATTTTCAAAAGGAAGCACAGTTTCTTCTGATACTGAGAGACTGGTGGATATTTTGTGCAGAAAACAGGGCAGAGACGGTGGATCTGGCGGAATTAGAAGACTGGAACAGACGGCTGTATGAGGAGCTTTTACCGGAGCGGTATGAGACTTCTTATACCAATCCCACCTATGCCGTATCGGTGTTTGGAAAAGAGGCCGGCAGACTGTTTTCTATGGTGGCGGCAAACCTGCGGAAGGGGATTGTGGCGTGTACGGAACAGAGACTGGACAAGCTGACCATTTACATGGAATTGTTTCTGGAACTGTATGCCACAGCGGAAGAGTCCATTGATTTGCACCAGATGCGCCAGTCGGTGTACTGGTTTGAAAGCGACTATGCCGATATCTTTGCGGCTGATATCGTAAAAGAACGGATCGGGGCAGTTTCCCTTCCCTATACACAGATCGTGCAGGAAGCAGGAGCAGATCTGCGGTATCTGTACCGGTATGGTCTGTATATTTCTGAGGGAACAAAGCAGCTGGCATCTTATTTATTTTCATTGAAAGAAGAAGAAATTGATCGAATTGCAGAGACCATGGTGGAGGGATACCGCACCGGCTATGAAATGTGCAGACGGGACATTACCTTGAAGAAGAGCGCACCGGTGATGTATCATGTAGGAACTGAGCGGATCATACAGAAGGTGATAGAGCGGCTGGCACAACTGGATATTCGTCCGGTGATCCGTCAGGCATTTTTGGATGTGCAGTCTGCAAACCGTCAATATGGGTATGACCATCGGTTTGACGATGCCATTTATCTGGACCGCCAGTATAAGGAGCGGTATTTACAGGTATACCGGACAGAGTATGAAAACCACAAAGAACAAGCCCGCAGGCAGGGTGGGCCTGTTTGCCTGGAAACCTTTGGAGAGGAACCGTTTTCTCCTGTTGGAAAGACAGAATCTTTGAAGTACAGTGAGAAGCAGCAGACCATTTCCATTGAACTGCATCAGGAACTGAGCCGGATTGTCAATACCTATATTCCACAGGAAGAATCCAGCTTTACCATTATGGCCATTCCCACACCGGATATCGGAGAGCGGTTCGAGGATATTTTCCGGGAATGCATGGAAGTCAATACACTGAATGTGAAGGTATATCGGGAAATCCAGCAAAAGATCATCGATGCACTGGATCAGGGAACCCATGTGGTCATCCGTGGAAAGAACGGCAATGAGACTGAACTGACTGTGGCGCTGCATACGTTAGAGCAGCCCCAGACCCAGACCAATTTTGAGAATTGTCTGGCAGATGTGAACATTCCGGTGGGAGAGGTGTTTACTTCTCCAAAACTTGCAGGCACCAATGGACTGCTTCATGTAAGCAGAGTGTTCCTAAACGGACTGGAATACCTGGATCTGCGGCTGAGATTTCAGGATGGAATGATTACAGAATATAGTTGTGGTAACTTTGCAGACGCTCAGGCAGGCAAGGCGTACATTCAGGAAAATTTGTTGTATCACAGGGATACTTTGCCTATGGGAGAGTTTGCCATTGGCACCAACACCACTGCGTTTGCCATGGGAGTACGGTATGATATGTTCAGACAGCTGCCCATTTTGATTGCAGAAAAGACAGGTCCTCATTTTGCAGTGGGGGATACCTGTTATTCTTATGCAGAGGATGTGGCAGTGTTCAATCCCGATGGCAAGGAGATCATTGCCCGTGACAATGAGTGTTCCATTTTGCGAAAGACGGAGCCGGAGAAGGCATATTTCTCCTGTCATACAGACATTACCATCCCCTATTTTGAACTGGGAGAAATCTCTGCGGTACGTGCAGATGGAAGCCGGATTCCGATCATAGTGGATTCCAGGTTTGTACTGCCGGGAACAGAATTGTTAAATGAACCATTGGAAGGACTGGAAAGCAAATGAAAAAGATTGGAATTATTGGAGGCGGACAGTTGGGAAAGATGATGATCCTGGATGCAAAGCGTCTGGATTATCAGTTTGTCATCTTAGACCCTACCGTACAGTGTCCGGCACACAGCATTGCGGATGCCCATATCGTGGCTGGATTTGATGACATTGAAGCCATCAAGCGGCTGGCAGAGCGTGTTGATGTGGTGACCTATGAATTTGAACACATCAGTTTACAGGCATTGCAGGAGTTAGAGGCAGCAGGACATAAGGTATACCCATCCTCTGAGACACTGGGATATATTCAAAACAAGTACCAGCAGAAGTGTCATTTGAAGAAAAACAAGTTGTCGGTGCCTGCGTTTCTACCGGTGGAGACGGTTTCTGACATCAAACAGGCAGGAGAACAGCTTTCTTATCCGCTGATTTTAAAGACCTGTACAGGTGGCTATGACGGAAAGGGCAATGCAGTCATCGATTCCGAAGAAGATATCCCAAGGGCTTATGAAGCATTAGGCAAGGGCAGTCTGCCTCTGATGGTAGAGGAGTTTGTGCCTTTTGTAAAGGAAGTGTCTGTGCTGGCGTGCCGCAGTGTAAACGGACAGACGGTGGTGTTCCCGGTTGCGGAAAATGTACACAAGGACAGCATTTTAGATGAAACCACAGTGCCGGCAGCCATCAGTCCGGAGACCACAAGAGAAGCCATGGAAGTGTCAGAACAGTGCCTTCATGCATTTGAAGCCTGCGGTATGCTTTGTGTAGAACTGTTCGTGACAAAAGAGGGGCATGTGTTGGTCAATGAACTTGCACCACGCCCTCACAATTCCGGTCATTATACCATCGAAGGGTGTGTGACCTCTCAGTATGAGAATCACATTCGCGGGATTTTGGGACTGCCCCTTGGCAGTACCAAGCTGATCCGTCCGTCTGCCATGAAGAACATCATTGGGGATCATGATGCCAAAGCTGTGCTGCTTGGATTAGAGGAAGCTTATCAGGAACCGGATGTGAAGATTCACATTTATGGAAAAGAAGAAGTACGCAAGGGCAGAAAGATGGGACACATCACTGCCACAGCGGATACCATAGAAGAAGCATTGCGTCAGGTGCGCAGTGCCCATGCCGCATTGCGTTATGAGTAGGAGGAAGAAAGTATCATGAAACCAGTAGTAGGAATTATTATGGGCAGTGACTCTGATCTGCCTGTAATGGCAAAAGCAGCTGAAATGTTAGACCAGTTGCAGGTGCCATATGAATTGACGGTTGTTTCTGCACACCGTACGCCGGACAAGATGTATGAATATGCACACTCTGCAAAGGAGCGTGGATTGAAGGTCATCATTGCAGGTGCAGGCGGTGCGGCACATCTGCCGGGTATGACAGCGGCCATGACGGTACTGCCTGTCATTGGCGTGCCGGTACAGACCAAGACATTAAGCGGTGTGGATTCTCTTTACTCCATCTGCCAGATGCCGCCGGGCATTCCCGTTGCCACAGTGGCCATCAATGGTGCGCTGAATGCCGGTTTGCTGGCTGCCAAGATTGTTGCCATTGGAGATGAGGAACTGAGCAGCAGGGTGGAAGCCTATGCCAAGTCTTTGGAAGAGATGGTAGACAAGAAGGCAGAAAAGTTAGAAGAGATCAAGTATCAGGAATATCTGAAGCAGATGTAACCACAGGCGTGTGGAAAACTTGAAGAAATTTGCAGAAAAATATTGCGAATTGTTCTGGTTTAAGATAAGCTATTGAGTGGAATCAGAGTGTGGGCGGCAGTACGGCACGCTCCTCTCTTTGTGACAGAGCCGTACAGAAATGGGGTTTCACAATGGATTACAAAAATGCAGGTGTAGATATTGAAGCCGGATACAAGTCCGTAGAACTGATGAAAGAGCATGTGAAGAAGACCATGCGTGCAGAAGTATTGAGCAACATCGGCGGTTTTTCAGGTGGATTTGATGTCAGTGCCTTCAAGAACATGGAGCATCCGATCTTACTGTCCGGTACAGATGGTGTAGGAACCAAGTTGAAGCTTGCTTTTTTAATGGATAAACACGATACCATCGGAATCGACTGTGTGGCCATGTGTGTCAATGACGTGGCATGTGCAGGCGGAGAACCGCTGTTCTTCTTAGATTACATTGCCTGCGGCAAGAACTATCCGGAGAAGATCGCCACCATCGTAAAGGGTGTGGCAGAGGGCTGTTTACAGTCCGGTGCCTCCTTAGTAGGCGGTGAGACTGCGGAAATGCCAGGGTTCTATCCGGAAGATGAATACGATCTGGCTGGATTTGCAGTGGGTGTGGTAGATGAGAAGGATATGATCACAGGCGCAGATCTGAAAGACGGAGATGTGCTGATCGGCATCGCTTCCTCCGGCGTGCATTCCAATGGCTTTTCTCTGGTTCGTAAGGTATTTGAGATGACAAAGGAGAGTCTGGATACCTATTATGAGGAACTGGGTACTACTTTAGGGGAAGCACTGTTGGCACCAACCAAGATTTATGTGAAGACATTAAAGAGCATCAAAGATGCAGGTGTTCGTGTGAAGGCCTGCAGCCATATCACAGGCGGTGGTTTTTATGAGAACATTCCTCGTATGCTGCCGGAAGGGATTCGTGCAGAGGTACAGAAGGACAGTTACCCGATCCCGCCAATCTTCACACTGCTTGCAAAGACCGGTAATATCGAAGAGAAGATGATGTATAATACATACAACATGGGTCTGGGTATGGTCATTGGTGTGGATGCGGCAGATGTGGACAAGACTCTGGCAGCCATCGAAGCGGCAGGCGAGAAGGGATATGTAGTGGGCAAGGCGGTTGCCGGAGAGAAAGGTGTGACAGTATGTTAAAGATTGGTGTATTGGTCAGCGGCGGCGGAACCAATTTACAAGCCATCATTGACAGCATTGCATCCGGTGTGATCACCAATACGGAAATCAGTGTGGTCATCAGCAACAATGCGGGTGCCTATGCATTAGAGCGTGCCGCACAACACGGCATTCCGTCACGCTGTGTTTCTCCAAAGGACTATGCGGACAGAGAACAGTTCAATGAGGATCTGGTGCGGATCATCGATTCCTATCAGGTGGATTTGGTCGTACTGGCAGGTTATCTGGTGAAGATTCCCCCACAGCTCATTGCGGCATATCCCAATCGTATTATCAACATCCATCCATCCCTGATTCCTTCTTTCTGCGGAGTGGGGTATTATGGATTAAAGGTGCATGAAAAAGCATTAGAGCGTGGTGTAAAAGTCACCGGTGCTACGGTACATTTTGTGGATGAAGGCATGGATACCGGCCCGATCATCTTACAAAAGCCGGTACTGGTAGAGGCAGGGGATGATGCTAAGACATTGCAGAAGCGTGTCATGGAGCAGGCAGAGTGGAAGATTTTGCCGGAAGCCATTCATCTGATCGCCAACCGGAAAGTGACGGTAGAAGACGGAAAAGTGGTCATTCGCAGATAAGAAAATAAGATGGTGCAGTAAGTGTACGATTATTTTTGCATCAATAAACAATCCGACAGGATAAAAAGAGGCAGGAGGAAGACATGAAAGTATTGGTTGTCGGCGGCGGCGGCAGAGAGCATGCCATCGTCTGGAAGATTGCACAGAGCCCAAAGGTAGACAAGATTTACTGCGCACCGGGAAATGCCGGCATTGCAGAACTGGCAGAGTGTGTGCCCATCGGTGCCATGGAGTTTGACAAGCTGGTTGCATTTGCAAAGGAAGCAGAGATTGACCTGACGGTGATCGGTATGGATGATCCGTTAGTAGGCGGTGTGGTAGATGCCTTTGAGGCAGCAGGTCTTCGGGTATTTGGTCCTAGAAAGAATGCTGCCATTCTGGAAGGTTCCAAGGCATTTTCCAAAGATTTGATGAAGAAATACAACATTCCTACAGCAGCATATGAAACCTTTACCAGTGCAGAGGAGGCGCTTGCGTATCTGGAAACTGCGCCTATGCCCACTGTATTAAAGGCAGACGGTCTAGCACTTGGAAAGGGTGTATTGATCTGCAATACATTAGAGGAAGCAAAAGAAGGTGTCAAGACACTGATGTTAGACAAGCAGTTTGGTACTGCCGGTGATAAGATTGTCATCGAAGAGTTTATGACCGGTCGGGAAGTGTCTGTACTGAGCTTTGTAGACGGAAATACCATCCGCATCATGACTTCTGCCCAGGATCATAAGCGTGCGTTAGACGGAGACAAGGGACTGAATACCGGTGGTATGGGAACCTTTTCTCCAAGTCCTTTCTATACCCCGGAAGTAGATGCATTCTGTAAAGAGTACATCTATCAGGCCACAGTAGATGCCATGAAGGCAGAGGGCAGAGAGTTCAAGGGAATCATTTTCTTCGGACTGATGCTGACAGAAAAGGGGCCAAAGGTATTGGAATACAATGCCCGTTTCGGCGATCCGGAGACACAGGTGGTACTGCCTCGTATGAACAATGATATCGTAGAGATCTTTGAGGCCTGCATCGATGGCACACTGGATCAGTACACACTGGATTTTGAAGACAATGCGGCAGTCTGCGTGGTACTGGCATCTGACGGATATCCGGTGAAGTATGAAAAGGGTTATCCAATCGAGGGTCTGGATCGCTTCAAGGACAATGACGGATATTATTGCTTCCATGCAGGAAGTAAGTTTGACGGAGATGAACAGATCGTCACCAATGGCGGACGTGTACTGGGTATCACCGCCACCGGAAGTGACCTGAAAGAAGCCAGAAAGAATGCCTATGCAGCCACAGAGTGGGTTTCCTTTGCCAACAAGTACATGAGACATGACATTGGAAAGGCAATCGACGAAGCGTAAGTCAGGCAGATAGAAAATGAAATAGGATGAAAATAAAAAGCAATTATTTGCCGTAATTTCTTTACGGCAGATAGTTGCTTTTTCTGTTTTCTGTGATACAATAAGGATAGATAGAAAATTACGTAAACATAGCTTGGAAAGACAGGAGAATGGTAAAATGATTCGGACGTTTTCAGTGAAAAATTATAAAAACTTCAGAGAAACATTGACCATAGATTTCACAAAGGTGCGTGAGTATCATTACAATGCGTATTGTGTCAAAAACGATTTGATCAGCAAGATGATTGTGTATGGAAAAAACGCAGTAGGAAAAAGTAATCTGGGCACAGCATTACAGGATATTGTGTACACCACAGTCTTAAGTCCATATGGATATTTGAGAAACGACAAATATTTGTACAAAAATGCAAATGCAGAAACAAAGGACTTGGTGGAGTTTCAGTATTCTTTGTTGATTGACAATAAAGTAATTGATTACATGTATGCCAAGAAAAATGAAATGACCGTAGTAGCGGAACAGTTCTTTGTGGATGGAACACTTATTTTTGCATATGATACGTTGAAAGGAACTTCTGATTTCTCAAATGTTGCATTGGTGAACGCAGGCGGATTGGATTGGGATGGTTTTTTGGATATGGCAGTCAACGGTGAAAAAGCGGAGAATGAAAACACTGGAAATCCCACAGCTTTGCGATACATCATGTATAATACAGTACAAAATGAGCATGGAATTATATATCAATTAAGACAGTTTATCAATGGAATGCGTTTTTCAGACTCCGTGAAAATTTCAACTTATGGGATGTCATCTACGGGGAAAACTTTGTTGGAAGACGAAAATCTACAGAAATTTCAGGATTTTTTAAATGAGTACGGCGTTGCATGTGATTTGATTGCACTGGAAAAACCAGACGGAGAAAAGGATATTTATTTTGATTATGCCAAGCCGTTACATTTTTGGGGTAATATGTCCAGTGGGACAGCAGCACTGACAAAATTCTATTTGAATTATCTATATGGAAACAAACCCACCTTTGTTTTTATTGATGAATTTGATGCATATTATCATTTTGAGCTATCTGAAAAAATTGTGGATTTATTGGAAACACAATTTGACTGTCAGGTGATATTGACGACCCATAATACAAATTTGTTGAGTAATTCTATTATGAGACCGGACTGCTTTATGATACTGGATCATGGAAAGCTGACACCAATTTGTGACGCAACCAACAGAGAACTGCGTCAGGGGCACAATTTGGAGAAATTGTATAAAAATGGAGAATTTGATGCGTAATACCAAATCACGAAATATTTTGATGCTGGTAGAGGGGAAGAAAACGGAAGTGAAGCTGTTTCAGAAAATACTGTCCTGCTTTCCAGAAATCCAGATGAATCCAGAAAACATCCTTGTATATAATACGAATATTTGGGCATTAAATAAAAGTTTGATGAGTGTCTTTGGAGAGGAATGGTATTTGGCTGAGGATATCGAATTGATCGAATTTCTGGAATCTCTGGATGACAGCATCAGAGGGAAGAAGATCACAGATATCTTTCTGGTATTTGATTATGAACGACAAGACCCTTTGTTTGATGGAAAAATATTAGAGCAGATGCTGCGCTTTTTTCATAATTCTACAGAAAATGGACAATTATATCTCAATTATCCTATGATAGAGTCCTACAAACATTTAAAAAAGCCATTCCCGGATCAAGAATATTTGAACAGAAAATGTGCTTGCGGCGCATTATTGGATTATAAGTCAATAGTCAATCAGGAAACCAGCTTTATGGATGTACGACGATTGGAAAAAGAAGATTTGAAGCAGTTGGTGATACATCATCTTTGTAAGGCATCCTATATGATAAATGAAAGGGATGATATATCACTGGAAAATGCATTACAGTATTGTGCTCGCATTGATTATGATGAAATATTACAGATACAGAATCAGTGTGCGACAAATACAGATGGCTATGTGCAAGTGTTATGTACATGTTTGTTTTTTGTTGTGGAGTATAATAAAAAACTTCTTTTCGATCAGATATAAAGTCTGATCATATAGAACGATATAATATGAATAAAAAATTTAAGAAAGATTATAAAGTGGTGAATATGTAAAACAAAAATGTCTTGCCAAGAAGTTTTTTTTGAGATAAAAACTTACCTTTGCAAGACATTTTGTGTGCGAATTCATCACTTTTAAAATTACAAAAAGTTTCGCAATTACTCATATTGCAGACGTTCCACATACTGCTGTAATAGCTGTAAACAATCTCTGGTGGTGTATCCCCATAAAATGGAGCCTAGCAAGTCGATCGCTGCCTTTTTGTGACGAAAATAGGAGCGATTGGACATGTAAAACCCATGTTCCTTTAGGGTATCCAACAGCATTGCAGTAGGAAGGGAACCTTCCTCTGATAAGAAATTCAGATACAAAATCTGATAATACAGTTCCCCCTTGGGATGTCTGCTGCGCATCATATGCACACTGCGGTCAATGAGCTGCAGCATCTGCCAGGTCAACTGCAAGGTATCTGCCTGCTGTTCCAAAGGTTTTCCGTAATAGGAAACCCCCAGATCCGATATGACATGTAACTGCTCTTCTAAGGGAAGGTCAAAATCCATGGGACTACTTTCCCGGATCTGTGCCATCCCCATTTCCAGATTCCATCTGGCTGCCCGATACTGTCGCAGCAACAGCAGTGTGTTGTGGTAAGCTTGCTCTTTTGAATATTCCATAGGTCCTCCTTTGCAGAAATCTGCACAGGAGATTATGCACGGCGTTTGCATGAATACTTCATTCTGATCATATCATAAAAGAAGAGAAACTGCAATTCCAAAATAAGCTATCAGAAATAAAAAAAAGCCGGAGATGTATTTGCACACATGCCCGGCAATTGTTGAAGCAAGATGGACCAGGAAACAATCGTTTACTGGTCTGTTCCTGAATCATCCCAAGTGACGATTATTTCACAGCCTCTACACGAAGTTTCTTCAATGCCTGATACACTGGTGGAAGCATGATGACGATTAATGTGATGATGGCTTCCGGCAGAATGTAAGTCAGGTTATAGGTGAGAGAGTACAGGATCGGGTTCTGGTCTCCTGCATAGGCAGCAAAGAACAGCACACCGGAAAGTACGGCAAAGCAATATCTGCCAATGACACCCAGTACATACCCCAGGGTCAGGGAGTTGACCACCCCTTTTCCCGGGTAAGATCTGAGGAAACCGGACAGTCCCAGTGCGCCAAAGGCCAGGGGATAGTCTACGATCATCTGTGGGATGCTGTAAAACTGTGGCTCTACGATGAACTGTAACATACCATATGCCACACCAGCCATGATCCCTACAGAAGGACCATACCAGTAGCCGATGATACAGATGAAGAACATGCTGAACATGGTGATGGAACCACCCATTGGCATATCAAAAGCCTTGATAAAAGACAATACCATGGCAATGGCAACAGCCATACCGCAGAAGGCCAGCTGCTTTGCGGTCAGCTTTTTCTGGTCTTTTTTCAGGAACCAGGAAAACAATGCGATGATGGCAACCAGAATGGCTGCAAGCAGAATGATACCGGCAGTGGTAGGCACATAGATGACCTCATCCCAGCTGTTGGTGGTCTGTGTGAAAAAGAATGAAAACATAAAAAACCTCCTTAAAAATGATTGCAGGAGGTCAGGGAGTCTTTTGAAAAATGACAGTATGCAAGAACGGAATCCCGATCTGCATTTCGCTTCCTTACGCCGGCATTATCCGGTTCAAGTGATAAGGGTCAATGTACATTTCTCAGCCAAGTGGCTCCCCTAGCTTCTGCGGCATTTATTATATAGAGAAAAATCACATCCGTCAAGATAAATGATAAAAAATTTGGAAAATCAGGTGGATACATTGCATTTGCCTGCTAAGTGTGCTATTATGTGTATAACAAATGAAAAAGAAGACAGAACGGATGGAGGTGATGATATGGTGATTCTGAATATTGATTTTAACAGTGATGAGGCGATTTATCTGCAATTGTGCAATCAGATCATACTGGGAATTGCCATGTCTGAGATACAGGAAGGAGAGCAGCTACCTTCTGTCAGGCAGCTGGCAGAGAGCGTCGGCATCAATATGCATACCGTCAATAAAGCATATACGGTATTGCGGCAAGAGGGGTTTGTGAAGGTGGACCGGCGCAGAGGTGCCATCATCAGCCTGGATATTGACAAGATGCGTGCCATGCAGGAACTGCGTTCCAATTTAGGGACGCTTTTGGCAAGGGCGATCTGTAAAAATATTACCAGAGAGGAAGTACACACCTTAGTGGATCAAATATTTGACGAGTATCGATTGTAGGCTGCAATACATTGCAGGAGTGTATGACGGAAACGTCCACCAATCTGAATCATAGGGAGTTGCGGTTATGTTGTGTGAAAAATGCCAGAAGAGAGAAGCCAATATTATGGTGACAGAGATTATGAACGGAAGAAAACGGGAGATGCGGCTGTGCAGCCAGTGTGCGGCAGAACTGCGGACCGGTATGGGAGAAGAATTTCCACTGAGCCGGTTGTTATCCGGTATTCTGGGCAGTTATTTGCAGTCAGATGAGCAGGAGCCTGCAGAAGCAGAAAAAATCACCTGCCCCGGCTGTGGAATGACTTACGGAGAATTTGTGCGAGACAGTCAGTTTGGCTGTGCAGATTGTTATAATACATTCGGTTTGCTCATTGAGGAGAATCTGAAGCGGATTCAGATCAGCAGCAGGCATACCGGCAAGAAACCCAAGTATCAGCAAAACGGTGTATCCTTTGAAGAGACAGTAGAGCATGTCCGGAAGGAGGAGAACAGAGCAGAGCAGCTGCACTTGCTGCAGGCAAGACTACAGGAAGCCTTGAAGGAAGAGGATTATGAGCAGGCCGCCCTGCTGCGGGATGAGATTCATGCGTTGAAAGCAGAACTGGAGCAGAAGTGATGAAAAAATGGTATGAGAAAGTATCAGAGCAGTCTGATATTTATGTAGCAAGCAGAGTCCGTCTGGTACGGAATCTAAAAGATTATGTATTTCCCTGTAAGCTGTCAGATGTGGCAAAGATTGGACTGACTGCCACTTTGCAAAAGGGGTGTGAGGGACTGGATGAAGTGACCGCCTGTGAACTGCACGGAAGTACATTTGAGGGGTTTTCCCAGATGCAGAAGATTGCACTGAAGGAACGCCGGATCATCAATAAATCTATTTTACAGAAGGAGCATCCCATGGGGCTTCTGGTAGCAGAGGATGAGTCGGTCAGCATGGTGTTCAATGGGGATGATCATATCCGAATGCAGGTTTCCATGCCGGGACTGCGGATCGAAGATGCCTGGCGGATGGCCAATCAGATTGATGATTTTCTCAATCAGAAGTTTGAGTATGCATTTGATGAGCGGTTTGGCTATATGACCACATTTCCCACCAATGCCGGCACAGGCATGCGGGGGTATTTGCTGTTGCATCTGCCTTTTCTGGCAGCCAATGACGGCATCAAAGGACTGGCCAGAGAGATGAGCCGGTATGGACTGGTGGTTCAGGGGGCATTTGGTGATTTGGATGACAATCCGGGAGATGTATTTGTATTGTCCAATCAAAAAACACTGGGTCTTTCGGAGAAAGATATCGTGGAAGTGTTGGTGCGGATCGCCGCTCATTTGGAACGGCAGGAGTTGAAGATTCGGACCCAGGCGTTGAAAAAGCAGTCCATACAGCTCCAAGACCGCATTTATAAATCATATGGCATTTTAAAATATGCCAGGACACTGGAGACGGCAGAAGCACTGAACTGTCTGTCCAGTATCCGATGCGGTATTTACAATGGATTGATCGAAATGGCAGAGCCATTGAATTGTTATGGACTGATGATGGAAGTGCAGGATGCCAATTTACAGGTATTGTTTGACAAACCCATGGATCAGGAAAGGCTGACACAGGCAAGGTGTGAATATATTCAGAAACGTTTACCAGAACTGGTCTAGATTTTTTCTGAGAGATTCTGTATAATAAGCATGTCTGTATCTCACTTTCACAAGGCAGCGTAAAAGAGTGCAAATGGTTCGGCTGCCATGTGGCTGGAAACTGTGCCGGAATGAAACAGTGACAAAGAGAGACAGACAGGGGCAGGAAAGGTTAATTGTGACGATGGATTATAATTATTTTACCAAAAAAGCCAACCAGGCATTGGAGCAGGCAAAACAGTCAGCGGTGGAATTTGGTCATAACTATATCGGTACCGAGCATTTGCTGATGGGACTGCTTCGGGAAGGCACTGGTCTGGCCAGTAAGATACTGGAAAGCTATGGCGTAGAGTTAAAGCAGGTAGAGGAAAAGACCAGTCAGCTCATTGCCTCTGCCTCCAGTGTGAATGTAGAGGAACCGGCAGGTTACACCCCCAGAGCCAGGAGAGTGCTGAGCAACAGTCAGGCAGAGGCTCATAGACAGCATTCCAGTTTGGCAGGGACAGAGCATATCCTGATTGCCATGATTCGGGAGACAGATTGTGCAGCCACCAGACTGCTCAATACACTGGGTGTGAACCTGACACGCATGTATACGGATTTGTTTCTGGCATCCGGGCAGGATGCTTCGGAAATTCGGGATGATCTGAGAAAGGTATCCTCCAAAAGAAACCAGGAAACCAATACACCTACGCTGGATCAGTACGGCAGAGACTTGACCCGTATGGCAGCAGAGGGGAAGTTAGACCCGGTGATTGGCAGAGCTTCTGAGATCAACCGTGTGATTCAGATCTTAAGCAGACGTACCAAGAACAATCCCTGTCTGATCGGAGAGCCTGGCGTAGGCAAGACTGCCATTGCAGAGGGACTGGCACAGCAGATTGAGACCGGGGAGGTACCGGATACCATCCGGGAGAAACGAGTGGTCACACTGGATCTGTCCGGCATGGTAGCAGGTTCCAAGTACCGGGGGGAATTTGAAGAACGGATCAAAAACGTGATTCAGGAAGTTTCCGCTGCTGGAGATGTGCTGTTATTTATTGATGAGATTCACACCATCATCGGGGCAGGTGGTGCAGAGGGTGCGATGGATGCGTCCAATATTCTGAAACCCAGTCTGGCCAGAGGGGAGATTCAGGTCATTGGTGCCACCACCATTGACGAGTACCGGAAACGGATTGAAAAAGACGCGGCACTGGAACGCAGGTTCCAGCCGGTGATGGTAGAAGAACCGTCAGAAGAAGCAACCGTAGAGATTTTAAGAGGACTGCGGAAGGCATATGAGGAGCATCATCGGGTACAGATCACAGATGAGGCATTGGAAGCAGCTGTCAAGCTGTCTGCCCGCTACATCAATGACCGGTTCCTGCCGGATAAGGCCATTGACATTGTAGATGAGGCGGCTTCTAAGGTGCGTCTGAAGACCTATGTGGCACCAAAGGAAATCAAGGAAATCGAAGCCGAGATTGAGAAGCTGAATGAGGCAAAAGAAGATGCCATCCGTAAAGAGGCTTACGAGAAAGCCGGAGAAATCAAGCGGAAGCAGGAAAAGAAGCGGGAGAAGATTGACAAGATCAAGGCACGCTGGGAAAGAGAAAAGACGCTGAAACGTCCGGTGGTCAGTGAAAGCGAGATTGCAGAAGTGGTATCGGACTGGACCCGGATTCCGGTGAAGTCTCTGGAAGAAGGGGAAGCACAACGGCTGAAAAAGCTGGAGTCTATTTTACACGAGCGTGTGGTAGGACAGGAGGAAGCAGTCACTGCGGTATCCAAGGCCATCCGCAGAGGTCGTGTGGGCTTAAAAGACCCCAAGCGGCCCATTGGTTCTTTTCTGTTCTTAGGCCCTACCGGTGTAGGCAAGACAGAGTTGAGCAAAGCATTGGCAGAAGCCATGTTTGGCTCAGAAAATGCCATGATTCGTGTGGACATGTCCGAGTACATGGAGAAGCACAGCGTCAGCAAGATGATCGGCTCTCCGCCAGGATATGTAGGATTTGAGGAAGGCGGACAGCTCAGCGAGAAGGTACGCCGCAATCCTTATTCTGTGATTTTGTTTGATGAGATTGAGAAGGCACACCCGGATGTGTTCAATATTCTGTTACAGGTATTGGATGATGGTGTGATCACCGACGCACAGGGCAGAAAGATTGATTTCAAGAATACCATTCTCATCATGACATCTAACTGCGGTGCTGCCAATATTGTGGAGCCGAAAAAACTGGGCTTTGGTGCCGTGGCGGACGAGAAGGAGAATTACCAGTTTATGAAGGGACGTGTCATGGATGAAGTGAAGCGAACCTTTAAGCCGGAGTTTTTGAACCGTATTGACGAGATCATCGTCTTCCATGCACTTGGAAAAGAGCATATCCGTTCCATTCTGGATATTATGCTGGCATCTATTGACAAGCGGATCCGCGCTCAAATGGAAATGGAGCTTCATGTAACAGAAGAGGCAAAGGATCTGTTAATGGAAAAAGGATATGATGAAAAATATGGTGCCCGCCCATTGCGCAGAGCCATTCAGAGTATGTTGGAAGACCAGTTGGCAGAAGCCATGCTGGATGGTAAGGTCAGCAAGGGGGATACCGTGCAGGTCACTGTTGGAAAGAATGCAGACGGGGAAGCAGTATTGCAGTTTGCGTTGGAAAAGGAAGTTTGTGAAACACTGTAAAGCCCAAAAGGCATACAGTTCAGCTGTGTTCATACAGAGAAGAGGTTCGTTTTGGGAATCCGGATGGACAGGAAATGGCTGCTTTGTGTGGACACAGGATATATTGGCAGTTGTGAAAGACCGGAACAGAACATGGGTTTCACAATCGTCGAAAGATACATAGGAATCAGGAGGATACACCATGGGGGTTATCAATGAGTTACTTCGTGTAGAAGAGGATGGAACATTAAGCTTTGGAAATTACGAACTGGACAAGAAGACCAAGTTAAGTGATTTTGCCTATCAGGGAGATCTGTATAAAGTAAAGACTTTTTATGAGATCACCAAGTTAGAGAAGAACGGATTGTTTGTATATGAATCCGTACCGGGAACCGCAGTCAATGGATTTTCCGCAACAGAAGATACCATTGAGTTTATGGTAGAAGGCAATGAAGATGCACAGATCACATTGGGGGTAGAAGAGTCCACTGCATATGAAGTATTTGTGGATGATGTCAGCTCCGGTGTGCTGACCACCAATATGAGTGGCAAGTTGAGCCTGAGTGTAGAGTTAAGCGAGGGAGAGGCATCTGTCATCCGCATCGAAAAAGCAACGGTATAAAACAACAAGGGCTGTCATGAAAAGTGGCAGCCCGATTTTTGCATTGTCCGTTATGTGGGATGTGGGAATGTTTGACACAGAGAGCAATGTTCCTGATGCACGTAAATGGGAAGGACGGATCGTTTGCAACCAGTCAGACGAGTATAAGAGGAGAAATGAGTATGGCAAAAGCAAAAAATACTGCTTTTTTCTGTAGTGAATGCGGCTATGAATCCTCCAAATGGATGGGGCAGTGTCCCGGTTGTCATGCATGGAATACCATGGTGGAAGAACCATTGGCGAAGAAGACACCGGTGGTCCATCAAAAGAGATTGCAGAGCAGCACGGCACCGGCTACCTTAGCGGAGATTTCCACCGCAGAAGAAAAGCGTGTTTCTGCCGGGATGCATGAATTAGACCGGGTGCTTGGGGGTGGCATTGTGCCCGGCTCTCTCATTCTGGTAGGGGGGGATCCGGGAATTGGAAAGTCTACTTTATTGTTGCAGGTGTGCCGCTATACAGCAGCACATGGCAGTAAGGTACTGTATATTTCCGGGGAAGAATCCCTGCGCCAGATCAAAATGCGGGCAAACCGGCTGGGTACCTTTTCCGGGGAATTGTATTTCCTTTCGGAAACCAACTTAGACCGGATGAGCGCCACCATTGATGATCTGCATCCGGACATTGTGATTGTGGATTCCATTCAGACTATGTTTCGGGAGGATGTGACTTCTGCACCGGGCAGTGTGGGACAGATCAGGGAGTGTACCAACCTGCTCCTGGCACTTGCCAAAGGACAGAACATTACCATCTTTCTGGTGGGACATGTGACCAAGGAAGGGGTAGTGGCCGGTCCCAGAGTGTTGGAACATATGGTGGATACGGTGCTGTACTTTGAGGGAGACCGGAACGCAGTGTACCGTGTCCTTCGTGCGGTGAAGAACCGGTTTGGCTCTACCAATGAGATCGGGGTATTTGAAATGACCCAGCAGGGGCTCACAGAGGTGGAAAATCCATCGGAATATATGTTAGGCGGCCGCCCTGCCAATGCATCCGGTTCGGTGGTCACCTGTGTCATAGAAGGAACCAGACCCATTTTGCTGGAAATACAGGCACTGGTGTGTCAGACTGGTTTTGGGATGCCCAGACGGACTTCTGCGGGTACCGATTATAACCGTGTGAATCTGCTTCTGGCAGTGCTGGAAAAGCGGCTGGGGATGAATCTGTCCCAGTGTGATGCTTATGTGAACATCACAGGAGGAATCAAGGTCAATGAACCGGCACTGGATCTGGGCATTGTCTTTGCAGTGGTGTCCAGTTTCCGGGATCTGCCCATAGACGAGCATCTGATTGTCTTTGGAGAAGTGGGGCTTGCAGGAGAAATCCGGGGGGTCAGCATGGTACAGCAGAGAGTGAATGAGGCAGGCAAGCTGGGATTTACCACCTGTATTCTGCCTGCTGTGTCCATGAAAGGATTGCAGACACCGGAAGGGATGAAACTGATTCCGGTGCATCATGTGGGAGAATTGTTAGAGCTGGTGTGACCATTCAGAATTGCTCAAATCGTATGATAGACAATTGCGAAACTATGATACCGAACGCCTTTCATTAAAATTTTATGTTTGCAGAGAAAACAAACATCTATATGTGCTGTCTCGTACGCAATATGTCTTTCGAAGGCACGCTCTCGCTTCGTGTAGAATGCAGCGGCACTAATATTTTTTTTCGTAAATGCAACGCATTCACTCAAAAAATAAAGTGCCGGCTTCTACAAGAGCCTTCTTAAGACATATTTGCCTTCCTCATCAGCACATATGCAGATTCTATTTGTAGTTCTGCAAACATAAAATTTCTGATATACAGGCTGTTTTATGGTCTGATGAAAGAGTTTCGCAATTGTCTATAAATAGTGTGATACAAAAAGGAGATGAAGCAACATGAATTTTCCATCAAAAGTATTTTGTCGGACTTACCAGTTGGGATTTCGTCTGGCGATGCCGGTTTTGCCTTATCGGGAACCGAAATTATATGAACATATCAAAAGTGTGCCAGACATATTGGACAAGCACCAGATCAAATCTGTTCTGCTTGTGACAGATCCGGGTTTAAGAAAAGGGGGAAGTACAGCGGCACTGGAAGCCATTCTGAAGGCACATCGCATTCACTGTGCGGTGTATGACCAGACTTGTGCCAATCCCACGGTACACAATGTGGAAGAGGCAAAGGCGCTGTATCAAAAAGAAAAATGTGAAGCACTCATTGCATTTGGGGGTGGTTCTTCCATGGACTGTGCCAAAGCGGTGGGAGCGTGTATTGCGTATCCAAACAAATCTCTAAAGCAGTTGAAAGGGTTGCTGAAAGTGCATCGGAAACTGCCGGTGCTCATTGCCATTCCCACCACAGCGGGTACCGGCAGTGAAGTGACGGTGGCGGCGGTCATTACAGACAGTGAACAAAAGCACAAGTATACCATGAATAACTTTACCCAGATTCCGGCGTATGCAGTGCTTGACCCGGAGGTGACTTATACATTGCCGCCCCATCTGACTGCCACCACCGGTATGGATGCACTGACCCATGCAGTAGAGGCATATATTGGCGGTTCTACCACCAGGGAGACCAGAAAACTGGCATTGCAGGCTACCAGATTGATCTTTGCGAACATTGAAACTGCATACCGGGACGGTTCCAATTATAAAGCAAGGAGAAATATGCTCCATGCTGCTTATAAAGCGGGACTTGCCTTTTCCAAGTCTTACGTGGGATACATTCATGCAGTGGCCCATTCTCTTGGGGGACAGTATAATATTCCCCATGGGCTGGCCAATTCGGTTCTGATGCCCATCGTATTAGAGGAGTACGGACCGGCGGTGTACAAAAAACTGCATATGCTGGGGATCGCGGCCCGTGTGGCTCAGAAAGAAGAGTCCCATGAAGAAGGGGCGAAGAAGTTCATTGAGGCCATTCGGGAACTGAACAGGAACATGAATATTCCGGAAACACTTTCCGGCATTCAGAAAGAGGATATTCCCCGGATGGCAAAGCATGCGGCAAAAGAAGCAAACCCGCTATATCCGGTTCCGGTGCTGATGAATGCAAAGGAACTGGAACGGTTTTATGAGCTGGTTGCAGATTGGAGATAGGTGATGAAAATAGAGGAGATTCTGGAACGTCAACGAAAGTTTTTTCAAAGCGGTGCCACATTGTCTGTGGAATTCCGCATACAAATGTTAAAGCGGTTGTGGAAAACAGTGAAACAATATGAGCCGGAAATCAGCAAGGCGCTGAAAGAAGATTTGGGCAAAAGCGATATGGAAGGATTTATGTGTGAAACCGGACTGGTGCTGACGGAAATCAGCTATATGATTCGTCATACCAGGCAGTTTGCAGCCAGACACAGGGTGCACACCCCACTGGCTCAGTTTGCTTCTTTCAGTTATCAAAAGCCGTCTCCGTATGGCAATACATTGATCATGAGTCCCTGGAATTATCCGTTTCTGCTGACCATGGAACCATTGGCAGATGCCATTGCAGCAGGAAACACCGTGATCGTGAAACCCAGCGCCTATTCCCCGGCCACCAGTGCAGTGATTCAGAAGATCGTCAGGGCGTGCTTTCCTTCCAAATATGTGGCAGTGGTCACCGGCGGCAGAAAGGAAAATGGGGCACTGCTGGAACAGAAATTTGACTTTGTATTTTTCACAGGCAGTCAAAATGTAGGCAGAGAAGTACTGCGGCATACGGCAGAAACCCTGACTCCTGCGGTGCTGGAATTAGGCGGCAAAAGTCCCTGTATCATTGACAGCACTGCAAAGTTAAAGCTGGCGGCAAAACGCATTGTCTTTGGAAAATATTTAAACTGTGGTCAGACCTGTGTGGCACCGGATTATATTCTTTGCCACAGCAGCGTAAAAGACCAGTTTGTGAAGGAACTCTGCACACAGATCAAAAAGCAGTATGGAGAAGCACCGTTTGCAAACCCGGACTATGGCAAAATCATCAATGAAAAGCATTTTACACGGCTGTGCAGGTTAATCGACCCGGACAAGGTGGTGATGGGAGGCGATGTGAAGCAGGAGACACTGCAAATTGCACCGACCGTCATGGATGGGGTGACCTGGGAAGATGGAGTGATGCAGGAGGAAATCTTTGGACCGATTCTCCCCATTCTTACCTTCGACACATTCGAGGAAGTCTATTCCCTGCTGGCAGGCAAACCCAAGCCTCTTGCTTTGTATCTGTTCTCCGAGGATAAAAAGCGCATTCGTCAGGTGACAGACCGCTGTTCCTATGGGGGCGGCTGTATCAATGATGTGGTCATCCATCTTGCCACCTGCGAGATGGGCTTTGGCGGTGTGGGAGAAAGCGGTATGGGGGCTTATCATGGAAAAGAAGGCTTTGATGCCTTTTCCCATACCAAAAGCATTGTAGACAAAAAGACATGGATGGATCTGCCTATGCGGTACCAGCCATATCAGAAGGGATTGTACGGGAGAATGCTCCACCTGATCTTGAGATAGAACAGGCAATCGGGAAACTATGGTAACGAACGTGATTCAACAAAAATTTTATGAAAAATGTTTGTTGAATCACTGTTTCTGATTGCATGAAAAAATTTCAGAATTACCTGGTGAACTATAGAAAAGCAAAGAACAGCTTCGCAATTCAAAAGAAAGCTGTTCTTTTTTATTGTAAGAAAACAAAAAAGACAGATGAAAAACTCATCTGTCTCATAGAGCAGGGGCAACAGGATTCGAACCCGTATCGACGGTTTTGGAGACCGTAGCTCTACCATTGAACTATACCCCTATGTCATCTGACTTATTTATGATAGCATGGATTTTTGATTTTGTCAACAGAAAATCAGGGAATTTTTGTAAATTTTTGGAACAAAAAAGACAATTTGTTCTCGGATGTGTGATCCCAGAAGAATATCGGTATCAAATGGTGATGTTTGACGTAGCTGTGATGTGGAAAAAAGATTGATTTTTCAGGTGGAGTGTGGTACAGTGACACAGTACCTGTAGGGGATTTTAGCGGAAAATATCTGAACCTGCAAAGTGGTGATCCATCAGACGGAACGGAGAATGTTGTGTGGGATATGGATCAGACTGTGAAAATGTGAGTGTGTGATGCTGTGATCTGGTGATACAGGTGTGCGTGAGTTCGAGACCTTCCTCACGTAAAACAAAACTAAAGGAGATTGAAAAATGAACAGAGTACGCTTTTTGACACAGGCGGCCATGATTGCTGCCATTTATGTGGTGTTGACCATGTTAGCCAATGCAATGGGACTGGCTTCCTATGCCATTCAGGTGCGCTTTTCAGAAGCGCTGACCATTCTGCCGTTCTTTACGGCAGCGGCAGTACCGGGACTGGCAGTGGGATGTCTCATTTCCAATATTCTGGCAGGCGGTGCGTTGTTGGATATTGTGTTCGGAACCATTGCCACGTTGATCGGTGCGGTGTGTACTTATCTGCTTCGAAAGAAGAGCAAGTGGCTGGCGCCCGTTCCGCCGATCATTGCCAATGCGGTCATCGTTCCACCGGTGCTTTACGGGGCATATGGCATCTCCCCCATCTGGTTATCGGTGATCACCGTGACCATTGGAGAGATCATCAGTTGTGGCATATTGGGGATGCTGTTGCTGCATGGTCTGTTAAAGTATAGACGGATTTTTGACTTACAGGCATAAACTTGCATTGTGTTTCATCAGAAGCCGGACAGGAGAAGAGAGATTCCTGTTTTGGCTTCTGATTTCGTATAGGACAGGAAAATGGACAGGCGTGGCCGGTGTGGAATGTCCTCGGAAGAAAATCATCAGGAAAAAATAGTCATCAGGAAAAAGCAGCAGAAGGATGGGCAGTCATGTATCAGATATCGGAAAATAAAATTCGGCTCTCGGTACGAGGGCTGGTGGAGTTTGTATTAAAAAGCGGTGATATTGACAATCGAAAGCGGAGTGGCAAAGACGCCATGCAGGAAGGCAGCCGGATTCACCGGATGATTCAAAAACGGATGGGTTCCGGATACCGGGCAGAAGTTTCTCTGAACATGACCGTTTCTCTGGAGGAATATGTGCAGGAGCTGCGGCAGAATCCCGGTATCTTTCCTTATGGGATCGGGGAAGATTTGTCCATTGACCTGGCACTGGATGGACGGGCAGACGGCATCATGGAGGATGAGACAGGGATTCTCATTGATGAGATCAAAGGAACCTATCGGAGACTGGATCACATCGAAGCACCAGAAGCAGTCCATGTGGCACAGGCAGTCTGCTATGGATATATGTATACAAGAGAACGCCGCCCGGAACAGGTCACCATTCAGGTGACCTATTGCAACATGGATTCAGAGGAAATCCGACAGTTTCAGGAAGTGTATTCTTTTGCACGGCTGGAAGAAGAATTTTGCAGTTATCTGCGGGAGTACACCAGATGGGCCGCTTTTTTGATCTGCCACAGGCAGGTGCGCAACGCATCTTTGCAGGGCATGGAGTTTCCATTTCCTTACCGGAAAGGACAAAAAGATCTGGTGGTTTCCGTCTACCGCAGCATTGTCCGGGAAAAGACACTGTTTATCCAGGCGCCTACCGGAATCGGGAAAACCCTTTCCACCATTTTTCCCAGTGTGAAGGCGGTGGGAGAGGGCAAGCTGGAAAAGATTTTTTACCTGACGGCAAAGACCATTGCCCGAACTGTAGCAGAGGAAAGTATGACCATCCTCCAGGAGCAGGGTATGGAACTGACTGCCCTCACCATCACTGCCAAGGAAAAGATGTGTCCCATGAGCCGGATGGAGTGCAATCCGGTGGCGTGCCCTATGGCAAAAGGTTATTTTGAACGGGTCAATGAGGCAGTCTATGACCTGATCTGTCATGAGAAAAAGGCAGACAGGACATGTATTTTGGCTTATGCAGAGAAACATCAGGTATGTCCATTTGAATTTACATTGGATTTGAGTTACTGGATGGACGCTATCATCTGCGATTACAATTATGTATTTGATCCGACTGTGTATTTGCAGCGGTATTTTGCAGATGGGGAGCGGGGCGCCTATGTCTTTCTGGTAGATGAGGCTCACAACATGGTGGATCGTGCCAGAGAAATGTACAGTGCTACTTTGTATAAGGAACAATTTCTGGAAGCCAAAAGGCTATATCAGGGATACGAGTACCTGACCAAAAAACTGAGCCGGTGCAACCGACAGATGCTGGCACTGAAGCGGGAGTGTGAACGCTACCAGGTATTGGAGCCGGAGGAGCTGAGTGAACTGGTGCGAACCATGGAACTGATTTTCACCGACTTGCAGGAATTTGCGGACCGGCATCCCGATGTGACATTGCCGCCGGAGGCAGGGGATTTCTTCTTCACTGTGCGGGATTTTCTGCGGGTGTATGAAGCACTGGATGAAAACTATACGGTGTATGGGGAGATGCAGGAAGATGGACGGTTTATGGTACGGCTGTACTGTGTGAATCCGGCTTCCAATCTACAGCAGTGTATGGCAAGAGGAAAAAGCACCGTTTATTTTTCTGCTACCTTGCTGCCCATACAATATTATAGAAGGCTGCTCAGCGGCAGACCGGAAGACTATGCCGTGTATGTGCCATCTCCTTTCCCGGAGGAAAATCGTCTGTTGTGCATCAGTCAGGATGTGACCAGCAAATATACCAGGCGAGGCCCGGCAGAGTATCAGCGCATTGCCACTTATATCCGGCACATTCTCACCGGCATGAAAGGAAATTATCTGGTGTTCTTTCCCTCTTATCAGTTTCTGGAATCAGTGAAAGAAGCATTTCTGGAATTGTGTGAGACAGAGTGGGGCGACAGCTATACAGAGGAAACCATCTTTGTGGAACAGCCGGAAAAGAGAGAAGTACAGGTGGAAGAAATCCCACAGACCGGTCAGCTGGCACTGGATCTGGAGATGGAAGAAGCGTCACTGCCCATGGAACAGGAACCAGCAGAAGAAGTCCTGGAATTGGAACCGGAAGACCCACAGCCTATGGTCAGAGGACTACACAGTTATGATATGATGTGGCAAGGGTGCCAGGTGACGCTCTATGAACAGAACAGCCATATGAGCGAAGCAGAGCGCCATGCATTTCTGGAACAGTTTTGTGAAGGGGGAGATTGCTACCGGCTGGGCTTTTGCGTCATCGGCGGCAGTTTTTCAGAAGGCATTGATCTGGCCAATGACCGGCTGATCGGCGTGATCGTAGTGGGCACCGGTCTGCCCCAGGTCTGTACGGAACGTGAGTTATTGAAACAGCATTTTGACCGGACAGACGGCAGCGGCTTTGCTTTTGCCTATCTGTATCCGGGGATGAATAAAGTCTTACAGGCAGCCGGCAGACTGGTGCGCACACCGGAAGACGTGGGGATCATCGCACTGTTGGATGAGCGGTTTCACAAAAGAGAATATATGGATCTGTTCCCGGCAGAGTGGAGCCGGTATCTGCCAGTGACGGCAGATACTGTAGGTGGAGCCGTGCAGGATTTCTGGCTGCGTTTGTGATCATGAAAAACAATTGGGAAACGATTTTAATAGATTGAAAACACAACCTGTACCTCAAAAATTTTTCATTCAAAAAACTCTGTGGAACGCTGGTACTTTATTTTTCGAGCAGTCAGCGATGAAAAATATTAGTACCATTGCGTGTAACCGAAGCGAAAGCGTGTTTTTTGAATAAAATTTTTGAGATACAGGCATTTACTGCAATCGTTTCCCAATTGTTTCTATCCTTTACTCCGCAGGATTCACATGCACCATGATGTGCTTCACTTTTGGGAAGGTCTGCTCGATGGAGCGATGTACCGTTTCCGCAATGGCGTGGGCTTCCTGCAAAGATTTCTGTCCGTCTACGGAGATTTCGGTATCCACGTAGATTCTGCTGCCAAACATGCGGGTTTGCAGCAGATCAATTCCCTGCACGCCCTCCTGATGGAGGATGAAGTCCTGTAAGGTCTGTTCCGTTTCTTCGTCACAGGATTTGTCTACCATCTTGTCTATGGCATCTTTGAAAATTTCTATCCCGGCTTTTTCAATGAAAATACAGATGACCAGACTGGCAATGGGGTCTGCAATGGGAAATCCCAGTCTGGCTCCGGCAATGCCGATCAGTGCCCCTACAGAAGAAAGGGCATCTGACCGATGGTGCCATGCATCTGCCATCAACGCACCGGAATCAATTTTTCGTGCAAAATGTCTGGTGTATCGAAACATCCCTTCTTTTACTACAATGGATACGATGGCGGCAATCCCTGCCAGTATTCCCGGAATCACCGGTGTCTGGGTGTCTGCCTGTATCAGGTCAGACAGTGCCGAAGCCCCGATGCCCAAACCGGTGATGCACAAAATCACTGCCAGAATAATGGCAGCCACGCATTCTAATCGTTCGTGTCCATAAGGATGTTCCTTATCGGAACTTTTACCGGACAGGTGTACGCCAATCATCACAATGATGGTACTGCATACATCAGAAGCAGAGTGGATGGCATCGCTGACCATGGCACCGGAGTGTGCCAGAAGACCGGCGGCCAGTTTGCCGACAGAAAGCAATCCGTTTCCAATGAGACAGACAGCAGAAGTCTGCATTGCAATCTGTTCAAAATTCCTTTCCATTTCATTGTTTTTTTCCATAACAGTTACCTCCTAAAAAATGGTGTGATAGCTCTATGGCACGTGCAGGAGCAGGTGATATTTTATATGCTGTTTCTATCATAGAAACATTGAGAAAAATATTTTATGATATAAAAAAACACCTGCGTACAGCAAAGAAGCATGTCAGAAAAATCTGACATTGCGATACTGTCCCGTAGATGTGAATCCACTGTCGCAAAAAGCGACCCGGCTCCAGGTATTCCCGGCCTGTTCAGTTTGTACTGTATCAAAGCAGTGCAAAGAGGTTGCATTTACTATAGCATATGCAGAAGGGGAATGCAAGGGGAAAAATTCGATCATTGACGGTTGAAATGCTTTGTGATAAGCTGTAACCAAAGTAAGAAGTTTGTGGTGTGCCCGGAAAGGTGTGTGTAAAGTATGGGAGATTATTTAAATGTGGGCAATGCTGGTTTTGCAGCCATGACCAAGGAATGTTATGTGGATAAAACAGAGATGATTTCGTTTATCAACAGTACACTGGGAACCACACGTAAGCTGACCTGTGTGAGCAGACCACGTCGTTTCGGAAAATCGTATGCAGCAAAGATGTTGTGTGCATATTATGATAAAAGCTGTGATTCAAAAGCATTATTTGCAAAGTATAAAATTGCGCAGGATGCATCTTTTGAAACACATCTGAATAAATATGATGTGATCTATCTGGATATTACCTGGTTTATTTCGATTGTGAAAAATGTAAAGAATGTAGTATCCTATTTGCAGGAGAAGGTCATAGAAGAACTGCGAGCGGCATATCCTGAGGCAAAACAAGAACATACGCTTGCAGAAACGTTATCTAAGATTACGGATGCGACAGGCAATAAGTTTATTATCATTATTGACGAGTGGGATGCGCTGTTTCGTGAAGTCAAATACGATACTGCTTTGCAGGAAGAGTATATCCAATTGCTTCGTGGTTTGTTTAAGAGCAGTGGTCAAACGGACAAGATGATAGAGGCTGCCTACATGACAGGAATTTTGCCTATTAAAAAGTATGGTACCCAATCTGCAATGACAGATTTTAAAGAATATACAATGGTTCAGCCGGAGCCGCTAGAAGAGTATGTGGGTTTCACAGAGCAGGAAGTGCAGGAGTTATGTGCCAATTCAAAGCTTGCCTTTGCAGATATGCAGAAATGGTATGACGGGTATATTCTGGGAAATAACACACATATCTACAGCCCCAAGTCCGTGATGGATGCTATAGAGCGTAACCGACTGGGAAATTATTGGACACAGTCTGAAACCTATGAATCCCTGAAAATTTATATTGATTTAAATGAAGACGGGTTAAAGGAAGCGATTGTCCAGATGTTAGGAGGTGCCCATATTAAGATTGATGTGGCCACGTTCCAGAATGATATGACCACGATTCAGAGTAAAGATGATGTGCTGACACTACTGGTTCATCTGGGGTATCTGGCATATGACATTGACAGAAGGACAGTATCAATTCCAAATGAAGAGGTGCGGCAGGAGTTTGTCCGTGCGGTGACCACAGGGAAACACCAGGAAAGTAAAATAAAATGAATAACTCAACTTTACCAGCTGATATTTCCAAACAAAGCCTGAATAAATAAGGTCTGGGAGTTCATCCATTCGGTTACTTTACTTTTGATGACACTTGTGATATCGGCTGCAAAAATATTGATCTGCTCCACAAATAGAGCCATCAGGCTCTGTAATGCCCTGGACAGATCCATATCCTGGATATCTTCACAAAG
>JAFTGN010000064.1 GCA_017457865.1 Lachnospiraceae bacterium | reverse complement strand
AGGTGGCAGTAAAATGTATGGAGAAACGATTACAATGGGAAAAAGAAATGACACCATTCTGGTGATAGAGGATGACGTACAGATCAATCATCTGTTGTGCAGTATCCTGAAACAGAATGGATACGAGACCGTCAGTGCCTTTCAGGGGGTGGAAGGTGTTCGACTGGCTTTGAACAGTGACTACGCGTTGATTTTAATGGATTTAATGCTGCCCATGAAAAGCGGAGAGGAAATTCTGCGGGATTTACGACAGGTGAAAGATACACCTGTCGTTGTACTGTCGGCAAAAGGAGAAGTAAACAATCGGATTGAACTGCTCAGATTGGGAGCAGACGATTTTATTATCAAGCCATTTGATATTGATGAAGTGATTTTGCGTATTCAGGCAGTACTGAGAAGAACTGACAAAACAGAAACATGGCTGCGTTACAAAGCATTATCCATTGATACAGAGGCAAAGAGAGTGTATGTGGCGGACAGAGAAATTTCCTGTACGGCAATGGAATATGCCATTCTGGTGCTGATGCTGTCCCATCCGAAAAAGATTTTTTCTAAGCGTGCGCTTTTTGAAGGGGCGACAGGAGAGTCCTATATGAGTGATGACAACACAATGCATGTTCATATGAGCAATATCAGAAAAAAGATAGCAAGGTTTACAGATGAGCCATATATTGAAACGGTCTATGGCATGGGATATCGCCTGCTATCTTAAGGTTTTATTCAGGTTTTGTGAAGCAGATTTTTCATATTGTGCTGTATCATTGGATATCAGAAGGGAGGTTTGCATCATGGAAGAGATTGTATTGCAAACAAAAAATCTGACCAAAAGATACGGCAGATTCACTGCACTGGATCATGTCACTGTCACGTTAAAGAAAAAGCATATTTACGGATTTATCGGTGAGAACGGTGCAGGCAAGACCACGTTGATGAAGATCATTGCAGGACTGGCATTTCCCACTGAGGGGACTTTTTCAATTATGGGGAAGGAGAGTCCTCATGAACGGGAGAAGATGCGCAGGTATATTGGTTGCACAATAGAAGCACCTGCAGTGATACCGGGATTTACCGTGTTACAAAATCTGGAGATGCAGAGGACGCTGACTGGAAATCCAGATCAGGCAGCCTGTGATCGGGTATTGGAGATGGTAGATTTGGTACCAGTGAGGCACAAAAAGGTGAAAACTTTGTCCATGGGAATGAAGCAAAGACTTTCTGTGGCATTGGCAATGGTTGGAAATCCCCGCATTTTGATATTGGATGAGCCAATCAATGGACTGGATCCGAAAAATATTGTGGCATTGAGAAAATTGCTGCACAAACTATGTGAAGAAAGGGATATGACCATTTTTATATCCAGCCATATTTTGAGTGAACTGTATCTTTTGGCAACTGATTATATTTTTATTCACAAGGGATGTGTTGTGGAAACACTTACACAGGATGAATTGGAAACAAAATGCAGAAAGTATATTCGGATTTGCACAAAGTCAGTGCCTTATGTGATCACAGTACTGGAAACACATCTGCGTCAGCCGGAATATAAAGTGGTATCGGAAACAGAACTGCACCTATATTCAGATATAGAGAAAACAGAAACAATTGCCAGACTTTTATTGGAGCACCAGATTCTGGTATCGGAATTTTCTTTATCAGAACAGACACTGGAGGAGTATTTTCTTACCATTACAGGAGGTGTGCAATGACAAACCAATTAAAAGTTTCTATGTATAAATGGAGAAGATTCTGGGTGTTATATGTGGCATATGTTATCCTGGGGGCTGTGGGTATCACATATGGGTATTTGAAACTTTCGCCTGCAGAGGGGGCATATGAGGGATTTTTGGCCACAATCAGTGATACATCGTTTGTGTTTATCATTACCATGGTGACAGCAGGATTCGTAGGAAGTGATTTTAGCAATCGAACCATTCAGCATGAGATTACCACAGGACATAGCCGGTTGTCCGTGATATTGGTCAGAGCGTTGCCGGTCTTTTTGTCTGCTATATCCATGCATGTATTGTATATTGTGTCAACGATGATTGGAATTTGGATCAAAAGTGGCACAATGGGACAGCATTTTACCGGACAGGACATTTTGTGGCTGGTTACGGTTTTGATGCAAGTGGCAGCGGTACAAAGTATTATACAATGGATTGCTTTTCTATGTCGCAATGCAGTAGTTGGAATAGCGGCTTCTATTTTGTTTACTTTTATGACCTGCAATGTGCTGCGTAATTTTATGGAAAGTAGAATTTTCACCATCTCTGTATTTTGTTTTGTGAGAGAATCTTCCTATGAAACATTGATACCGGCGTTGATGATCGCAATTGTGGTGATTTTTGGAATGTTGTTTCTTACTTACCAGACATTTCGTAAAGCAGAACTGAGATAAATGAGGGGGTGAAAATTCTGCAATATGGGATGATTTTTGTATTGGTGGTTTTGGTTGTGTATTTGTTCTTAAAACTATATCGCATAAAAAGACAACTGTTTCATATCAATACACAGCTTCAAATGCCGGATATACAAACTGTTTCTATTGAGTTTGTGGATAAAAGCGTGGAGCAACTGGCGCTCCATATCAATCAGTTGCTTCAAAATGCAAGGGAGTTACAGAGTGAGTCCCGAAAAAATGAAAAGTGGATGCGAACATCTGTATCTATGATTTCTCATGATATGCGTACCCCTCTTACGGCTGTGATTGGTTATTTACAGCTTGCAGAAAAAGAATGTAACGAAGCACAGACAAGAAAAAATATACAGATTGCTTTGGAGCGGGCAAAGGCTTGCAGTGGATTCATCCATGAGTTTTTTGAGTTGTCTCTGATCGAAGCAGGTGAGTATTCTGTCTCAATGGAATCTCTGAATTTATGTGAGAGTGTGTGTGAACAAATTTTGGCGTTATATCCTGAATTTCAGGCGAGGGGGATTGTGCCGGAATTCAAACAGGCGGATGGTGAAATTGAGGTACTGGCAGATCAGTTGGCAATGAATCGGGTGTTACAGAATCTTTTTATGAATTGTATCAAATATGCCATTCAATCAATGAGAGTGTTTGTCAAAGAAGAAAATACAGTGAAGTTGATCGTAGAAAACAGAGTGAATCATCCGGTTGATGCGGAACAGATTTTTGAAAGATTTTATCGGGAGGAGCATGTGAGAAAAAGTGACGGAAAGGGCTTAGGTCTTTATATTTGCAAACGGCTTGTAGAGGAGATGAATGGACATATGACTGCTGCGTATCGTGATGATACGTTGGTCATTACAATAGAGCTTGATAAGGGAAATGGCTGCCAGTAGAACAAATGACCGGGAAAGTGATGCTTGTGTTTCTGCTTGATCTTGTTATAATAGATGATGCAGTAAAAAATCAGTGTCCATTTTGATGGTTTTATGATATACTGATAGTGGCAGACTTTTGGACAACAGGATGGCCGATGGAGTGACCTTGGATTGGCCATAAGATTTAGAGAAGGAGGCGCAGCATATGAAAAAGGTGCAGGAATGGAAAGACCAGAATCCCCAGATGGGAGTTGTATTGTTGATCATATTCGGATTTGCATTGCCGGTAGTGGCAGGCATTGCCATTTATAAGATCGTAAAAAAGATGAAGCACCATACAGGAGAAGTATTGGAAACAGTACAGATGGAAGATGAGATAGACGATTTATCTGCGTCAGAGCGGGTAGAGGAGTTTAAGGAAGTCGTGACAGATGAAGACGATTTCACCTGAAAGAGAGAACAGGTGTCTTTTGTTGGAACGATTTCCCAATGATTGGTGAGAGAGTATCGTTGGTTTCTGTAGAGACTGCCTGAGACAGTTTTCTACAGAAGCCTTTTTTGAGAATAAGGCAACATGAAGTTGTCTGGGATAGATTGGGAAACAACAGCGATGAAGAAACGATATGTATTGGGCGCAGTCCTCATGGGAATGGCGCTTCTCTCTTCCGGCTGCGGGAAGGATGCGAAGCAGAGCAATGAAGAGGGAATCGGATATTACGAAGAAAAAGATTATACACAGGCATTGATTCGATTCAATCAGGCCATTACGCAAAAGGGAACGGTTGGGGAATATTACACCAACCGTGGCATGACCTATCTGATGATGGGTGCGTATGACGATGCAGAGCGGGATTTTCAGTCTTCTCTTCAGCTGGATGGGGATACCATGCAGGCACACAGAGGACTGGGTATCCTTTATATGGCCAGGGAAGCGTATGAGGCTGCCATTGCAGAGTTTGATCAGGCGATTGCATTGACCGGCACGGCAGTAGGCAGTCTGGATTTTGATATCTTGCAGCATAAGGCGGATGCACAGGTTTTGATGAAGGACTACAACGGCGCAGTGGAGACTTACAGCACATTGATTCAGTTAGAAGTAGCCACCAGTGAAAATTATATGCGACGAGGCATCTTATATCTGAAAGGCGGCTCTGCTTATCTGCAATATGCCCTGGAAGATTTTGATTTTGCATTGGAAAAAGAAGAAAATGTGTATGAAGGCTATCAGGATATTTACGATATTTTGATGGATTATGGATATGAAACAGAGGCGGCTGCCTATGTGGAACGTGCACTGGCATTGGATGCAGTGGCACCGGAAGATTATTTTGAAAAAGGAAGACTCTATTTTTCCGTCAAAGAGTACGTATTGGCATCTCATCAGTTTGAGATCGCTGCAGCCCAGGGGATTTCTCAGGCAGAATATTATCTGGCTTGCTGCGCAGAAAAACAGGGAGATTACCAGACCGCAGAGGAGATTTATCAACGGCTGATGGTAGATCCTGCGTTCCAGACCGCAGAAAGCTATAACCAGCTGGGGGCATGTATGGTGCAGGATGGACAGTATACAGAAGCGGAGATTCATTTTCAGGAGGCGCTGGCACTGGATGATGGAACCATGGAGCCATACATTCTCTGGAATGAGGCCATCATGTATGAGAAGCAGAAGCGGTTTGAAGAAGCATACGAAGTGATGTTACGATATGGAGACAAATATACATTAGGGGCAAGGGAACGGAAAAAGCTGGCATATCTGCGTACCAGATGTTAGGATAAGATGGAGGATGCATGATCGAAATAGAAGAAGTAAAAGAGCGAGTGATATTGGTGGCAGTTTGTACCGGGGATGAAGCTTTTACGGCACATTCATTGGACGAGCTGGAAGACCTGGCAGAGACAGCCGGTGCCATTACGGTAGGCCGTTTGGTACAGAATTTAGACCATCCACAGTCTCAGGCATATCTTGGCAGTGGAAAACTGGCAGAACTGCGGGAACTGGTGGAGAAACTGGGTGCCACAGGCGTGATCTGTGATGATGAACTGACGCCGGCCCAAATGCGCAACATGGAAGACTGCCTTGCGTGCAAGGTGATGGACAGAACACTGGTGATTCTGGATATTTTTGCCGCCCACGCAGTGACCAGCGAGGGAAAGATTCAGGTAGAACTGGCTCAGCTGCGCTATCGTTCTACCAGACTGGTGGGACTGCGGAATTCTCTGTCCCGTCTGGGTGGTGGAATCGGTACCAGAGGTCCCGGTGAGAAGAAGTTAGAGATGGACAGACGACTGATTCACCAGAGAATCGGACAGTTAAAAGCGGAATTAGAACAGGTCAAACGGCACCGGGATACAGCCAGAAAGCAGCGGATGGGCACCGGCATACCGGTAGCGGCCATTGTGGGATATACCAATGCGGGAAAATCTACTCTGTTGAATCACCTGACAGATGCAGGGGTATTGGAGCAGGATCAACTGTTTGCCACATTAGATCCTACCACCCGTCTGTATACGTTACAGGAGGGCGATAAGATTTTACTGACAGATACGGTGGGTTTTATCAACAAACTGCCCCATCATCTGGTGGATGCATTTCGTTCTACCTTAGAGGAAGCCAAGTATGCAGATATCATCTTGCATGTGGTAGATGCCTCTGATCCCATGATGGACATGCACATGCATGTGGTATACCAGACCTTGCAGGAACTGGGGGTAGAAGATAAGATTTATATTACCTTGTTTAACAAGCAGGATCGGGTAGAGGGAACAGTCATCACAAAGGATTTCAAGGCAGATCATACCTTGTCTGTTTCTGCGCTGACCGGACAGGGACTGGATGAACTGGATGGACTTCTGACACAGATTTTACGAAGTAGAAAGATTTATGTAGAGCAGGTGGTGCCATATGCCCAGGCTGGTAAGATTCAGCTGTTGCGAAAGGTGGGACAGCTGCTTTCTGAGGAGTATACAGAAGAAGGCATTGCAGTAAAAGGGTATCTGCCGGTAGAGTATTTCAATGAGTTTATGAGTTAGGAGGGAATGTCATGGCGGAAGCCAAAAAGACCACAAGAGCAAAAAAAAGTTCCTCCGGTGCAACTTCTGGAAAACGGACTACTTCGGGCACAAAGGGCAGAAGCAGTGCGAAACAGTCCCAAACAGCAAAAAAAACAACTGGATCTAAAAAACAACCTGCCAAACAGCAGACAAAGACTGCTGCCTATGATTTCCCCATTGCCAGAGAGATTGGAGTGCTGGTATGCATTGCATTGGCAGTGATTTTGTTTATCAGTAGTTTTGACAGCATCGACAGCGATCTGGGGTGGCTGAAACAGTTGAATTTTGGATTGTTTGGCTGGTTTGGATATGCATCTGCACTGGTATTGATTTTTCTCACGCTATTTATTGCAGCAAATCTGGATCACTTTGGAAAGAAACCCAAAATCAAATGTGCCGGCGTGGTATTGCTGACAGTGGCATGCTGTGCCTTACTGCAGGATATCCAGATCGTCAGATTTGATTATACCGTATCCCCACAGGGATATTTTACATACGGATATGAATATGGTGGTGGCGGCATGATCGGCGGTATGGTCATGCGGTTGTTTTACCCGTTGTTAGGACAGATTGGTTCTGGTGTACTGTTGTTTTTCCTGATTTTGATCGGGTTGATGATCGTGACAGAAGTTTCCATGCAGGACGTGGCAAAGTGGGTCAGGAGATCCTATGAGACCCATCAGGAACGGCAGCTGCTGCGCAGAGAGCAGGAAGCCCAGTATGTGGAGGAATTACAGCTGCGGCGTCAGGCAGAGCAGGAAGCCAGAGAGAAAAGGGAAGTCGAGAAGAAGACCACTCGTGTGGCAAATGTAGATCTGAAGAAAGAAGAGCAGGAGTACCGCAGGCAGCAGCTGAATAAAAAAGGAGAGATTGGTGTGCCTTCTTTCCTTTCCTCTAAATGGGCAGCTTCAAAGGAAAAGCTTGCATCAAAGGCAGAGGCTGAGGAGCAGAAAGCATCTGAAGAAACAGCAAAAACAAAACCAGTGGAGCAGCCTGAACAGGAAGCATCTATTGACCAGGGAGAAGCATCTGTTGTGGATGAAAATCGCAAAAACAGCTTTTATGAGTGGGTTTTACAGAGGCGAAAAGAACAGCAGGCACAGGAAACAATCGAAGCTGATTTGGAAGAGGAAGTGGTGGAGATACCAGAGCAGGAGCTGGATACCGATCAGGTGGTACAAGCAAAGGCAAATGGCGGTACTCGGAAAAGAGGCGGTATCCGAAAGCAGATAACCCCTGCACCGGAAGGAGATTTTGTTCAGTCTAAAATGGATATTCCTAAAACAAAGGATGCAGATTCGGTGGAAGAGCTGGATACACTTCCTTGGAAAGCGGAAGCGGTGCAACAGAAGCCAACAGCAGGTATATCAGGAGAAGTGGAACTGGAAGACTTGTTTGGGGAAAATACAGAAGAATATGATGCATATCAGGATTTTCCGGAACAGACAGGAGATAAGTACAGCAATACGGCAAATGCATCTGTAGGGGATGCTCAGAACAGCACCATTGTGGTAGAAACTGCTGGTGGCAAGAAAATCGTGGTAGAACGTGACACCAATATCGCACCGGTGAAGAAGCGTACCATTGCTTATACCGGGCCGGGTGCTACCACAGAAAAGGATACAAAGACTGGTTATGAACCTTCAAAGCCTGCCAAACCATCCAAACCGTATGTGGCACCTTCTTTGAAACTTCTGAAAAAGACGGAAGCAGGGATGCAGGAAAAGAACCGGGATATGGAACTGGCAGAGACAGCAGCTTTACTGGAGCAGACCTTTAAAGATTTTGGAGTAGGTGTAGAAGTCACCGATTACAGCTGTGGTCCCACTGTCACTCGTTATGAGCTGACACCGGCGCAGGGGGTAAAGGTCAGCCGTATCACAGCTTTGACCGATGATGTGAAATTAAAGCTGGCGGCCACCGATATTCGTATCGAAGCACCGATTCCGGGCAAATCTGCAGTGGGGATTGAGGTGCCCAATAAAGAAAACAGCACCGTATTGTTGGGAGATTTGATTGGCAACAGTGCCTTTCAGAAGCATCCCTCTAAGATTGCATTTGCGGTAGGAAAGGACATTGGCGGAAAAGTCATTGTCTTTGACATTGCCAGAATGCCGCATTTGCTGATTGCGGGTGCCACCGGTTCCGGTAAGTCTGTTTGTATCAATACGTTGATCATCAGTATTCTGTACAAGGCCAATCCAGATGAAGTGAAGCTGATCATGATTGACCCAAAGGTAGTGGAGCTGAGTGTATACAATGGTATTCCCCATCTGGCCAAACCGGTGGTGACAGATGCCAGAAAAGCATCCAGTGTGCTGAACTGGGCAGTGGCAGAGATGACCAGACGATATCACAAGTTTGCAGAGACCAATACGAGAGACATTGCAGGTTATAACCGACACGTTATGGCAGATGAAAGTTTATCGGAAGAGGAAAAGAAATCTGCAAAGCTGCCTCAGATGGTCATTATTGTAGACGAGTTGGCAGATTTGATGATGGTGGCGCCAAATGAGGTGGAAGATGCCATCTGCCGTCTGGCACAGATGGCAAGAGCAGCCGGCATTCATCTGGTACTGGCAACCCAGCGGCCCAGTGTGAATGTCATCACCGGTCTGATCAAAGCCAATGTGCCATCCAGAATTGCATTTTCGGTATCTTCCGGTGTGGATTCCCGTACCATCATCGATATGGTAGGTGCAGAAAAACTGCTTGGAAAGGGCGACATGCTGTTTTATCCGTTTGGTTATAATAAACCGGTCCGTGTGCAGGGGGCGTTTGTGTCTGATCAGGAAGTGACTTCTATTGTAGAGGCACTGACCAAAGACAATGATGCGTATGTATCTGCCACAGAGGTAGAAGAGGACCTGGATTTTGAACTGGATGGGGAAGCGCAGGCAGAATTGGATCTGGATGAGTATTTTGTGAAAGCCGGATTGTTCCTGATCGAAAAGGACAAAGGTTCTATTGGTCTGTTACAGAGAATGTTCCGTATTGGTTTTAATCGTGCGGCACGTATCATGGATCAGTTGGCACAGTATGGTGTCGTAGGAGAAGAGGAAGGCACCAAACCTCGTCAGATTCTCATGACAAAAGAACAGTTTGAGACACTGGTGTCAGAGAATGGAATTTCATAATAAACAATTGTGAAACTGTGACATCGAATGCCTTTCATCAACATTTTTTTGTGAAATATAGAAGAAAATAGATTTTTTCTGAAAATATTCTTCCTTTTTTACGAAAAACAGGTATACTGAACATGGAACAAAAGTTTTGTTTCATAGTGAGATACAGATGAGTATTTACTTAGAAGACGAATGTCTGAGGTACCAGAAAGGATAATTGAATTATGAAGACAGATATTGAAATTGCACAGGAAGCAGAGTTGATGCATATTCGTGACGTGGTAGCTCCTTTTGGAATTACAGAAGACGATTTGGAGTTATATGGCAAATATAAGGCAAAGACTGCTGATGGCCTGTGGAATCAGGTCAAAGACAGACCAGATGGAAAACTGGTCCTGGTCACTGCCATCAATCCTACTCCTGCAGGAGAGGGAAAAACAACGATTAGCATTGGATTGGCTCAGGCATTGAATAAGTTAGGGAAAAAGACCATTGCAGCACTCCGGGAGCCGTCTCTTGGTCCGTGTTTTGGCATCAAAGGTGGTGCGGCTGGCGGTGGATATGCGCAGGTGGTGCCCATGGAGGATCTGAATCTGCATTTTACAGGAGATTTTCATGCCATTACCTCTGCCAACAATCTGTTGGCAGCTTTACTGGACAATCATATTCAGCAGGGCAATGAACTGGGCATTGACACCAGACAGATTACATGGAAGCGTTGTCTGGATATGAACGATCGTGTGCTTCGTAACATTGTGGTAGGACTAGGCAGCAAGACAGATGGTGTGGTCAGAGAAGACCACTTTGTCATTACCGTGGCATCTGAGATCATGGCAATCCTTTGCCTGAGCAATGATATGGCAGATTTGAAGGAACGTCTGAGCCGTATCATTGTAGGGTACAATTATGCAGGAGAGCCTGTGACCGCAGGGGATCTGAAGGCAGTAGGCGCTATGGCGGCGCTCTTAAAAGATGCCATTAAACCGAACATCATCCAGACATTGGAGCATACACCGGCCATCGTACATGGCGGTCCTTTTGCCAATATTGCACATGGCTGTAACTCTGTACAGGCAACCAAGATGGCACTGAAATTGTCTGATATTACAATTACAGAAGCTGGCTTTGGCGCCGATTTAGGTGCGGAAAAGTTTTTGGATATTAAATGTCGTAAGTCCGGACTGAAGCCGGATGCAGTGGTATTGGTTGCCACTGTAAAAGCACTGAAATACAATGGCGGTGTGCCAAAGAGCGAGTTGGGCACTGAAAATCTGGAAGCGCTGGCAAAGGGTATCGTCAATCTGGAGAAGCACATTGAGAACTTACAGAAGTTTGGCGTGCCGGTAGTGGTGACATTGAATTCTTTTGTAACCGATACGGAAGCAGAGTACGCGTTCATCCGTGATTTCTGTGAGCAGAGAGGCTGTGAATTTGCACTGGCGGAAGTATGGGCAAAAGGCGGCGAAGGCGGTCTGGCACTGGCAGAAACAGTGTTGAAGACATTGGAGACAAAGGAAAGCAACTACCATCCGCTGTATGAGCTGGATCTGCCGTTAAAGGATAAGATTCATACCATCGCCACAGAGATTTACGGTGCAGACGGCGTGACCTATGCTCCGGCAGCGGAAAAGATGCTGAAACAGTTAGAGAATCAGGGATTTGGCGATCTGCCAATTTGTATGGCAAAGAACCAGTATTCTCTTTCCGATGACCAGACCAAGCTTGGTCGTCCAACTGGCTTCACCATCAATGTACGGGATGTATATGTGAGCGCAGGCGCAGGGTTTGTGGTCGTGCTGACGGGCAACATTATGACCATGCCGGGCTTAGGAAAGACACCGGCAGCATATGGCATTGATGTCAATGAAGAGGGAAAAATTACAGGTTTATTCTAAATAAAAGGGAGGCAGAAGACAGGCGGCCGGCAATTGATGCAGTGCTGCTGCTTCTGCTTTTCTTTTTGTGTGACAGAGTCATTCCGTCATCAACAAGTGAGATCTTGCGGGAAAGAGAAGGCATTGCATATACAGCCGCGCAGAGTTTTTGAAAATATTACTGTATGTTTAGTTTTTTATGGTCACCTGCTGGGGTGAAGAAGGAGGTATTGATGAACATATTGGTTACAGGCGCAGACAGAGGATTGGGACATGGTATGGTGAAATTGCTGCTGGAACAGGGGCATCATGTGATCGCCGGAGAGTTTCATCCGGCATGGAGTCAGCTATCACCGCTTTTAGAGCAGTATCCGGACAAACTGATGATCGTACCTATGGATGTGAGCAGTGAGGACAGTGTAAAAGCAGCAAGAAAACAGGTGGAACAACAATATGCGGTGTTGGATATGCTGATCAGCAATGCAGGGATTCACAGCTTGTCACAGGATATGCAGACAGATTATCAAAAGATGCTGCAAATGTATGATATCAATGCAGTGGGACCGGTACGTGTGGTGGAAGCATTTTATGACCTGATGGCAGATAGTGCCAGAAAAGAGATTCTGTTTGTTTCCTCGGAAGCAGGTAGCATTTCTGGTTCTGAACGAACAGGTGAGTATGGATATTGTATGTCCAAAGCAGCTTTAAATATGTATGGGAAAAATTTATATAATCGATTGCATCCGGAAGGATATGATATTCGTTTGTATTATCCGGGCTGGATCAGAAGTTATATGGCAGGGCAGCTGGCAACGGCAGGAGAATTAAGCATTGCGGAAGGAGCCGCTTTTGCTGTGGAGTATGCGCTGCAAGAGCCCCGGGAAGAATTGCACATGATTGGATTTGACGGCAAGCAGTGGATGTGGTAGGCAGGTCATAGGTAATAGGAAAGGATAAAAAAATGAAGATATTGATCTATGGAGACAGAACAGATGTGTTATGGCATCCTCTTTCCGGATTGCAGCCATGGATTTCTGCCTTAAAAGAGGCAGGACACCAGGTGGTGGTGACAGAGGATTATCCGGAAGTGACGCTGGAGTGGCTGGGCAGTTTTGATGTGTGTGTCAATTATATAGACAACTGGGAGCACCGTGGCAGCAAAGAGGCAGAACAGGTATTTTGCCAGTATCTGGAACAGGGAGGCAGGATGCTGACCATTCACACAGGTATCATTTTGCCGGTAGCAGAACAATTGTTAGATCTGCATGGTGCGGAGTTTCATCACCATCCGGAGGCGGAAGAAATTACATTTTGTCCGGGACAGAAGCAGGTGGAAGGACAGGAACTTCTGTTAGAAGGTATACAACCATTTTCATTGGTGGAAGAACCTTACATGTTTACCATGCGCAAAGAGGGCAAGCAGATCTATTTTTGGTATACATACAGACAGCAGCAGTATCCGGCTGCATGGACGGTGAATGTGGGGGATGGAAAGCTGGTTTATATTGCGCCGGGCCACAATGAGGCAGTTTGCGGCCATCCCATGATACAGCGTTTGTATGACAATGCACTGGCATATCTGCAAGTCTGACAGGTATTTTTCTGCCCGCCTTTCATACAATGAGATGAGTAGACAATTGCGAAACACTGTTATCAGACTAGAAAACAGCCTGTATATCAGAAATTTTTCATTCAAAAAACTTTGTGAAACGCCGGTACTTTATTTTTTGAGCATAAAGCGAAAAAAATATTAGTACCGCTGCGTGAAACCGAAGCGAAAGCGTGTTTTTTGAATAAAATT
>JAFTGN010000063.1 GCA_017457865.1 Lachnospiraceae bacterium | reverse complement strand
CTCGGTACAGGCGGTTTGCTAGACCTTACCTGATAGGATTTTCCTACTGTATTGTTATCAGCTTACCAAGGCTTGCAGAAAAAAAAATCTTCCGCTCGCCATGGGAAATCAGCTATGCTGATTTCGCAGCTCGCACATATATTTGATTATAGCATACTTTTCCTTCATTTTCTCCTTTTCAATCCATATTTCTATCTGTTTCCATTCCCACCAGAAGCCTGCTTTTGGTCATGATATTTTTTTGCGTTCCCCTTCTTTCCTGTCACCTACGCTTCGCTTTTCTTATGAAATACCTAAGCCAAAACCGGCGTCAGCAAAACAACCAGCAAAGCTACGCTCGGTTCTTACTGCTCTTTCTTGTTCTTTTTTCTAAAGCCAACATACACCAATGCTGCAATCAACCCTACTGAAAAAGTCATCCATACAGGCATATTGATTCACCTCTTCTCTCCATTCCTATTCTACTCTTCCTCATCCTATCAAGCAAGAATTCCTGTCTATTCTGCAAAAATCCTGATGATTCTGCACTCTCACGCTGCTTCCTGCCAAATAATCAAGGGGATTCTTGATTATTCTGCACCTTTGCTTTCCCTTATTTCAGCTTAACTGACCTTAACTCCACCTTAACTCTGCTTTTTCTCAAATACGTGATATGAAATCAAAAGGATTCCAGCCGCAACATAACCTATACCTGCAATAACCATATGGATCGGATTGCCGCTGAATTGGTACCATATCGTCAACACACCTGCAATCAGCATTACGATCGCAGTAGTCAGCAACAGTATTTTACTTGTTTTCATCTCAGTCTCCACTTCTTTGTACTATTTTTCAAAATTTCTTTTAAGCTTTTTGTGCTTGTCTCACCATGGACTGCAAGTAATCATAATCACATTCATAAAACTTATCAAATCCCAAATATTGATCCTCTTGATATAGTTCAAAATACAGAATTCGATCATATGAGGAGAATGTTCTTTCTTGAAATACATGCAGCTTCGTGATCAATGTATATTGGTATAATACATTCCCGCAGCAAAATGCATCAGGAGAAAGAATCATAAACTGCCTTTCCACCCTTTTTACAATTCAGGACATTTCGATATCACTTTTGAAACACGGCAATCAGCTTATACATATTACCCGGATCGGCTGTAACGCTGATTAAATTCCAGCCATCCTTGCACATCTTTTTGATTGCTTCCTCAGCCTCCTGAAAATCATTTCTTTTTCTTGGAATCTGCATTATTTTGATGTCATTCATGAATATTCAACTTCCCTTCATAATATTTCGGTGCATGCACAATCAGTTCCTCGCCATGATCTGTCACCGTGATATCACCGGCTAACCATGCACGATATGGATTGGCAAATGTGTATCGTGTCACATTCCCCTCCCGAACCTTTACCCGCTTTTGATTGTCATGATTTAATATCAGAAAATCAATCTGTTCCGGTATGTCAGAGGATGACTTGCGTACTTTCATATCCACTGTTTCTGCCGTCTTCGATGTGATAAACGCCATAGGAAATACATATACGCAAATGGCCAATGTCAAACAAACGATCATTCCAATATTCCACAAAGTTTTGTCCATGTATAGCAATCCCATTCCAATCGCCCATACAATCAAACCAATTCCCCCAAAATGGATCAAATACCGTTCCACTGTCTTCATCATCAATCTCTCCTTTCGACGCTCTGTTTCTTCTTTTGGTAACGCAACCATAGTGATAACAAAAATGCTGCCAGTCCTGCGTCCACAAAATAATCCTTCAGATCATAACAAACCAGTTTATAAAAATAAATATAGTCCAGAGTCGCATTTCTCAGTAATGTATCAAACAGATTGCATAACTGAGCCGCAACCAGCAACAGAAACGCAATCCTCGCTTCTTTCGTCTTGACTTTGGGATAGAAACACAGAAGCACCGCAAACGTACATACTTTAAAAAGAATCACAAATATTCTTTCTAACTGGATATGAAAATAATTGAACAACCCGGTCTGATTCACATTGTGAACCTGCTTGATCATCACCCATTCCCCAATTACCCTGGACTCAAATCCCGTATATTGCAGCACCCCTTTTATGACCTGATCGACCACCACCAACCCAAGAATCAAACACACACTTGTCTGCCATCGCTTCAGGTCATACCTTGCACCAAACAGTTCTATCCCACGATACATCAGGATCGTCACGACAACATTGACCAGAATATACAGCAAGTAACTGATCACTCTGTCAAATCCATCTATGTATTGCACGCAGGCAAACACCTGTATGCACGGTATCAATAAAAATACCAGATTTTCTTTTTTCATGATTCGTGACATTTTTT
>JAFTGN010000062.1 GCA_017457865.1 Lachnospiraceae bacterium | reverse complement strand
CCAGACATACCATCACCACAGAGATCAGGTCGTAGAAGTCAGGTGTTTCCTGTACCTGTCCGATCAGTGGCGTTTCCTGAACGGAATAGGTGGTGATGCTGTTCTGCCGTGTGGTCGGTGGATTGGTACAGAGCCAGATGGAGTATACCTTTCGCAGCCTGCCATACTGGCTTCCGGTAAATTCCGTGCCGTACTGGGAGGAAATCATCCGGCAGCAGTAGTATAGTGCCCGTTTGATGAGCGGGTAGCCCGGGTAAAAGTTATTCTGCGCCTCTACATTGATGATCATAGTGATCTTCTCTTCAGAAGAGGGAACAGAAGCCAGAAAGCGGATGTCATAAGTGACAGTGCCTTCGTGGAGGCTGGTATCCTCGTTGCCAATGCCTTGAATCTTGGAAGAAGAGGCATTGGGCAGGAGAGACAGTTCAGAAACCTGAGGGGTTCCTTCGATGTACTGTCTGGCAATGTCTGAGACATCGCAGTCGTGAAACTCTTTGACACAATGTTTCAGAATCCATGCCAGAATGATACGCTCGGATAACAGCTGCTTGCAGGCAGTGTCATAAGCGGACTTCTGACCGGCACTGTATAATGTGTCGAAAATTGTGTGATTGGTCATAGTGCGCACACTCCTTTGTTTTGTGTACGGCATCGATGAAAGCTCTGCAAATACAGTATAACATAATATGACCAGAATGTATACGAAAAAATTATGTCAACAGTCTGAGAGCATGCACACTATATGTTAGAAGTTATGAAAGTGATTTTGATTATTTCATTACATTCGGTTCCTCAGAACGCAGTTCCTGCGCCTGCTTTTGCAAAAGATCTTCATAAAGTGGACGTTCTGCCTCCGGAACCTGCAATACATCCATTGCCTGTTTTGTGGAAAAATGCAGTGCCGTCATCAGGTTGCGAATGGAATTGGTAAGGGTCGTCTGTGTCCCTTGCGCAATGCCTTCTGTCCGACCATATGCTGTGCCTTCTGCATATGCTTTCTCGGCGTATTGCAAGCCGATTTCGTGAAGGATATGAGCCATGTGTGTCACCTCCTCTGTTAAGTCTTGTACCATAGGAATCTCATAATCATTCTGTAAAATCTGTGCTTTCTGCTGATAGTCCATCTTAGAAGAAAGCAGTGTGTTCAGCAGTCCCAGAAGTGGGGAGGATTCCCGCCGTGCTGTATGGACAGCTGTTTCATTTGTGTGCTTGGTTGCCTCAGATACATTTTGTCTTTCCAGAATTGTTTGATTGGTCATAGTGCGCACACTCCCTTGTTTCGTGTACGGCGTCGATGAAAACTCTGCAAATATAGTATAACATAATATAAGCAAAATGTACATAGAAAATTTATGTCAACATTCTATGTGGAATATGAATCGTTTATTTTTTTGGTCTGATTTGCAATTGTAAGAAAAATGAAAGGATAAAACTTGCACGGAATTAAAACTTGCGTTATAATAAACATTACGTGCGAGCTGCGAAATCAGCATAGCTGATTTCCCATGGCGAGCGGAAGATTTTTTTTTCTGCAAGCCTTGGTAAGCTGATAACAATACAGTAGGAAAATCCTATCAGGTAAGGTCTAGCAAACCGCCTGTACCGAGTCCTT
>JAFTGN010000061.1 GCA_017457865.1 Lachnospiraceae bacterium | reverse complement strand
GAAAACAGCCTGTATATCAGAAATTTTTCATTCAAAAAACTTTGTGAAACGCCGGTACTTTATTTTTTGAGCATAAAGCGAAAAAAATATTAGTACCGCTGCGTGAAACCGAAGCGAAAGCGTGTTTTTTGAATAAAATTTCTGATAAAAGGCGTTCGGTAATATAGTTTCGCAATTACCTAATCAAAATCGTAACAGTGAGGAGACTGGCAGTTACGAAGAATCATTTATTTTGGAGGAAATCGTGAAACAGTTATTGATGGGAAATGAGGCGATTGCCAAAGGCGCCATACAGGCAGGTGTGAATGTGGTGGCCGGTTATCCGGGGACACCTTCTACAGAGGTACTGGAAACAGTTGCAAAGAATAACAATGGCAATATTTATATAGAATGGTCTGTCAACGAAAAGGCGGCTTTGGAAGTGGCAGCCGGTGCTTCCTATGCAGGAGCAAGAACCATGGTGACCATGAAGCAGGTGGGACTGAATGTGGCATCAGATCCTCTCATGTGTCTGGCATATATCGGGGTCAAAGGCGGCATGGTCGTGGTCGTGGCAGATGATCCGGGTCCCATCTCTTCCCAGACAGAGCAGGATACCAGAAAGTTTGCAGAGTATTCCAAGCTGCCGGTATTTGATCCGTCTTCTCCGGAAGAAGCATATGAGATGATTCAGGCGGCATTTTTATATTCTGAGCAGTACCAGACACCAGTGCTGTTCCGTCCAACAACCAGAGTCTGTCATGCCTGTGCCACCATTGATGTGCCGGAGACCGTGCCGGAACATACCTGGGAAGGGTTTGTGAAAGATCCGGGCAGATGGGTGATCTTCCCAAGACTGTCTAAGGAAAATCACATCAAGATAGAAGCGCGAAATGCACAGATTGCCAGAGAGAAAGACAATCCATGGAATACCATACAGGGCAGCGGGCGACTGGGCATTGCAACGGGAGGCGTCAGTGTGTCTTATGTGAAAGAGGCACTGGAAAATCTCCAGAGTAGTTTGGCAGAAAAGGAACAGCCGGAAACGGATCTGATGAAGCAGGTACGACTGTTCCAGGTAGGCATGCCCCATCCGTTTCCGGAAGCGCTGGCAGAAGCGTTTTTAAATGAAGTGGATACGGTACTGGTGGTAGAGGAATTGGATCCTGTCATTGAGCGAAACCTGATCTATCTGTGTGGAAAATATGGGAAGCAGGTACGGATTCTGGGCAAAGAAACCGGCAATCTTCCATATGCGGGAGAATATACCAATGAATTGGTAAAGTCAGCGCTGGCTGCTTATTTACAGATGGAAGAAGAGAAAACAGAACCATCCACTCCGCCCCAGATGCCGGTGCGTCCACCGGTGCTGTGTGCCGGATGTCCACATCGTGCTTCCTTTTATGCAGTGAAGCAGGCCATGAAGGGCAAGAGAGCTTTTTTCTGCGGAGACATTGGATGTTATACATTAGGCAACGCAAAACCCCTTGATATGGTGGATACTTGTCTGTGTATGGGGGCAGATGTGACCATTGCCCAGGGACTGAAACGGACAGAACCCGGTACCACCGCATTTTCTTTTATTGGAGATTCTACCTTCTTTGCCTCTGGCATGACAGGAGTGGTCAATGCGGTATACAACCAGACGGATATTATTCTGGTGGTACTGGACAATTCCACTACGGCCATGACCGGTCATCAGCCTCATCCGGGCACAGGAATGACCATGATGGGAGATGTGGTAGAAAAAGTCAGCATCGAAAAGATTTTGACTGCCATCGGAGTGACTTCTGTAGAGACCGTGAATCCTCTGGATTTACAGGCATCTGTGGCAGCGGTGCAGAAGGCAGCAGCGCTTCCCGGAGTAAAGGCCATCATATTCAAGTCTCCCTGTATTGCCATCGTGAAACCGGATGGCGCATGCAGAATTGACCGTGAAACATGTATCAACTGTAAAAAGTGTATCAGAGAACTGGGCTGTCCGGCCATCGTGGTGCGGGGCGGACAGGTGGAAATCGAATCGTCCATGTGTACCGGATGCGGACTGTGCAGTCAGGTATGTCCGGTTGGTGCCATAAAGGGAGGTCAGCATGAATAAAAGTATCTTATTATGTGGAGTAGGCGGTCAGGGAACTGTCTTAGCCTCCAGGTTGATCGCAGCCAGTGCCATGGCAAAGGGAAGTGAAGCACGAACTGCGGAAACCATCGGTATGGCACAGCGGGGAGGCAGTGTAGTCAGCCATGTGAGAACCGGAGCAGGCATTTATTCTTCTATTATTCCAAAGGGACAGGCAGACCTGATCATCGGATTCGAGCCGGCAGAGGCAGCCAGAAATCTGGCCTATCTGAAAAAAGACGGTCTGGTCATCGTCAATCGGAAAGCCGTCCAGCCGGTAACCGCCACTTTAGGAGGCATGCATTATACCGGAGAAGAAATGATTGACTATCTGCAAAAAGAAGCACAGGTAGTGGTAGTAGATGGAGATGCCATCTGCGCACAGGCAGGCTCTGTCAAAGTATTGAACATCGTTCTGCTGGCAGTGGCAGCCGCTTCCGGAAAACTGGGCATTACCGTGGAAGAACTGAAAGAGGCTGTGAAGAAAGGGGTAAAACCAAAGTTTTATACTATGAATGAACAGGCCATTGATCTGGCAGTGGAGAGTTATAAAGGAGTATAGTAGGTAATTGCGAAACTCTTTGAATAGATAAGAAAACAGCCTGTGCATCAGAATTTTTTCACTAAAAAAACTCTGTGGAAAGCCGGTACTTTATTTTTTGAGCGCCAAGCGACAAAAAAATATTAGTACCGCTGCTTGGAACCGAAGCGAGAGCGTGTTTTTTTAGTAAAAATTTTGATGAAGGGCGTTCGGTATCATAGTTTCGCAATTGCCTAAAAGGAGTGTAGGAAAGAGAGGAAATACAGATGAAAATCAGTGCAGAACAGTTGGAACTGGTGAAGGCACAGCTGAAACGGCTGGTGCAGACCGAGCATTTTTATGGAAAGCGGATCGAAGGCATCGACATTGATGCCATCCAGACAGCAGAAGATTTTGAAAAGCTGCCTTTTTGCAGCAAGGAAGATTTGAGAGAGGCGTATCCCCTGGGGCTGATGGCAGTGCCGGAAGAAGAGATTGTCAGAATCCATTCTTCCTCCGGTACCACAGGCACACCGGTCATCATTCCGTATACTGCAAAGGACGTAGACGACTGGGCCACCATGTTTGCCAGATGCTATGAGACAGCAGGCATTACAAACAAAGACCGGATTCAGATCACACCAGGTTACGGGTTATGGACTGCCGGTATCGGATTTCAGGCAGGTTGTGAAAAGTTAGGTGCCATGGCCATTCCTATGGGACCGGGCAATACAGAAAAGCAGTTACAGATGATGCAGGATTTGGAAAGCACGGTCATCTGTGCCACTTCTTCTTATGCGCTGCTGTTGGCGGAGCAGATTGAAAAGCGTGGTCTGAAGGAAAAGATTCGCCTGAAGAAGGGTGTGATCGGTTCGGAGCGTTGGGGCGAAAAGATGCGCAGCCGTATCCGCAACTCTCTGGGCATTGAATTGTATGATATTTACGGTCTGACAGAAATCTATGGACCAGGTATCGGTGTAAACTGTGTCCATGATACCGGTATGCATATCTGGGATGATTTCCTGTATCTGGAAATCGTAGATCCGGTCACAGGAGAACCAGTGCCGGATGGGGAAATTGGGGAAATCGTCATTACTACACTGGTGAAAGAAGGAGCACCGCTGATTCGGTTCCGTACCCACGATCTGTCCCGTATCATTCCAGGAGAGTGTCCATGCGGACGCAGTTATCCACGAATCGACATTATCATGGGACGTACCGATGACATGTTCAAGGTAAAAGGCGTCAACATGTTCCCAAGTCAGGTAGAGGAATTCATTCGCGATACCAAGGGAGCGTACAGCGAATATCTGGTGACCATCGACCATGTCAACGGCAAGGATGTGATGACTGTGTCAGTAGAGCTGGAAGACGGTGCAGATGGAGAGCAGGTAGCAGAGGAACTGAGAGTACGGTTTAAGAATAAGGTGAATATGACGCCGGAGATTGAAACCGTGCCAAAGGGCAGCCTGCCAAGAAGTGAAAAGAAGACCAAGAGAGTCATCGACAAGAGACTGGATTAAAAATAATTGCAAAACGCAAGAAGTTTTTTGGAGTGCTGTCTTCGTACGCAATATGTCTTTCAAAGACAAGCACTCGCCTTCTTGAAGCGCTGTCTTCGTACGCAATATGGTTTTTTCAGGCACGCTCTCACTTCAGTGAAAACGTAACGGATACTAACCTTTTTGTTCGCTATTCGCTCCAAAAAGCAAGTACCGACGTTTTCAAGAGCCTTTCAAAACCATATTTGCCTCCCTTGTCAGCGCTGAGGAAAGTTTTTTAAGCGTTCTTTTGAAAGCCATATTTGCCTTCCTTGACTGCACTGATAAAAGTTTCTGGGCGTTTTGCAATTACTTGATGATATGAGAATGGGGAGCTTGCTGGAAGCTTGCTGAGAGTAGACTGATTGGTCTAGACCCGGAACCTGATTTGGATAATGCCAACGTAGGGAGATATAAGAACAGAAGCAGTGTAGTGTATGCAGTGGGAAAAGTCCTGTCTGTATCGTTCCATTGCGGATTGGGCAGATGTATCTTTGGATTGGTATGTCTGCCTTTTTATATGAGTGACAAATCGGAATTTGTAAGGATGGGAAATCCTTGTTTTAAGGTTGATGGAGGACAAAATAATGAAATGCGAAAATTTAGAACAGGTAAGAGAAAATATAGACAGAATTGATGATGAAATAATAAAGCTTATTGCTGAAAGAGGAACATATGTGGTTCAGGCCTCTGCTTTCAAGAAAGATGAAGAAGGTGTAAAGGATACTGGTCGTGTTGAGAAGGTGATTGCTAAGGTAAGAGAAAAAGCAGAAGAATATGGGGCAAATCCAGACATGGTAGAAGCACTTTATAGAGAGATGATTTCTCGATTTGTCGGTATGGAGATGAAGGAATTCAATGAAAGGAATAACCAGTAATGCCACATATTACAGTTAAATGCTATCAATGAAGAAGTAAAGAACAATTACAAAGGATAGCTGATAAGATTGCAAATTGTATAGCTGAAGGAATTGAACAAAAATGTAGTTTATGTGTCTATAGAGGAAAATTGATAAAGAGAAATGGATTCAATCCAAGAGATATGGAACACTGGAAGCGACAGGGATGGACTGAGAATAAACGTCCTTGGAAGTAATTGTATCAAATAATGAATGATACAATTGGGAATTGTAGAGGTGAACAAATAATATGTAAATTTAAAATTGTTATAGCAGAGATAGAATTGGTTCCTATAATTGAAGAAATCGTGGCGGCCACAATCAAAGAAATATATCCCAAATACTATTCTGAAGAAGTTGTAGCTTTTTTTTGGAATTACATAACGCAGAAAGTATTGAAAAAGATGTTTTGGCGAAAAAACTTATGTTGTCTATAGCGGAAATTTACCGGTGGGAATGGGGACTGTGGAGGGAAATCATTTAACCCGGTTATTTGTATTAGCAAAATATCAAGGGCAAGGAATAGGAACAGCACTTTTGAACTATTTGGAAGATATGATTATCAGAGAGTATGGTTCCGTTTTGCTTGATGCTTCATTGCCATCAGGTGAGTTTTATAGGAAAAGACGTTATGTTCAGGTGGAACACAGAGAACATCATGTGGAGAATGGAAAAATACTTTCTTATGAGGTCATGCGTAAAAGATATCTCCCGATTGATCCAGAGATATATAATGCACCTGCTCAGCTTGTCCGAAAAGAGATGGAACTTCAGGGGATTGATTTCGATGAATTAAAGAATAAGATTTCTTCTTGGATATATCTATTAGCAGACAGTTTGTATGATACCATACTGGAGAAAAATGTGGGGACACTGAAATATCATGTTGGTGGAGAAGTATATGTGATGAACCACAATGACCATTTATCATATTGCACATAGTTTGGCTGAGAAAATTGGAGGAGAAATCACAGAATTTTTCTTACCCGGAGATTTTGGCGAGTTCTGTGTGGGATGTACAAACTGTTTTGTGAAAACCGAAAAGAAATGCCCCCATTACAGAAAACTTGCGCCAATTACAGAGGCTATGGATGCAGCCGATGTGATTATTCTTGCCAGTCCTGTGTATGTATTTCATGCAACAGGAGCAATGAAAGCATTTTTAGATCATTACGGATATCGTTGGATGGTACATAGTCCAGAGGGATCAATGTTTAAAAAACAAGGTGTATGTATATGCACAGCAGCAGGCGCAGGGACTAAATCAACAAATAAAGATATGGCAGATAGTTTGTTTTTCTGGGGCATTGCTAAGATATATAAATATGGAAAGGGAGTTGCAGCAACAGATTGGAATAGTGTGAGCGAAAAAAAGAAACATGCTATTGATAAAGCGACGACGGTCATAGCCAGGAAAATCATGAAAAGAAACGGAAAAGTAAAACCTGGACTAAAAACCAGAGGCATGTTTTTTGTTATGCATCTGATGCAGAGAAATGGATTCAACCCAAAAGATATGGAACACTGGAAGCGGCAGGGATGGACTGAGAATAAACGTCCGTGGAAGTAATTGTATCAAATCATGAATGATACAATCGGGATTGACCGAGCGTAAGGCGAGGGATACGAGCAACAGGCAGAACAGTTACGAACCTGCTCATACAAATTGAAATTGATACAAGGAGGAGATCATATGAGACCATATACCACGCAGATGGATGCGGCAAGAAAAGGAATTGTGACACCACAGATGGAGATTGTGGCACAGAAGGAACATATGGAACCGGAACAACTGAGACAGTTGGTGGCAGAAGGAAAGGTGGCCATCTGTGCCAACAAAAATCACACCAGTCTGAATCCGGAAGGCATTGGCAGTATGCTTCGGACCAAGATCAATGTGAATCTGGGGGTATCCAGAGACTGTAAAGATTATGATGTAGAGATGGAAAAGGTGATGCAGGCAGTGGAACTGGGAGCAGAGGCCATTATGGATCTGTCCAGTCATGGAAATACACAACCCTTCCGTCAAAAACTGGTCAGGGAATGTCCGGTGATGCTGGGAACGGTGCCGGTCTATGACAGTGTGATTCATTACCAGAGAGATCTGGCCACATTGACTGCAAAAGATTTTATCGATGTGGTACGTCTCCATGCACAGGATGGAGTGGACTTTGTCACACTGCACTGTGGAATCACCAGAAAGACCATTGAACAGATCAGACAGCATAAGCGGAAGATGAATATTGTCAGCAGAGGGGGCAGTCTGATTTTTGCGTGGATGAGCATGACCGGAGAGGAAAATCCATTTTATGAGTATTACGATGAGATTTTGGATATCTGTGAGGAATATGATGTGACAATTTCTCTGGGAGATGCCTGTCGTCCCGGCTGTCTGGCAGATGCCACGGATGTATGCCAGATCGAGGAACTGGTGCGTCTTGGAGAACTGACCAAGCGTGCCTGGGCACACAATGTACAGGTGATGGTGGAAGGACCGGGACATGTGCCGTTGGATCAGGTGGCAGCCAATATGCAGGTGCAGAAGTCCATTTGCATGGGAGCGCCATTTTATGTGTTAGGGCCTCTTGTCACCGATATTGCACCGGGATATGATCACATTACAGCGGCCATCGGCGGTGCGGTGGCGGCTATGAGCGGTGCGGCATTTTTGTGCTATGTGACACCGGCAGAGCATCTGGCACTGCCAAATGTAGCGGATGTGCGGCAGGGCATTATTGCTTCTAAGATTGCAGCTCATGCAGCGGATATTGCAAAGGGTATTCCGGGGGCACGAGATATAGATGACAAAATGGCAGATGCCAGACGGAATTTGGACTGGGATGCCCAGTATGCCTGTGCCTTGGATCCGGAGACGGCAAAAGCCATCCGGGACAGCCGCAGACCGGAGGATGACCATAGCGATACCTGTAGTATGTGTGGCAAGTTCTGTGCCGTGCGCAGTATGAACAAAGCATTGGCAGGAGAGTATATTGATATTTTATAAGGGTAATGAACGGTTACGGTATTGTATAAGGAAGAAATATGAAATTTAATAAAACACAATTGAAATTATATGCCATTACAGACCGCAGCTGGCTGAAGGGACACACACTGGCAGAACAGGTGGAGCAGGCGATTTTGGGCGGAGTGACCATGGTACAGTTTCGGGAAAAGAAACTTTCTTATGAGGAGATGCTGCCTCTGGCAAAGAGTGTCCAGGCAGTCTGCAAACAATATGGCGTGCCATTTTTGGTCAACGATTATGTGGAATTGGCAAAGGAGCTGGATGCTGACGGTGTGCATGTAGGACAGTCGGATCTGGCAGTCAGACAGGCAAGAGCCATTTTAGGTCAGGACAAGATCATCGGCGCCACTGCAAAGACTGTAGAACAGGCAAAAGAAGCAGTGCTGCAAGGGGCAGATTATCTGGGAAGCGGCGCAGTGTTTGGCAGTGCCACAAAGACAGATGCAAAGCCCATGAAACGGGAATTGCTGCAGGAAATCTGCCACAGCGTGTCCATTCCGGTGGTGGCCATCGGCGGCATTACGGCGGACAATATGGAAGGACTGGCTGGATGTGAGATTGCAGGCGTTGCCGTGATCAGCGGTATCTTTTCTGCACCGGACATCAAACAGACGGCAGAAGACTTCAGAAAAAAACTGGTTGCGATTTAGAAGATACGTAAGGAGTCAGGAGCCAAACTTTTGCCAGGGTTTCGGGAAGCAAAATCCTGAGTGATGCAGGCAAAAACACAAACGACAAAGTGGATTTGGAATGGAGTTTTTCTGGTATCTGTAAATACAGGCAATAAATGAGGTTTTTCTGGTACCTGTAAATACAAGCAATATTTGAAACACAGCGGCAGATTGGGGGCACCACCTTAGGTCGCTATATAAAATGAATGAGGTCTCCTGTCTCATATGGGCAGGAGCAGTTGTGGAGGAATAGAAAATGAAAATACACACAGCATTCACAATCGCCGGAAGTGATTCTAGCGGAGGCGCCGGTATTCAGGCAGATATTAAGACGATGACGGTTCATGGCGTATATGCCATGAGTGCCATCACGGCTCTGACTGCACAAAATACAACCGGCGTAAATGATGTGATGGAGGTGAGTGAAGCGTTTTTGAAACAACAGCTGGAAAGTGTTTTGACAGATATCCGCCCGGATGCAGTGAAAACAGGGATGATTCCTTCTGCAGGGTTGATCCGTGTCATCGGAGAAACCTTAAGAAAGTATCAGATCACCAATCTGGTGGTAGACCCTGTCATGGTGGCCACTAGCGGATCAAAGTTGATCCAGGAAGAGGCCATCGAAACAATGAAAACAGAATTACTGCCTCTGGCAACCCTGATCACGCCCAATATTCCGGAAGCAGAAGTGCTTTCTGGTCACAAGATTCAGACAAAAGAGGATATGGAAACAGCAGCAGAACAGATGGCAAGGCAGTTTGGCTGCAGTGTGCTGCTAAAAGGCGGCCATTGTCTGGAAGATGCCAATGATTTGTTGGTTTCTGGTGGAACAAAAAAATGGTTTTACGGACAACGGATTGACAATCCAAACACCCATGGAACCGGCTGTACCCTTTCTTCTGCCATTGCCTCCAATCTGGCCAAAGGATATCCGTTAGAGGAATCTGTCAGACGGGCCAAATGTTACCTGTCAGGCGCATTGGCTGCTATGCTGGATCTGGGACGTGGGAGCGGACCGCTGCACCATGCCTATGCCATTGACCCTGCATGTCTTGACACAGCAGGGCATGATACGCTATAGTGTCGTTAGGTGCGGAGATGTTTCCTTTGGTTGCACAGAGGTACAGATGGAGGAAACAAATGAAGCAAACAAATGTAAAAAAATTAACGTTGACTGCCATTTTGGCAGCGGTAGCCGTAGTGGGATCTCTTTTTTCCTTTCCGGTATTTGGTTCTAAATGCGCACCGGTACAACACTTAGTGAACGTGTTGTGTGCTGTATTTTTAGGTCCCGGTTATGCAGTGGCAGCAGCATTCATTGCCAGTTTGATCCGCAATTGTCTGGGACTTGGTACCTTGCTGGCATTTCCGGGCAGTATGTGCGGTGCCTTGCTGGCAGGTTTGTTGTATCGGTATGGCAAGAAGCTTCCGTTTGCCTATGCAGGTGAGATCGTGGGAACTGGTCTGATCGGCGGGATGCTGGCCTATCCGGTGGCAGCTCTTTTGATGGGTAATGGATCCGCCGGGTTGTTTACCTTTGTGATTCCATTTCTCATTAGCACAGTGGGGGGCACCATCATTGCCATCCTCATCACCTGGACCATGAAGAAGACTGGTGTACTGGAACAGTTGAAAAGACAGTTAGAGACACCCATCTGAAGATGACATGGCGGAAATGACTGTGGGAGGTTGTGTAAGGTAAAGGGACGAATTGCACATGACCATACCGCAGCATGGAACCGAAGAGAGAACGTGTTTTTTAAATAAAAATTTTGATGAAACCCGTTCGGTGTCCTTGTTTCACAATTGCTTAAGGAAGATAGAAAAAAGAAGGAGAGGCGGAATTTCGCAAAAATCAAATGGGAAAATTGGACTTTAAAAAAGTGAATCAGCTTGTCAAAGCCTTGGAGACGCTGGATGCTTCTTTTGGATATCTTATGACCGATCAAAGCCGTCAGGAGAAAGCCATTCAGGAAGCCGGCCGGAAGGTACTGGCCAAGTCTGCCAAAGAATCTTTGTCTCGCATTTCCATAGAGGAATTGAAGAACTCTAAGGCAGGGATCCGGGTATCGGCTTTGCAGGAAGCCGGATATGCCACACTGGCAGATCTGGATCAGGCTGCGGACTGGGAGTTGCAATCGGTGGAAGGCATTGGAGAGAAGCAGATGGAATCCATCCGAAATATTCTGGTGGAATTTGGCAATCATATGGCAGAGCATCTGTCTGTGCGCATGTCTGTAGAGGAGAAATCTGTGGAGAATGACGCATTGATCTGCGCCCTTGCGGCATACCGCAAGGGAGAGCAGGTACGGACAGATGCGGAAGGCTTGCAGCAGGAACTTCATGAATTTGTGGCGCAAGCCATATCCAGATTGATCATCCGTAGCCGGATCCGCTGGGTGTTTTCCGGAAAAAAGGCCAAAGAAACCACGGCTATGGCGTTGGAAGACATTCTGGATTTTTATCACAGTCCTTTTGGGGAGCGGGTCACCCGGTTGGTGGCATTGTATGAAGATGCCATCCAGACAGGGATAGGGGAGGCCATGGCAGATTTTCGCCGCAACAGCGCAGATTATTATGCGTTGCTGGAACGATGTACCGGCAGCAAGCTGGCAAGTCCCCTGGTATACAGCAGCATTCCGGCCCAGCTGGCGGCAGAGATCGATGCATTAGAACCAGATCTGACTGCATTGAAAGGAAATCTGCGTGGATATCAGACCTTTGGCGTGAAATACATTCTCCATCAGAAGAACGTGCTTCTGGGAGATGAGATGGGACTGGGAAAGACCATCCAGGCCATTGGGGCTATGACGGCCATCAACCAGGAGACGCCGGATGCCCATTTTCTGGTGGTGTGTCCTGCCAGTGTCCTGATTAATTGGTGCAGGGAAATCCGGAAATTCAGTTCTCTGGGAGTCTGCCTGCTGCATGGCGCCGGATTGGACGGTTCTTTTCTGAAATGGCAGCAAGAGGGCGGGGCGGCAGTGACCAATTATGAAACCATGGGAAAACTCATTGATCGGATCAATGATCATATGAAGATTGACATGCTGGTCATTGATGAAGCCCATTATATCAAAAATCCGGACGCCAAGCGGACCCGGTATATCCGGACGCTGGACAATGAGTCGGATCGTATCTTGATGATGACAGGAACTCCACTGGAGAATCGTGTGGAAGAGATGTGTGCGCTATTGGATTTTGTCCGGCCGGATCTGGCAGACCAGGCGAGAAAAGCGGCCTATATGAGCCAGATTCCTCAGTTTCGGGAAATGTTGTCTCCGGTCTATCTGAGAAGACAGCGGGAACAGGTGCTGGAAGAATTGCCGCCCATAGAGGAAAAGCGGCAATGGTGTGCCATGACCGAAACGGATAGAGAACTGTATGTGCAGAATCTGGCGGAAGGCAATTTTGCGACCATGAGACGGGTGGGTTTTTTGCAGGAAGATCTGAGGCAGTCTTCCAAGGCTCTCCGGTTAGAAGAATTGTGCAAAGAGGCCATGGACGAGGGGAGAAAGGTGCTGGTATACTCTTTCTTTCGTGAGACCGTCCGAAAGGTAAGCGAATTTCTGGGAGAACTTTGTATCGGTACCATCACAGGTAATACTCCCATAGCAGATCGACAGGCATGGATCGACCGGTTTGCAGAGGCGCCGGAAGGCAGTGTCCTGGTGTGCCAGATTCAGGCTGGGGGAACCGGACTGAATATCCAGTCTGCCAGCATCGTGATCTTTTGTGAGCCCCAGATCAAACCCTCCCTTACCAATCAGGCCATTTCCAGAGTGTATCGGATGGGACAGGTGCGCAATGTACTGGTGCATCATCTGCTCTGTGAAGATACGGTGGATGAGGCGATGATACATTTGCTGGAAAGCAAACAGGCAGAGTTCGATTCCTATGCGGATGAGTCCACCATGGCAGAGGCCACAGAAAATTTGATCGATCGGGAATGGATTCAGAGATTTCTCGAAGAAGAAAACCGGAAATATCTGCCAATGGTGATAGAATAGAAAAGGAAGGAGATGGCATATGCAGCAGAATGTGTCCATCAAAGAGGTACGAAAGAAAAAACCCCTGGTACATTGTATTACCAATTATGTGACCATGAATGATTGTGCCAATGTGCTGCTGGCGGTGGGGGCGTCTCCTGTGATGGCCCATCATCCGGCAGAAGTGGCGGAAGTGGCAGAAGGTTGTGATGCACTGCTGTGCAATTTAGGGGCAATGGAGGATTTTGAGGCCATGAAGATTGCAGTGCAGGCGGCCATGGAACAGGGACATCCCATTGTATTAGACCCGGTAGGGGTAGGCGGGATTGCCTATCGGCGGGCCAGATGCGCAGAGCTGCTGAATGTGTGTGTACCCACCTGTATCAGAGGAAATGCATCGGAAATCAAGGCATTGTATGCCGGGTGTCAGACTACAAAAGGTGTGGATGTGAGCAGTGGGGATTGTGACGCAGAGGCAGAAATAGAAGAAGCAGTGACAGGGCTAAGCAGAAGATTGGGCTGTATCGTGGTGGCTTCCGGTGCCGTGGATCTGATTTCAGATGGGAATGGCATCTGTCGGATCCGGGAAGGGGATGAGATGATGACCCGTATCACAGGAACCGGCTGCATGTCTTCTGCATTGATTGCAGCATTTGTCAGCTGTGCCCCTACTGTGGAAGCGGTGGCGGCAGCCTGTACCATGATGGGACAGTGCGGGAAATGGGCGGCAGACCGGACCAGAACAGAACGATCCGGTACCATGCAGTTTCGGATGCATCTGATCGACCGGATTTCATTGATGGATTGATCGGATCTGATCACCGTCAAATGACAAACAGGTGATCAGACCTGAATGAAAAATACCCCGTACCCACCCTCATCTGACAGCTGACGTTGTGGTAGTGATCATGCAATGTAAAAATGCACATGTAACCATGCAGGGCGTGCAGTGTAAAAAAAGGGATTCGAACCCAGGTATGCGCCCGACATACTGCCATGCGGAGTGTGGTTCCTTCTCAACCACGAGAGATCCCGTCCACTCTGTCAGATTACCGACTTTTCATTCAAGTTTGATATACAATTTGCAGGCAGGAACTACTGGCTCCTGCTTTTTATGCCGTTTCGCTCTCCTTTAATTCTGTGGTCCAGTTCAGTTCCTGAATCTTCTCATCCACTTCCCGCAGTTCTTTGGAGATACGATCCACGTCTTTTTGCAGATCTGAAACAGAGACGGTACTTTCGATGCGGATTTCCGTTCTGGAATACCGGTCAATCTTGCGGCTGGCATTGTCTAAGAAACTTCTCATGATCTGCAGACGCTGCTTCACACAGTCTCTGTGTGCCAGCAGTTCTGTCAGTGTCCTGCCATCGGACATGGTGGTACTGTTGGTCAGATTGATGGCAGCGATTAACTCTTCCAGACGAAGGACGATGCCGTCTAATTCTGCAAGCAGGGAAGTGGGATCTTCTGCCGGCTGCTCTCCTTCCTGTATTTTGGCGTTGTTGTTCAGTCTTGTTTCCAGTTCAGACAGCCGTCGCTGCAGATCGGCACGTTCTGTCAAAGCAGTTGCTAATTTCATATGATTCTCCCTTCTGGTACTGTATCGGTATTTGGGAAAGGTGATACTCAATACGTTTCATTCAAATTTTTATTTGAAAAATTTCTGATGTGCAGACAGTTTTAGGATCGCTTCAAAGCGTTTCGCAATTGCCTAATAGGGCATATCCAGGAGCCGCTTAGACAGCGCCAGCAGTTCCTCTGATTCTGTGCTGTTGTAAAAAGTGACCTGACCGATCCGTGTTCCCTCATAGAGAAGTCCGGCTTCTGCCAACCGTCTTCTGGCTTCTCTGGCTGTGCCGGCAGAGCCGTCTACGATCAGCACGCCCGCTCCTGCAATGTCTGCTACCAGACGGCGGACAAATGGATAATGGGTACAACCCAGTACAATGGCGCCTACCGGTTCGGTCAGGTAAGGTCCCAACAGTTTTGTCAGATAATCTCTTACCAAAGCATCGTCTAAATGTCCCCCCTCGATCAGTTCCATCAGTCCGGGACAGGGCAGGGGAATGAAGGTGGCCTGATCTGCAAAACGGCTGACATTTCGTGCGAATTTCTCTTCTGCCAGTGTCATAGGGGTGGCCATCACCAGAACACGGCTTCCCGGACGCTGTATGGCAGCCGGTTTGATGGCCGGCTCGATGCCCACCAATGGCAAATCCGGAAACTGGCTGCGCAGTGTTCGAACCGATACGCTGGTGGCAGTGTTGCAGGCGATGACGATCTCTTTTACCGGATAAGAGAGAAGATAATCGACAATCTGCAATACATACTGGTGTACTTCATCATGAGGTTTGGTGCCGTAAGGGGCATGGAGTGAATCTCCGTAATAAATAAAATTTTCCCGTGGCATGATGCGCACCAGCTCCCGCAGGACACTGATGCCGCCTACTCCGGAATCAAGTACACCAATGGGTGCTTCATTTGGATTCATATATGTTCACGCTTTCCTGTTCAATCAAAAAGTAACGGACAAATCCTGTAAAATCAATGCTGAAAAAAAGGATGGATTTGATCTGTTACTATTATAAAGGAAAAGGAGAGAAAAATCTACCAGATGAACAACAGGATTGAGAAAATATAAAATTGGGAATTATGAAAAAATCAGAAAAATGATTGAAAGTTTTTGATCAATAAGGTATACTATGATTAATCGATCCCACCAAGCCTAGGTAGCTTTGCTGCAAGCGTAACATGGTGGGCCTTTTGTTTTTATGGAGGGATGAAATGTCTCAGAAGATGAAACCATTTAGAACAATTGAAGAACAGATCACACATTCAAGCGTTATGATACAGTGAGGAATGGAGGTTCATTATGGAACGTGACAAAAAGATCATACAAACCAGTATCATTGGCATTCTGGCCAATGTATTTCTGGCAGGTTTTAAGGCTGTGGTGGGTGTTTTGACCCACTCCATTGCAGTGGTGCTGGATGCGGTAAACAATTTAAGTGATGCCCTGTCTTCTGTGATTACGATTATTGGAACAAAGCTGGCAGGGAAGGCACCGGATAAAAAGCATCCCCTTGGATATGGACGGATTGAGTATCTCAGTGCCGCCATCATTTCTCTGATTGTGTTATATGCAGGGATTACTTCTCTGGTGGAATCGGGTAAGAAGATCATCTATCCCACTACACCGGAGTATACTACAGTGGCACTGATCATCATTACAGTGGCGGTGCTGGTGAAGATTGTGCTGGGCAGATATGTAAAACATGTGGGAGAGGAAGTAAATTCCAATTCCCTGATTGCATCGGGAGAAGATGCCACGCTGGATTCCATCATTTCTGCCTCCACCATTGTGGCCGCAGCGATTTACCTGATCTGGGGGCTGCGTCTGGAAGCATGGTTGGGTGCGGTGATTTCTGTCATCATCATCAAGTCCGGTTTTGAGATGCTTCGGGATACCTTATCAGAGATTCTGGGAGAACGGGTGGAGAGTGACGTGGCAAAAGGGGTCAAGAAGACGCTGTTGGAGTTTGAAGATGTACATGGTGCTTATGATCTGGTGCTGCACAATTATGGACCGGACAGATTGATCGGTTCCGTACATATCGAAGTGCCGGATACCTATTCTGTGGAAAAGCTGGATGCCCTGGAACGTGAGATTGTGCAGAAGGTTTATGAAACCCATCAGGTG
>JAFTGN010000060.1 GCA_017457865.1 Lachnospiraceae bacterium | reverse complement strand
TCCTGGTCTTATTTCAGGGAATGTATGCAACGTATTTTATCCGGAAATATCCAGCCTTTTCGGGTGAACTGGATTCCCTTTCAGAATCTGTATGTGGCTTTACAGAACTGGAAAAATCCATGGCTGATGATGAATTTACTGGTGAATGTGTGGTTATTTTGTCCATGGGGGATTTTCATTGGATCTACTTTAGCGGGGATGCATAAGGGTGGATGTGTGCCATGGATTGGGTGGTTGTTTGCATTAGTGGCAGGTGTTGGTTTGTCATTGTGTTATGAGCTGATTCAGCTTAAGACAGGAATCGGCACATTTGATGTGGATGATATAATTTTAAATGGAACAGGTGCCATGTTTGGATACGCAGGATGTTCCATTTTTCAGCAGGGAAAGACGGATGTAAAACCTGGGATAGAGTCGATTCGGTCATATGGCTGGATCCAGACGACTGGGAATCTGGTCAGTTTGACGGTATGGACAGTACTGTATTTTTTGTTTTCAGTGGCCCATCCTTACTGTTTCTGGATTGGAATGGCCTGTGGTGCCTGTGTCAGCTGTGTGATACAGAGAAAAAGATGGCAGAACAGCGTACAATATTTACAACCAGAGTCAGGTGAAATTCATCCCTCTCTGCTGTGCTTTGTCAGCAAGCTGGTGCAGATCTGGCTGCTCCATAGTCTGGTGCAGAGATGGGTTCCAAACGGACTGCCAGGGCTGGGAATGGCATGTGGACTGTGTGTCCTTGTGTTTGGCATTTGGTACCAGATGGGACAAAAATATAAACCGTTTTGTGAAAAAAACAAAAATAATTGGAAAGTATGAATAATATGAGTAGTTTTTCTCTTTTTTTTACAATTGTTCTATGATATAATAAATCAGGATAGGAATGATAACGAAACCGGGGGAATACCATGAAAAAAGAAAAAGAACAGAAAAAGTTTCAATTCGGATTTAATATATGGAAATATGTCGTGTTGCTCAGTCTGCTGGCGGTTGTGGGACTGGCCTCTGTGGTCACCCGCAAACTGCAGGATCGGGTGCCGCCTGTCATTTCCTGTGATACAGATGTGTTGACCATCAGTGTGGAAGAGGAGGAGGATGTGCTTCTTGCAGGTGTAACAGCAGTAGATGCAGTGGATGGGGATGTGACAGATTCCCTTGTCATAGAGCAACTTTCACAGATTACTCCTGATGGCAGCCGTTCCATTACATACGGTGCCTTTGACAACAGTGATAATGTGGCCAAGTATACGAGAACCATCCAATATACAGATTATGTTCCACCCAGGTTTTCCTTAACAGGAGATCTGATTTATCAGACATGGAGTCTGTCTGATGCACTAAATAGCATACGGGTAGAGGATTGTCTGGATGGAGATATTACCAATAAGCTGAAATTGTATTCCTATGAAGCAAACAGCTCCTCTCCGTATCATGCGTTAAATGTATATGTGACAAACTCCAGTGGGGAGACGGTAAATCAGTGTTTTATGGTAGAGTTGTTAGATCTGACCGCAGATGAATATGCAAAAAGTCCAAAGTTGGAATTGTCAGAATATCTGATTTATATGAAGGCGGGAGACAAAGCGCCTGACTGGAAAGATTATCTGAAGTCGCTGCAGAAGATTGTACCGGACAGCAGAGAGTGGGAGGAAGTGGATACTTTTGAAGATGTAAAAGTACTCTCTGATGTAGATTTATCCACTCCGGGCATGTATGAGGTGATTTATCAGTATGCAGATGAAGAAGAACGGACTGGCAAGACCAGATTATTTGTAATCGTGGAGGAGTAAGAGATGGGATACACACAGCAAAATAACAGTGAAGAAGAAACCATTGGCAGCAGTATCCATATCAACCTGTCCATTATTTTAAAGGATTTGATCCGAAATCTGGTTACGGTCATTCTGATTTCGATGATTGTTGCCGGAGTTGTGTATACGGTTAAGGAAAATACTGTAAAACCAAAATATCAGTCCTCTGCAACGTTGCTGCTTTCTACAGTAGATGGCAGTATTTCCATTAGTGGAAACAATTCCATTACCACGTTGGTACAGGAAATTATGAACAGTTCCCTGTTGAAGAAAATCGTGGCAGAAGATTTGGGATTGGAGACAACTACAGTACCGGCAACCATTACTACCATAGTGCAGGATACGGTGAATGTAGTGACGGTTACGGTAACAGCAGATTCTCCAAGAATGTCATTTCAGGTATTGGATTCTGTTTTAAAGAATTATAATCAGGTATCAGATTATCTTATGGATGGTCTTGTACTGGAGATATTAGAGCCGGCGACCATTCCTTATCGGGCCATAGACCAGACTGGTGCCAGAGCATTGTTTCAGACTGTATTTTTTTATACCTTTGCTATTTTAATGGTAGGTGTGGTGATATTGTCTCTGATGCGGGATACGGTAAAATCGGAGCATGATATTCGGGAAAAGGTGGATGCACCATTATTTGCCACTGTTCATCAAGAGCGCAAAGCGGTACTGGATGAACTGAAAAAACAGATTCCGTTTCTGGGGAAAGTACAGAAACAGAGTATTTTGATCAACAGAATTGATACCAGTTTTTCTTTTGTAGAATCTTTTAAAAAGATTCGTACAAAGCTAGAATATGAAGCAAAAAAGAGTAATTGTAAAGTGATTATGGTCACCAGTGTGAAAGAAAATGAAGGAAAATCTACAGTGGCAGCCAATATTGCATTGTCCCTGGCCCAGAAATCTGATCGGGTATTGCTGATTGATGCGGATTTTAAGAAACCGGCTCAGTATAAAGTTTTAGAGGCAGAACCGGGAACGTATGGATTTGGAGACGTTTTGCTGAAAAAGTGCACTTTAGAAGAAGTGATGTGCCAGTATGAAAAGGGTAATCTGAACTGTTTGTATAATTATAAGATGTATGAGAAGTCTGCTGAACTTTTGATGTCAGAAGAGATGCAGCGTGTATTGAAGCAACTTCGGGAAAAGATGGATTATATTGTAGTGGATACATCCCCCACTGCTATGGTGGCAGATGCGGAAATTGTATCTGGATATACAGATGGAGCTCTGCTGGTGATCAGAGAGGACTGTTCTGGTGTTGGAGAAATCAATGATACCATTGATATGTTATCCAGACATCATGGTCGTTTGTTGGGCTGTATCTACAATTTTGCAGGAAAAGGAATCGGAGGAGCCATCCAGAGTAGCGGTGTATATGGTTCTTATGGTAAATATGGAAAGTATGGGAAATATGGCAAATACGGCAGTGATTCAGCCAGACAGCATCGTGAAACGGAGGATTGAGATGAGCGATTATGAAAATACAGAGCAGACTGTCAATTTAAAGACGATCATAGATTTCATATGGAAGAGCTTGTTGAAATTCTGGTGGTTTCCACTTGAACTGGCATTGATTTTTGGCGCTTTTTACTGGGTAAGAGCACACAAAAGTTTCCATGCCGTTTACCAGACATCTGCCATTTATATGGTAGAGTCCAAGACGGATGCGTATTCCAGTGTCTATCGAAATGCCACAACCACTGCACAGGTAGTGAATTCGTTTTCTTATATCCTAAACAGCACATCATTAAAAAGTTTGGTGCAGGAAGATTTGGGGGAGAACTATGAGCCTGTCAACGTGAGTGCCAGTTCCCTGGGCAGTACCAATATGATGACACTGACTGCAAGTGGAAGTGATCCGGTAGTGGTGTATCAGACATTGAACTCTATGGTAAAGCATTTTCCGGAGGCAGCAGAGAGGATTGTTGGTGCGGTTTCTTTTAAGGTGGTTGATGTACCGATGATTCCAGATGAGCCTTCTAACAGCTCCGGTGAGATGGCACAGGCGAAGAAAGGCGGATTGCTGGGCGGTATTTTAGGTTTGGCATTCATTTTGGCATATGCATTGACCAGAAATACAATCCTTAGTACAGATGCCGTTGCACGCCGAACCAGTCTGGAATGTCTTGGACAAGTGGAGCAGATTCGGTTTAAAAAACGTGAAAAGGCAGAGACACCTCCAATTTTGCTTACGGAAGAAAGGATGTCTTATGGCTTTAAAGAATCTTATCGTTCCATTCGTACACGTCTGCTCAATTATTGTGAAGAAAGACATGCACATGTCATATTGGTCAGCAGCACATTTCCGGGAGAAGGAAAAACCACCAGTGCGGTCAATCTGGCACTTTCCATTGCAGACAGTGGATATTCTGTTGCACTAGTAGATTGCGACTTGAGAAAACCATCTGTCTATCAGACAATGGGAATAGAACGGGGAAAGAACGATTTGCTTGA